>JAPKZX010000010.1 GCA_026393575.1 Actinomycetota bacterium
CGGTCAATCGGAGGTCTGCCTCCACCACCAAATTCCTTTGGCCAAATCATGCCGATCCAGCCACGTTGGGCGAGTTCTTGTGAGAACTCTTTGGAGTATCCATTCATCCACGTGACGTTGTGGCGACCAAAGCGTTGTACGGCGTCAGCAGCAACGGCAGCAGCCTCTTCACGAAGTGCTATCTGGTCAGGGCTCCACTCAAAATCCATCAATACAGATGGTAGGGGGCAGCCTTGGCCATCACGCTATTGTGTACAAGTCTGATACAAGTAGCCACCCTCTAGGGGGTGCTTCAAGAAAAGGTGCTTCCCATGGCAAAGATCAAGGTTGATAATCCAGTAGTTGAACTCGACGGAGACGAGATGACTCGCATCATCTGGCAGTTCATCAAAGACCGCCTCATCTTGCCGTACCTCGACATCAATCTTGAGTACTACGACCTTGGTATGGAGCATCGCGATGCCACAGACGACCAGGTCACGATTGACTCGGCCAACGCAATTTTGAAGCACGGTGTCGGCGTGAAGTGCGCAACCATTACCCCTGACGAAGCTCGCGTTGAAGAGTTCGGCTTGAAGAAAATGTGGAAGTCGCCAAACGGCACGATTCGTAACATCCTCGGTGGCGTTGTGTTTCGTGAACCAATCATCTGCAGCAATATTCCAAAGCTTGTACCTGGCTGGACCAAGCCCATCGTGATTGGTCGTCATGCTCACGGCGATCAGTACAAGGCAACCGACTTTAAAGTTCCTGGTGCCGGTTCCGTCACAATGACGTTCACGCCTGAAGATGGCAGCGCGCCAATGGAATTCAAGGTTGCACAGTACGGAGCCGACGGTGGAGTGGCCATGGGTATGTACAACTTCAACGACAGCATTCGCGATTTTGCACGTGCATCGTTCCGTTACGGTCTCTCGCGCAACTATCCCGTGTATATGAGCACGAAGAACACCATCTTGAAGGCCTACGACGGTCAGTTCAAAGATCTGTTCGAGGAAATCTTTAATGCAGAGTTCAAAGCTGATTTTGACAAAGCCGGACTCACGTACGAGCACCGCCTTATCGACGACATGGTCGCAAGCGCAATGAAGTGGGAGGGCGGTTACGTTTGGGCATGTAAGAACTATGACGGTGACGTCCAGTCCGACACTGTTGCTCAAGGTTTCGGCTCACTTGGTCTGATGACATCAGTCCTGATGACACCCGATGGTCGCACAGTTGAAGCAGAAGCAGCTCACGGCACAGTCACGCGTCATTACCGCGAGCATCAAAAGGGCAACAAGACCTCAACGAACCCTGTTGCATCTATTTATGCATGGACAGGCGGACTCAAGCACCGCGGCAAGCTCGACAACAATGCAAAGCTCAGTGAATTCGCAGAGAAGCTCGAGCAAGTGTGTGTTGAGTGCATCGAGGCCGGCGAGATGACAAAAGACCTTTCGCTTCTCATCTCGAAAGAACAACCATGGCTTACGACTGAAGATTTCCTCGCTGCAATCGATCGTCGTCTACAAGCAAAGATGGCCTAAACATGAAAGCAGTGGTTCTTCGTGACCACGGCGGACCAGAAGTTCTGCAATTCGAAGATGTTCCTACGCCCGTATTTGGTGCCGAAGAAATTCTTGTAACTGTTGCAGCAACAGCACTGAACCGTGCCGACTTGCTTCAACGGTTGGGCTTTTATCCGAATCCGTTTCCTTCTGGTCCTGAAATTCCAGGTCTTGAGTTTGCCGGAACAGTGGCGGCAGTGGGCGAGCGGGTCACTGCTTGGAAAGTGGGCGACCACGTCATGGGTATCACCAGTGGCGGTGCGTATGCAGAACAGCTCGTCACTCACGAGAGACAAGCAATGGCAGTTCCTACCGGCATGTCACTTCACGATGCAGCTGCAATTCCAGAAGTATTCATTACTGCATGGGATGCTCTTGTTGTGCAGGGCGGACTCACGTCTGGTCGGTGGGCCATGGTGCATGCTGGTGCATCTGGCGTTGGCACAGCCGCAATCCAGATTGTGAAAGCAATTGGTGCGCGCATCATTGTCACGTGTTCGTCTGGCAAAGTGCAATCATGTCTCGACCTTGGTGCAGATGTAGTCGTTGATTACGGCTCGCAGGACTTCGTAGAGGAAGTGCAAAAAGCAACCAACGGGATTGGTGTTGATGTCGTTCTCGATGTCATAGGTGGCGACTATGTGGAACGTAATGTTGCTTCACTTGCAGTCAAGGGTCGCATTATTCAAGTGGGAGTGATGGCGGGTAAGCCAGTGCCATTCAACGTTGGTGCTTTGTTGGCAAAACGAGCAACCATCACGGGCACAGTGTTGCGCGCTCGTCCACTAGAAGAAAAAGTTGCAATTTCTCAACGATTCGCCGCAGAGATGTTGCCTTTGTTCTCTACTGGTCAGTTGCGACCAGTTATTGATTCGCGTTACAACTTTGCAGACATTGCGCCAGCGCAGGAATACATGGCGTCTAATGGCAACGTTGGCAAAATAGTTATCTCAGTGGCGTAGACGCCACACTGTTTATCGCGCAGTGATTGCTGTGTAATTGCGCTCGTCAGAGCCGGTGTACCACTGACGAGGGCGACTGATCTTTTGATCTTTATCTGCAAGAAGTTCTTGCATGTGTGACAACCAGCCCACTGTGCGTGGAATCGCGAACAATACGGTGAACATGTCGACAGGGAAACCGAGTGCTTGGTAGATGAGACCAGAGTAGAAGTCCACGTTCGGGTACAGCTTGCGCTTGATGAAGTATTCATCGCTGAGCGCAGCCTTCTCAAGCGCGATAGCGACTTCGAGAAGCGGATTCATGCCAGTGACTTCAAAGACGTCGTATGCAGTCTTCTTAATGATGGTGGCACGTGGATCGAAGTTCTTGTAGACGCGGTGACCGAATCCCATGAGTCGACCTTCGCCTGATTTCAGGCTTTCAATAAATGCAGGAACGTTCTTCACGTCGCCGATTTCAGCGAGCATGCGGATTACCGCCTCGTTGGCCCCACCATGAAGCGGGCCGTACAGGGCAGCGGCAGCTGCTGCAGTAGCTGTGTACGGATCTGAGTTGGCTGAACTGACAACACGCATTGCTGTGGTGCCACAGTTCTGCTCGTGGTCTGCGTGAAGGATGAACAAGATGTCCATCGCGCGAGCCAAGACTGGGTTGACGGTGTAGTCGTCGCCAATGCGGAACATCATGTTCAGGAAGTTTTCACCGTATGACAACGCATTGTTTGGAGACACAAAGGGGAGGCCTTGGCTGAATCGGTAACACATTGCTGCAATAGTTGGAACTTTTGCAACAAGACGAAGTACTTGCTTGTCGAATGATTCTGAATCGAAAATGTCTTTCGCGTCTACATAGAAAGTGCCGAGTGCTGCAGTAGCGGAAATGAACATGCCCATTGGGTGTGCGTCGTAATGGAAACCATCTACAAATCGTTTACGCATGTTTTCGTGAATCATGGTGTGGCGAGTCACGTTGAACTGCCAATCTTCTAATTCGGCAGTGGTGGGGAGTTCACCTTTGAGAAGCAAGTAGGCAACTTCGAGGAAAGAGGATTTGTCAGCGAGTTGTTCGATGGGGTAGCCGCGGTAACGCAAGATGCCGGCTTCGCCGTCGAGGTAGGTGATGGAAGATGCACACGCTGCGGTGGAGAGGTACGCAGGGTCGTACATGAAGAGGTTTGGATCGAGTTCCCGCAGCGCTGATGAGTTGAAGACCCCGCCTGTGATGGGCACTGTGACGGATTTTCCCGTCCGGTCATCAGTAATAGTGATTGTGTCAGTCATTTGGGATCCCCTCGACAGTGACGAATTGTGTGTGGGGGCTTTCTCCCCCAAGAGACAGATTAGGCGAAGCAGAGTGCTCTATTCCACTTACGTGGCTTGATATTTGCTTACAGGGGCGTGTTGTCGTGTTTACGAGAGACAAGCTTTTCGCGTTTGTCTCGCAACATGTGCAAAGCGGCACATATTTCACGCCGAGTATCGGCGGGATCAATCACGGCGTCCACGTAGCCACGCTCTGCGGCGATGTACGGATTCAAGAGTCGTTGTGAATAGTCGGCCTCAAACGCAGCACGTTCTTCGTCGGTAGCACGGCGTTGAAGAATTGCGGCAGCTTGTCCGGCACCCATAACTGCCAATTCAGCCCATGGCCATGCAAGGCATAGGTCGTTGCCCATCTCTTTCGAGTCCATCACGATGTATGCGCCGCCGTATGACTTACGCAAGATGACACAGATACGCGGAACTGTTGCTCGAGCGTACGCAAACACCAATTGAGCGCCATGACGAATCATGCCTCGCCACTCCAAGTCTTTTCCCGGATAAAAACCAGGCGTGTCGACCAAGGTGAGAACTGGAATATTGAACGCATCACAGAATGAAACAAAACGCGCAGCTTTTTGTGATGCGGGAATATCGAGAGTGCCAGCAAGTGAAATGGGTTGGTTGGCCACAATGCCGATGGAGTAGCCCGCCATGTTTGCAAAAGCAGTGATGACGTTGCCAGCCCACCGTGCACGAATCTCCATGTAATGACCATCGTCCACAATGGATGCGATGACATCACGAACGTCGTAACTGCCCGTTGATAGTTCTGGAATGAGAGCACCAGCTTCAGGTGTTAATCGATCGTCAGAGTCATCGGTCTCTGTGATGGGTGCGAGTTGGTCAACATTGGAGGGCAAAAACTCCAGAAGTTCTTCGACCCATGCAATGGCACCGGCAATATCGGGAACCACAACTGAACTTGCGCCACTATGGCGAGCATGTGTTCCTGCGCCACCAAGTTCATCAGTTGAAACTTCAATTCCAGTGAACTCGGCAACCATTGTTGGACCACTAACAAACGCATACGACTCATCTGTCATCACTACAAAGTCAGACAGTCCGATGAGTAATGCCGGACCAGAAACTGCAGGACCAGTCACAATGCTGATGGTGGGAACAACTCCTGAGCAATCGGCTAACGCTTTGGCGGCTGTTCCCCAACCGTGCAGTGCGGCGATTCCTTCAAGAATGTCAGCGCCTGATGATTCCATCTGTGTAACAAGGGGGAGACCCTTTGAACGTGCTGTCTGGGCTGCAGTTGCGATCACATGTGAAGCAGCAGCAGAGAGTGCGCCTTTATGAACTTCACCATCAACGGTAAGCCAGACTGCTTCTCGACCATGTGAAAAGCGCACGACTGCGGCAGAAGCGGCACCAGGAACACTGTGCTGTAGTTCAACCACAACGTCAAAAGTATTGATGTCGGTAGTGCTCACTCACTACAGACTAGACACTGAGCGAGGGGCGGGGTCCTTTGGCAGGTTTCACGCCTATTTCTAAGGTGATTCCTGGTTGGCGAGGGGCGTGGCGTTGCACGGTATCTATTGCTCGCTCGCGTACCGCCAATGTGGCTCTGTTGGGTCGTGGACGTGGTCGTTGTACCCATCCCACAACTCGACGAGGCATCTCTTCAATAGGGATACGAACAAAGTTGCCCTTGAGCCAACCGGGTACGGCACTTGCAGGAACAATGGCCGCGCCGAAACCTTCGAAAACAAGTGACGCCATGAGGCGAACGCCATCGATCTCTGCCAATGATTGCAGAACGACTCCATGGTTTGCTGCAGCTCGGTCGACAATGCGGCGTTGTGCAGTTCCTCGTGGGGCAAGCATGATGGGATGCTCTGCAAGTTCTTCCAGTGTGATGGAAGTGTGCTTGGCCAAGACATGTTGCGTTGGTGCAACAAGGAACAATTCTTCTGCAAACAGTTCGCGAACATCAAGTGTGGTATCTGCAATGGGAAGGTGGACAATCGCGGCATCGATCTCGCCGTTTGCTAGTCGAAGCAACAATGAAGAGGTGGCTCCTTCAACGATGGTTGTGCGCACATCTGGATGGTGGCGCGACAATGATGAAAGAAGTGGTGGCATTAGCCAGCGTGCGGTGGTGCCGATAGTGCCAACTCGGCAGTCTCCTTTTGCTGTGTCTCCCAATGAATGGATGTCTGCATCGATGTCTTCCACCTCATGCAAGATGCGCCGTGCACGCGTGAGCACAAGGTCACCTTCGTCAGTGAGAGCGCCGGTGGAACGGTCGATGAGTATGGTGCCAAGTGCTGCTTCAAGACGTCCGATGTGGGCAGACACGTTTGACTGAACCGTGTCGAGGTATTTGGCAGCAGCCGAGAACGACCCATGATCGGCGATGGCGACGAGACTCTGAAGTTGCTTGATTTCCATGGCTCAGGCTCCTTTCTGGGTCGAAAATGACCTATCACTAAAAACGATAGCAAGTATCTTGCCGTTCGACTTGAGTGTTCACGCATTCACGTGCATAATTTCACTAACAAATCGCGCCGGACATCCCCCCTTTAGTCCGGCCGAAAGAACCCATCAGATGGTCCCCCCCATCGGGTTTCGGTTGAGAGGTCCCGCCTAGTGCGGGGCCTTTCCCATTTATCCCCATATACAACGCCCCAATTCAGGCGTAGTGTGCCCGCGTGGGGCACGCAGCATTTTTTGATCTTGATCGAACGCTTCTTTCGGGTGCATCTGCTCATGTTGTGAGTCGAGTGTTGCGCGAAACAGGAGTGGTCAGTAGAAACATTCCTGGCGAATCTCTCATGTATCAAGTCTTTGAAACGTTCGGTGAGAATCTTCCGTCCATGGTCTTGGGTCGCCAAGCAGTCATTGCGATGCGTGGTCATTCACGTGAGGAAGTGCGCGCAGCATCGCGAACAGCAGCGCCCGACATTCTTGCAATGGTGCAGCCGTATGCCAATCAAGTCATCGAAGGGCATCGTGCTGAAGGAAGAAAAGTTGTTTTGGCAACTACAACTCCGCGAGATCTCATTGAACCTTTTGCAGAACTCATGGGTTTTGACGATGTGATTGCAACAACGTATGCAGTTGATGCGGATGGTTGTTACACGGGTGAGTTAGACGGTCAATATGTGTGGTCACGTGGCAAACGTGATGCTGTGAAGCGTTGGGCTGACGAACACGGTGTAGACCTTGCTGGTTCGTACGCATATAGCGACAGCGTTTTTGATGAGCCATTACTTGCCTCAGTGGGAAATCCATTTTGCGTAAACCCAGATTGGCGTTTACGCCTCATGGCCGCAGCACGTCGTTGGCCTGTCATGCATCTCGATGTACCGCTCGGTGTTGCAAAGGTTCCTGTAGTGGGTCTTGAAGCACAACAAGTACTGATGAAGTTTGCCCGTCCTGAAGTGTTCCCATATGCACGCTTCAAAATTTCAGGAACTGAAAACATTCCTACGGATGGCGCCGCAATTATTTGTGGAAATCACCGCAGTTATTTCGATATCGCAGCGGTTTCACTAGCGGTAGCAAAAACTGGCCGAGCAGTGCGGTTCCTCGGCAAAAAAGAAGTCTTTGATGCACCAGTGATTGGGCCACTCGCGGCTGCACTCGGCGGCATCCGTGTAGAACGCGGAACTGGCAGTGATGAACCATTGCGCGCAGCAACAGAATCGTTAGTCGCTGGTGACCTTGTTGCATTAATGCCACAAGGAACCATTCCTCGCGGCCGTGCATTTTTTGATCCGGTATTGAAGGGGCGTTGGGGCGCAGCAAAATTGGCAGCACAAACCAAAGCTCCAGTCATCCCGATTGGTATCTGGGGAACCGAAAAAGTGTGGCCACGCAATGCAAAGTTGCCCAACATCACAAACGTGACTTCGCCACCAGACGTCATCATTGTTGTTGGAGCGCCTGTTCCGTTGTCGTACACAGATGCAGATGCAGATACTGCAGCAATCATGGCTGCAATTAGTGCATTGTTGCCGCCAGAGGGACGCGAGTACTACGAACCCACTGAAGATGAACTGCGACGGTCGTACCCGTCGAACTACAAAGGTGACCCGAACGCCGAAGATGATCGGCGCCCAGGTACCGATTAGTTATTTCTGGCTGGCAACTTTTGCGCGAACAATGTTGAGCGCAGAACCGGCTTTGAACCATTCCACTTGTTCAGGACTAAATGTGTGCTTTGCCTCAAAGTCGATGGTGGAGCCATCTGCCTTGGTGATGCGACACTGCATTGGTTTGTCGGGAACTGGAGGAAGATTCAACACACTGATGCGATCCGTCTCTTCGATCTGGTTATAAGTATCTGGATTGGCGAAAGTAAGTGGAACTAGACCTTGCTTCTTCAAGTTTGTCTCGTGAATACGAGCAAATGACCGAGCGAAAATAACGACGCCGCCACGGAAACGTGGCTCCATCGCCGCATGCTCACGTGAGGAACCTTCGCCGTAGTTCTGGTCGCCGATTGCGCACCACTGCACACCGGACTCGCCATAGTGCTTGGCAATGTCTGGGTAGCTGCGACGCGAACCGTCGATTACGTCGAGTCCTTCGCCCACTGCGCCACCGAATGCATTGACAGCACCAATGAACAAGTTGCCCGAGATGTTCTCAAGGTGACCACGGTACGTAAGCCACTTTCCAGCTGCAGAGATGTGGTCTGTGGTGCACTTTCCTTGTGCCTTCATCAAGATGGGCAATTCGATGTAGTCGTTGCCGTCCCACGCACTGAATGGTTGCAAAAGTTGCAAACGATCAGAAGTAGGGCTTACTTCCACAACAACACCGCTTCCATCTGCTGGTGGGGCAGTGAAGGTGTCAACGCCGGGGTCGTAGCCCTTTGCGGGAAGAATGTCGCCACGTGGTGCATCGAGTGTTACTTCGGTGCCGTCTGCACTGGTGATGGTGTCGACAGTCGGATCAAAGTCGAGACGACCGGAGAGCGCAATTGCCATCACGGTGTCGGGGCTTGTTACAAATGACAACGTATTTGCTGAGCCGTCTGCGCGCTTTGGAAAGTTGCGGTTGAAAGAATTCACAATGCTGTTGGGCTTTGCAGTTTTATCGGCTGCGCGTTCCCACTGTCCGATGCAATGACCACAGGCATTGGCCAACACCGTTGCACCAATTGCTTCAAGGTCTGCAAGAAGTCCGTCGCGTTCAATGGTTGCACGAATTTGTTCACTTCCCGGTGAGATGAGGAGTTCAACCTTGGCCTTGAGACCTTTGGCTTTTGCTTGACGCGCAATTGATGCTGCACGTGTGATGTCTTCATATGACGAGTTCGTGCAAGAGCCAATAAGAGCTGCAGAAATATTCAGTGGCCAATCGTTTTCGCGTGCTGCTGCACCTACGCCTTGTGCACCAATTTTGTGGGCACGGTCAGGGGAGTGAGGGCCGTTAATAAGTGGCGTCAATGAAGTGAGATCAATCTCGATGACCTGGTCGTATTGCGCACCATCGTCTGGACGAAGGTCGTCGGCTACAGCATCTGCTGCAGCTGCGATTGCCTCACGACCAGTTGCGCGCAAGTAGTCACTCATGTTGCTGTCGTATCCGAACACTGAACATGTGGCGCCAATTTCTGCACCCATGTT
>JAPKZX010000027.1 GCA_026393575.1 Actinomycetota bacterium
TGACCTGGTCGTATTGCGCACCATCGTCTGGACGAAGGTCGTCGGCTACAGCATCTGCTGCAGCTGCGATTGCCTCACGACCAGTTGCTCGCAGGTAGTCACTCATGTTGCTGTCGTATCCGAACACTGAACATGTGGCGCCAATTTCTGCACCCATGTTGCAGATCGTTGCCTTACCTGTAGCAGAAATGCTGTCTGCGCCAGGGCCAAAGTATTCAGCGATGGCTCCGGTGCCGCCTTCTACTGTGAGTTGGCGTGCAACTTCCAAGATGACATCTTTTGGACTAGCCCAACCAGAAAGTGTTCCGGTGAGTTTGATGCCAATAACTTTTGGCCAACGCACGTTGAACGGAAAGCCTGTCATGACATCGACAGCATCTGCACCGCCAACACCAATTGCCACCATGCCAAGACCACCAGCGTTTGGTGTGTGGCTATCGGTACCAATCATCATTCCGCCTGGGAATGCATAGTTCTCGAGAACTACTTGGTGAATGATTCCGCTACCTGTGCCCCAGAAACCAACGCCGTACTTTGCAGAGACACTGCGCAAGAAGTCGTACACCTCGCGGTTCACATCGTTTGCGTCACGCAAGTCGAGTTTGGCACCGACCTTGGCAAGAATGAGGTGGTCACAGTGCACTGTGGATGGCACGGCAGTGGTGGGGAGGCCTGCTGTCATGAACTGCAATAACGCCATTTGTGCTGTTGCGTCTTGCATGGCGACGCGATCGGGATGAAAGTCTGCGTAACTGCGACCGCGTTCCATCTCTTGTGAAGCGGGGTCAGAAAGATGGTTGATGAGAATTTTCTCGGCCAATGTGAGTGGACGACCAAGGCGCTTGCGTCCTAGTGCGGCATTAGCGGGAAGCGTTGAGTACACGCCTTGCACAAGTTCAATCGGGGTGCCAGCAGAAACAGCCATGGTGGTTACCTTTCGGTGGGCAAGCAATGAGTACTTGCGTTTTGTTCAGATGTATACAACTATAATACAAGTGAGAACCATTCGCTATCACCAGATCGCCGAAGAACTTCGAGGCCGAATTCTCTCGGGTTCGTATGCGGCCGGGCGTCTACTGCCGAGCGAATCTGATTTGTCCACTGAGTTTGAAGTCAGCCGCGTGACCATTCGCAAGGCTCTTGAGTTGTTGCGCGACGGAGAACTTGTTGATTCACGTCAGGGGTTCGGATGGTTTGTCGCCGGCGAAACAGTGCGGCAGCCACTAGCGCGATTGGCCACCTTGGAAGATCAATTACGCAATTCTGGGGCAACGCCTGAACGCCGTGTATTGGAGTTTGCGTTTGAGAAAGCACCCAAAGATGTTGCACTGGCGTTGGGTACTTCTCAAGTGTTGAGAGTGCGCCGCGTGAATCTCGCTGATGGAGAGCCGTTCGCAATTGTCACGGTGTGGTGTCCCGGTGATTTGGGTCAACACCTATCTCGCGCAGATGTTGAACGTTCTCCGTTTTATGAACTGCTCGACATTCCCTTTGCAGGAGCAACACAAACAATTGGCGCAGATGCCGCCTCGGCAGATGAAGCTGCATTGTTGAAGGTGCCTGTCGGTTCACCCGTATTGCGATGTGAACGAACAACCCAAAGCGTTGAAGGCAAGACCGTGTTGGTGTCTCGTCACGTTTTCCCTGCGCACCGCACAGAGTTCGTCGTGGACTTACCGTTTGTCGATCAGTCGATTGCGCCAAGCGGCTTGCGCTTAGTGGACTAGAGGAACTGCTTCTTCCAGCCGTCGTAGTCCTTTACGAGGCCTTCACGAATGGCGGTGATCACATCTGCACGCAAGCGCTTCTTGCTGTGAGTGTGCGCATCTGCATTTAGTGAGGACGTGGACTTGGCAAACTCAATTGCAGTTGTCATTAGTTCCGAATCGTCAACAACGACGTCGAGAAATCCTGTTTCCACTGCATTGTCTGGAGTGAAAATTTCTGCCAGCAAAACTGAACGCGTGAGCGCTGCAGGCGTGACGCGTTGACGAAGGATTTCGATTGTTGAAAACGGCATTGTCATGCCGATGGCAACTTCGTTCGCGGTGTAGCGGAAATTGCCACGGACACCAATGCGGTAATCGCCACACAACAGGATGAACACACCCATTGCAATGGCGTGACCACCACATGCAATCACAACAGGATGAGGGAATGACAACAAGCGAATAGCGAGTTCAAGTCCGCCATTCAGCATGTCGACTGCCGGTTGACCACTTGCGGCGAGTGTCTTGAGGTCGAATCCAGCAGACAAGATGCCTGGGCGACCTGCAAGTACAACAGGTGCTGCATCGCGTTCTGCTTGATCAAGTGCTGCATGAATTGCTTGTTGCAGTGCAAGCGACATTGCATTGGCTTTGCCGTCATCCATGGTGATGACTGCAACGCCATCAGTCAGCACATACGTGACAATGTCGGTCATTACCATTTGTCCCAGTGAAGGACTTTGCTCAGTGGCTCTCGTTTTGCAGGCTTGAAGTCTGTTCCGATTGTGTAGGCGATAGGGAAGAGGCCGGCTTGGCTAATGCGATCGTGTGGAATGCCAAGCAAGTTGGCGGCTTCTTCTTCGCCACCGTTCATGAGGTGGATGGTCGTCCATGCAGAACCCATGCCACGTTCACGTAGTGCAAGCATGAAACTCCAGACGGCGGGCAACAATGAACCCCACTGGCTAGCAGTAGCAAATGAAGGAAGATTGTCGAGGCGACCATCAATTGCTGGAATCAACAACAGCGGTGCCTTCTCAAAGTTCTCAGCAAGAAATGCTGCAGAGTCACGAACGAGTGGCATGCGCTCTCCGCGGGTGTCGCCTTCGGCGAATTGGCGAGCAGGTGCGTTGGAGTACAGATCCCAGTTCTTGCGATAGATGTCGGCAAGTGCCTTCTTCTTTGCATCATCTTCCACGATGATCCAATGCCAGCCTTGGCTGTTTGAACCTGTGGGTGCTTGCAAGGCGATTTCAAGGCACTCCTCGACGATCTCGCGCTCTACTGGCTTGTCGAAATCGAGGCGCTTACGCACGCTGCGGGTTGTCTTGAGTACTTCATCGGCGGAAAGGTTTAAATGCATAGTGGGCAGTCTGCCACGGCTTCGCTGACATCAGACGAGTGGGGCCGTGCCAAACTAGGAATATGAGCGACAGAGTCACTATTTCCATTTCCGACGGCATCGCCGATGTCCGCTTCAACCGTGCCGACAAGCGCAATGCACTTGATGGTGAGCAGTTCCAAGCGATTGTGGACGCCGGCGAATCATTGAAGACCAACAAGAAAATTCGTGTTGTAGTGCTCTCAGGCGAAGGTGCTTCTTTCTGTGCTGGCCTCGACCTTGCGTCCATGGGCGCCATGGCCGGTGGCGGTGACCGCGATACGACGCAAAAACAACCATCTGCTGGTGACATGCAAGAAGGTCGCATCACGCACCTTGGTCAGCAGTCAGCATGGGTATGGCAAGAAGTGCCAGTGCCAGTGATTGCAGCAGTGCATGGTCATGCTCTTGGCGGCGGTTGCCAGATTGCTCTCGGTGCCGACATTCGTATTGCGCATCCAGATACAAAGTTCAGTGTTCGCGAAACATATTGGGGCTTAGTACCCGACATGTCAGGCACGGTTCTCTTGCAGGGTCTTGTACGTCCCGACGTGATGAAAGACATCGTGTTGTCTGCTCGTATCTTTGATGGTCGTGAAGCACACGAAATTGGTGTTGTCACTCGCTTGTCAGAGAATCCTCGTGATGATGCATTTGCCTTTGCCGAAGAGATCTGCAAACGCAGCCCAGATGCGGTGCGAGGTGCGAAAGAGTTGTTGAACCGTCTCACCATGGATTTCGCTGCTGCCCAATTTGCTGCGGAACGTCGCATCATTGGAAGCCTCATCGGCGGGCACAACCAGCGTGAGGCAGTGATGAGCGACTTCGAGAAGCGCGCACCTGCATATATCGACCCCAAATAGGGTTCTAAATCTCTTGGCATCAGGGCGTCAGCCTGGGTAGCCTTGACTTTGCTCGGGCCAGCGTCGTCCCGGGTGGACAATCCACCTGATTACCCCTGCTCTCGTAGCAGCTGTAAGGACTCGACGCACATGAACCCAGATCTCCCCATTGCCCACGGCTTGTATGACCCACGCTTTGAACACGACGCGTGTGGCGTGTCGTTTGTTGCCAACATCAAAGGCGTCCGTAGTCGCGAGATTGTGACGCTCGGAATCACGGCGTTATGCAACATGGAACATCGTGGAGCTACTGGTGCAGAAGCAGACACCGGCGATGGCGCTGGAATTCTGATTCAGGTACCCGATGCATTCTTGAGAGCAGTTGCAGGCTTCGAACTTCCTGCCATGGGTAAATACGCCGTTGGCATCGCATTTCTCCCGGCTGACCCAGTGTGCACAGCAACGGCAATTGAAACTGTGGAGCGCATCGTCGTTGAAGAAGGGCTGCGGCCACTTGGTTGGCGTGTTGTTCCTTCGAACCCAGATTGTCTGGGTGCGTCCGCACGTGCCGTGATGCCAGCAATTCAGCAGTTCTTCCTCGATGACCCTGCAGGGGCAGAGGGCATAGATCTTGACCGCAAGATTTTCGTGGCGCGTAAGCGCATCGAGCGTGAACTCGTTGGTGACATGCGTACCTACTTCTCGTCGTTGTCGGCGCGCACACTTGTGTACAAGGGAATGTTTACGACTCCCGAGTTGGGTGACTTCTTCCCAGACCTTTGGGATGACCGCATGGAGTCTTCGCTTGCACTCGTTCATAGTCGATTCTCTACAAACACGTTTCCTTCGTGGCCGTTAGCTCATCCGTATCGCTACATCGCTCACAACGGTGAGATCAACACGGTGCAGGGAAACAGAAACTGGATGCGTACGCGCGAAGCGTTGTTGGCAAGCGACACCATTCATGGTCTTGAACGCGCGTTCCCAATCTGCACGCCAGGTATGAGTGACTCTGCAAGTTTCGACGAAGTGTTGGAACTGCTGCACCTCTCGGGCCGCTCACTGCCGCATGCATTGTTGATGATGATTCCAGAAGCATGGGAAAACAATGACCGCATGGATCCACGCAAGCGTGCGTTCTATGAATTCCACTCATCTCTCATGGAACCGTGGGACGGACCAGCAGACGTCGCATTTACTGATGGAACACTTATTGGAGCAGTGCTCGACCGTAACGGTTTGCGTCCTGGTCGCTATTGGATTACGAAAGATGATCTTGTTGTGCTTGCATCAGAGGCTGGTGTCCTTGATATTGAACCTTCACGTGTAGTGAAGAAAGGTCGTTTGCAGCCAGGCAAGATGTTCCTCATTGACACCGCACAAGGCCGCATCATCGATGACGAAGAAATCAAGATGCAACTCGCGTCGGAACATCCGTACTCAGAGTGGCTCGAACAAGGCCTTACACACTTGGCAGACCTGCCAGACAGAGAACATATTGTTCACAGCCACGACAGTGTGATGCGCCGGCAACAGATGTTTGGGTACACCGAAGAAGAACTGAAAGTCATTCTTGCGCCAACGGCGCGAACAGGTACCGAACCCCTTGGGTCAATGGGTACAGATACTCCAATTGCTGTTCTGTCGGATCGGCCGCGCTTGTTATTCGATTATTTCCAGCAACTCTTCGCACAAGTCACGAACCCGCCGTTAGACGCCATTCGTGAAGAAGTGGTGACAGCGGTTGGTACAAGTGTTGGTCCAGAAGGAAACCTTTTGGCGCCAGGCCCAGACAGTTGCCGCCAGTTGGTACTGCCATTCCCAATCATCGATAACGACGACCTTGCAAAGATCATCCACATCAACGACGAGAACACACATCCACATTTGGCTGCTGTTGTCATTAGTGGCTTGTATCGCGTCGCAGATGGCGGCGAGGGTCTTCGCTCTGCTTTAGACAAAGTTCGTCAAGATGTCAGCGAAGCAATTGTTCAGGGCGCGCGAATCATCGTGTTGTCTGACCGCAACTCTGATGAGGTGTTTGCACCGATTCCATCGTTGTTGTTGACAAGTGCAGTGCATCACCACCTCATTCGTGAGAAGCGTCGCACAAATGTTGGATTGGTTGTGGAATGCGGCGATGCGCGCGAAGTGCATCACATGGCATTGCTCGTTGGTTTTGGCGCCGGCGCTATCAACCCGTATCTCGCATTTGAAACCATTGAAGACATCATTTCGAACGACATGTATTTGTTGGGAAGCATGGAGCCGTATCAGGCCGTGAAGAACTACATCAAGGCATCTGGAAAGGGTGTTTTGAAAGTGATGTCAAAGATGGGTGTCTCAACGGTGGCCTCGTATACCGGAGCTCAAATTTTTGAAGCAATTGGTTTAGCAACAGACCTTGTCGATGAATTCTTCACAGGCACAGTGTCTCGTCTCGGTGGAATTGGCCTTGAAGAGATTGCGCGAGAAGTGGCTTCACGCCATGCAACTGCACATCCGAAGCGCCCAGACCTTCGTGCACATCGACGCATTGAACTTGGTGGCGAATATCAGTGGCGTCGCGAGGGTGAATTTCACTTGTTTAACCCAGACACCGTGTATCGCTTGCAGCACTCCACTCGTGCCGGTCGCTATGACTTGTTCAAGCAGTACACCAAAGATGTTGACGACCAGTCGCAACGTTTGGCAACCCTGCGTGGATTGTTTGAGTTGCGTACGAGCAAAAGTGGACCAATTTCTATCGATGAGGTTGAACCAGTGTCTGAAATTGTGAAGCGCTTTTCAACAGGCGCAATGAGTTACGGCTCAATTTCTGCCGAAGCGCACGAGACACTTGCCATCGCAATGAACCGTATTGGTGCAAAGAGCAACACGGGTGAAGGCGGAGAAGATCCAGAACGCTTTACACCGATGGCAAATGGTGATTCAAAGCGTTCATCCATCAAGCAAGTGGCGTCGGGGCGTTTTGGTGTTACTAGCGAATACCTGGTGAATGCCGACGACTTGCAAATCAAGATGGCTCAGGGTGCAAAGCCCGGCGAAGGTGGCCAGCTGCCCGGGTACAAGGTGTATCCGTCGATAGCAAAAACGCGTCACTCCACTCCCGGAGTTGGCTTGATTAGTCCGCCACCGCACCACGACATCTATTCCATTGAAGACTTGAAGCAATTGATTCATGACTTGAAGAACTCGAACCCATTGGCGCGAGTTCACGTGAAATTGGTTGCTGAAGTGGGTGTTGGCACTGTTGCTGCCGGAGTGAGCAAAGCCAAGGCAGACGTCGTTCTTATTTCTGGACACGATGGCGGAACTGGTGCGTCTCCGCTCACATCTCTGAAGCATGCAGGGGCACCGTGGGAACTCGGCCTTGCTGAAGCGCAACAAACTCTGATGCTGAACGGTTTACGCGACCGCATCGTTGTACAAGCTGATGGTCAGATGAAGACCGGACGTGACGTAGTCATCGCTGCGTTACTTGGTGCTGAAGAATTTGGTTTTGCTACTGCGCCATTAGTGGTGAGTGGTTGCATCATGATGCGCGTATGCCATCTCGACACATGCCCTGTTGGTATTGCAACTCAGAACCCAACGCTTCGTTCACGGTTCTCTGGTAAGCCCGAGTTTGTTGTGAACTTCTTTGAGTACATCGCCGAAGAAGTGCGGGAATATCTCGCACAACTCGGCTACCGCACATTGAAAGAAGCAGTTGGTCATGTCGAAATGATTGATGCTCGAAAAGCTGTCGATCACTGGAAGGCAAAGGGTCTCGACATTTCTCCGATGTTGGAAGTTCCGCAGAACCCGTACAACCAAACTCCGTTTATGTCAGTAGCTCAAGATCATGGTTTGGACGAAGCACTTGATAACGAATTGATTGCACAGTCGCAAACTGCAATTGCCGACGCTCGTCCAGTAAACATCTCCGTTCCGATTCGAAATGTGAATCGCACCGTGGGAACAATGCTTGGATACGAAGTCACGAAAGCATGGGGCGGCGTAGGTCTGCCTGATGGAACCATCAAGATTCACTTCACGGGCTCTGCTGGACAAAGCTTTGGTGCGTTTGTTCCAGCAGGAATTGAAATGCGACTAGAAGGCGACAGTAACGACTACCTCGGAAAAGGTTTATCTGGCGGTCGCATCATCTTGCATCCACATCGTGAGTCCACATTTGTTGCGGAAGAAAATGTGATTGCTGGCAACGTCATTGGGTACGGCGCTACAAGTGGTGAAATCTTTATTCGCGGAACCGTTGGTGAGCGTTTCTGCGTGCGTAACTCTGGAGCCACAGCAGTAGTGGAAGGCGTTGGTGACCATGGTTGTGAATACATGACCGGTGGTCGCGTGGTGGTGCTTGGCGCTACTGGTCGAAACTTCGCTGCTGGTATGTCTGGTGGCATTGCATATGTGTATGACCCAGATGGCCAGTTCCCAAGCAATGTGAACTACGAGATGGTGGAACTTGAACACGTTGGTGGCGAAGATGAGGAATGGCTCCGTGCGGCAATCGCTCGACACGGTTCCTTTACTGAATCAGCCATTGCTGACCGCATCTTGGGAGCATGGACTGTGGAAGTGTCACGCTTCCGCAAAGTAATGCCACGCGATTACAAACGAGTTCTTACCGTGCAAGCAGAATCGGTAGCCGAAGGGTTGACACAAGAACAAACAGATGACCGAGTGATGGAGGCAGCACGTGGGTGAGACAACCGGATTTTTGAAGTGGGGCCGCAGCGGTCCGACGCGTCGTCCAGTGGAACTGCGATTGAAAGACTGGAAAGAGGTGTACGAACCATTTGATGGTTCCATCTTGAAGAGCCAGGCAGGTCGCTGCATGGACTGTGGCATCCCGTTCTGCAACAACGGTTGCCCACTTGGCAACCTCATTCCTGACTGGAACGATTTGGTGTATCGCGAACATTG
Source organism: Actinomycetota bacterium (assembly GCA_026393575.1). Lineage (GTDB taxonomy): Bacteria > Actinomycetota > Acidimicrobiia > Acidimicrobiales > Ilumatobacteraceae > UBA2093. Next base: position 8,862 of record JAPKZX010000027.1, read on the forward strand.
GCAAGATGCCATCGAGCGACTACACGCCACCAATAACTTCCCAGAGTTCACCGGGCGTCTTTGCCCTGCGCCATGTGAATCTGCATGTGTCTTGGGAATCAACCAAGATCCCGTCTCGATCAAGCAGGTTGAAGTCACCATCATCGATCACGCATGGAATGAAGGATGGGTGACACCACAAATTCCAACATTGCAAACAGGAAAGCGCGTTGCAATCATCGGCAGTGGCCCTGCTGGTCTTGCAGTAGCCCAACAACTCACGCGTGCTGGTCACGAAGTGGTTGTGTTGGAACGCGCAGACCGAATCGGTGGGTTGCTTCGTTATGGCATTCCTGAGTTCAAGATGGAAAAGAGTCATCTCGATCGTCGTTTAGATCAGATGCGTGCAGAAGGAACAGAGTTCCGTACCAACGCAGATGTTGGTGGGGCAGTAGACGTAGAAATTCTTCTCGCTTCTCATGACGCAATTGTGATGGCGTGTGGTGCAACAGCATGGCGTGACCTAGATGTGCCTGGCAGGGAACTCGCAGGTATTCATCAAGCGATGGAGTACTTGCCAATTGCAAACAAAGTGCAAGAAGGCGATTTTTCGGATGCATCAATCGATGCAAAAGGAAAAAACGTTGTCATCATCGGTGGCGGAGACACTGGAGCGGATTGTTTGGGCACATCGCTTCGTCAAGGTGCAAAGCAAGTCATTCAATTGGAAATCATGCCGCGACCACCTGAAGAGCGTGCCGCAGGTAACCCGTGGCCACAGTGGAGCATGATTTATCGCACTTCGTCTGCACATGAAGAAGGCGGCGAGCGAATGTTCAGTGTGAATACTGAAAAATTCCTCGACGATGGAAACGGAAATGTGCGTGCACTTTTGCTGAATGAAGTCGAGATGGTCAACGGTCGTTTCGAAAAGAAGGAAGGCTCAGAGATTGAAATTCCTGCCGACCTTGTTTTCTTGGCAATGGGTTTTGTTGGTCCGGAAAAAGGTTCGTGGATAGACCAATTGGGCGTGGCACTCGATGAACGCGGCAATGTGGCTCGCGGTGCTGACTATCAGACCAACGTTCCTGGCATCTTTGTGGCCGGCGACATGGGTCGTGGCCAGAGTCTTATTGTGTGGGCAATTGCTGAAGGTCGATCATGTGCAGCAGGCGTGGATACATACCTGATGGGAGAGACATCGTTGCCATCTCCTGTTCTTCCCACAGCTCGTCCGCTGCTGTAATCGCCCAATTATTGCCCGTGACCACGATGCGCCACCTTTTGGGGTGCTTCAGGCTCTACTGTTGATTGTCGTGTTGTTGCAACGTATTGGTCATCTCAAAAGTAGAACTGCAGTTGCAGTTTCTTTGGTGTCCATCTCGCTCTTAACTATGTCTGCGTGCGGTGGTGACACCTTGGGTGTCGCAACCACTGTTGTCAACGTCACGCCTACTAACTTTGCCACCATTCCGCCCGTTGCAAGCACTTTGCCAGGCACCACAACCACGCTTCCTACTGGTGCTGTTGGGCAAGAAACTATTTACACGGTAAAAGCTGGTGACACTCCAATTGGTGTTGCGAACAGATACGGAATATCTCTCAATACTTTGCTCGCATACAACGCAATGGTGAGCCCAGATCAATTCCCGTATCCCGGTAAGACGCTGCGAATTCCAGCTGCTGCGGTGGTTAACCCAGATACGGGCACAACGCTTCCTGGTACAAGTGGAGGTACTGGCCCTGCATCGGCAGGATGCGGTACACGACCTGCTGGCACCTATGCCATCGAAAAGGGTGATTCATTCTTTGCTATTCAGAAGAAGTTCTGCGTGACTCTTGGGTCACTTCTCACCGCCAATAATTGGGCAGATAGTTCTCAGATGCTGATGCCTGGTGAAATCATCAACATTCCAGCAGCTGGTAGTTAACGCGACGTAGTTCGTTTACGGCGAGCGTGCCGTTCGATAGCTAACTCAATGAGTTCATCGATCAATTGCGAATAGGGCACACCTGTTGCATTCCATAGCTTTGGATACATGGAGATAGGTGTAAACCCGGGAATCGTATTGATTTCGTTACACAAGAAACCGCGACCATTTTCTTCGTAGAAGAAGTCAACGCGAGCCATTCCTTCACAATGCAATGCGTTGTAGGCACGCAGGGCCAACTCTCGAACTGTGTTGCTCTCATGTTCGGTCAATAAAGCAGGGATCATGAGTGTTGCAGAATCGGTGACGTACTTGTCTTCGTAATCGTAAAACTCGTTACCCGGAATGATTTCGCCAGCAACAGAAGCGCGTGGTGATCGATTGCCTATGACTGCAACCTCTATCTCGCGGCCGCTAATGCATTCTTCACAGACAATCCATTCGTCGTAGGTAGATGCATGCTGCACGGCGGCCTGAAACTCTTCGATGGTGTGCGCTTTAGTGACGCCTACAGATGAACCCATATTGGCGGGCTTCACAAAGAGTGGAAGACCCAATTGAGACGCAGCATCCTGCAAGACAGCAGGGGTAATCATGTCCTCGCGCAACGTGATGTGACGCGCTTGAGGAATGTTGTGTTGAGTAAAGAGAGATTTTGAAACTCCCTTGTCCATCGCAACGGCACTTGCCAACACGGCACTTCCCACATATGGAAGATTTAACAATTCCAATAAACCCTGGATGGTGCCGTCTTCGCCTAATGGTCCGTGAAGCAACGGCATTACGACCGTGTTAGTGCCAAGAGCAGAAAGCGTTGCCGATGTCGTGGTTGGGCCAGTTGCAGCGAGGGTGTCAGAAATGGCTTCCGGATTAGTTGTCCCGTCGGAGTGAACAGGCAGTGCAGGAAGTGACCATTGTCCGTCTTTGCTAATCGCAATTGCAGTGGTCCTGTATTTCTTGGGGTCGACTGCTTTCAGCACATGTGCCGCGGTCACGCAACTGACGTCGTGTTCGGCAGATTGGCCCCCATAGATGACCACAAGATTGAGGAGGGGGGAGTTGCTGTCCATCGTCACGACGGTACTCGCCACTAGGGTCTGCACATGCGCATGACGGCTTCAGAAGTGGCGTTTGCTGCCCATGGAACCCTGACAGGGCCAGATGTTGAGGCCCATGGCATTTCATTTGACAGTCGGTCCTTAATTGCCGGCCAAGCGTTTGTAGCAGTGGGCGCCGAGCGCGATGGACATGAATTTCGTCAGGATGCAATTGCGCGTGGGGCTGCGTTCTTGCTCGTCAACCACGGGAACCGAATCGACGGGGTCACCTGCGTCGAAGTAGGGAACACTCTTGATGCACTTGCGTTAATCGGTGCGCACTTGCGTCAGAAGTTGAGTGCACAACTTCAAAATCGTGTCGTAGGCATTACGGGCTCTGTAGGAAAGACCAGTACAAAAGATTTAGTGCTCGCAGTTCTCTCGGGTGGCTTTGAACATGCACATGGTCCTGAAAAATCCTTGAACAATGACATTGGTGTGCCTATAACAATCGCCAACGCTCCCGATGGGTGTGACGCATTGGTGCTTGAGATGGGCATGCGTGGATTCGGTGAAATTGGTCGACTCTGTACAGTCGGTCAGCCCTTCATTGGGGTCATCACCGAAGTCGGTGATGCTCATAGTTCTCGCGTTGGCGGAATAGATGGAGTGGTGCGAGCGAAAGCGGAACTTGTGCAGTCGCTTCCAGCCGATGGAATTGCAATCGTCAATGCTGACTCAGTCAATGCAATGCGCACCGTCATGGGTATTGACGCACAAGTCGTCACGTTTGGATCTCATGATGGGGCCGATGTCATGTGGTCAACTCGTTCAGTTGATGAATCCGGTCGTCACCTTGCTGTTTTTCGGTATGGGGCAGAAGAGGTGTCTGGGCTGGTGCCCCTTCCCGGATTACACATGGTCTCAAACGCGGCAGCAGCAGTTGCAGTGGGCATTCACTGCGGTATGTCATTACAAGACGCAGTGAGTGCTTTGGCATCTGCCGCAGGCGCACCACAACGAATGCAGTGGGTTGCTACGAAAGCAGGACTTCGTATCTTGGACGACTCGTACAATGCGAATTCGTTGTCGGTGGTGGCCGCACTTCGCACGCTTACTCAAGTGAAGGCAATAGCAAGAGTTGCGGTACTTGGTCAGATGGCTGAAGTGGATGATGAAGCCAACGCTCACCTGTCGGTCGCTGCAACCTGTCGTGATTTAGGAATCGAAATTCTTCCTCTCGAAACTGATTTGTACGGTGTTGTGGCCATGTCGGTCGACGAGATTGTCAAACGATTGTCAATCGAGGGTATTGACACTGTCGTTCTCGTGAAAGGTTCACGCGTGTCGGCCACTGAGCGTGTAGTCCGGGCGTTAATCGCCTAAAGAGATTGCGGCTTCGAATCTAATTTTCGGTCAAGCTTCTCAATGTCGCACCACCATGCCAAGAAGAGTGCCCATGCAGCGCCTAAGTACAAAACGGGACGTGCACCGATGGCGTCCATTACGGGGCCAAAGATTGCGTTACCGAGTGGAATGGTTCCGCCAAAAGCCATAAACCACAAAGCCATGACTCGAGCACGAATCTCTACTTCAAGTCTGCTTTGAAACACAGTCATCATTGATGTAGTTGTTCCGAAGTATGCGACACCGAGGAAAAAACCAGTGATGAACGCAAGTGGAGTTCCGCGTACGGAGGCAAAGGCAATCATGGAAATTGCAAATGCAAGAAATCCCCGACGTGTCAGTGTTCGTTTATCAAATGGTGCAAGAACGGTTCCAATGGCAAGCGCACCAACAAGTGCTCCGGTGCCCCATGTTGCATACAGCCATTTATATGTGACAGTTTTCGGTTCAATTCCAAATGCCAAGTCTGCAACTGCGGGAAATAGCCCAACGAACGGCAAACAGAGCAAGGAGAATGAACTCATGGAGAGCAACATTCTCCCGATGGTCTTTCTGTCGCGTGCGATTCGGAATCCGGCGGTGAATGATTGAAGGCCGTGTTCTTTACGGGGCAACGTTGGGGGGATCGTGATACGTAGAACTGCCCAGGTAACGAACAAATACGTCGCTGCGTTGAATATGAACACTTGTCCGGCGGTGACGCCCCAGCTCATCATGAGCGCCACCAAGATGGGTCCCGTAACTCTGGACCCATTGACTGATGCCGAATTCAAACTGATGGATCCGCCTAAGTCCTCAGGACGTACAAGGCTAGGAAGCACTGCAGAGAATGCGGGTGCGTTGCATGCATTGCCAATACCAACGCAGAGCTGTGCAAGAAAAAGTGCATAGATCGGGGAGTGGGCGATGGTGAAAATGCCAAGCAACACCGACCCGCCCATCTGAATGGATTGAGCAAACACCAACCACTTTCGTTTGTCGAAGCGGTCGGCCATTACGCCAGCGGGGATAGAGAGAAGCAATAAAGGCCCAAGTTGAGCGAATACAAAAATACCTACCGCAGAGGCGCGTTGGGTGCGCTGATAGATGTACGCGGGCAAGACAACGTTTTGCATCCACGTTCCAATGTTTGATGCAAAGTTTGAATACCACATGATGCGAAAGTCGCGGTATCCAAAAGCAGCACGTGCAGTTCCTGGCCGTGGAGGCGTGCGGCGTGAAGCCTTTTGGGGGGTATCTGTCATAGGGGTCGTACCGACGCTAGTTCCTCCACCGTGATTGAGGGTTGTTGGTCCCCAACAGCGCGTTGATGAGCGGTAAGAATGTGCTTATGAGTGCGTACGAGCCACCAAGTGTTATTCCGGGTGCCCGCCCCAAGGATGAGTCATGTCGAACACGATTCGGAACTTTTCCTGAGTGTCCACACTGTGGCGGAGATCTGCAGCCCGAGCATGCACATTTCAAGTGCTTCTCGTGTGGCTGGCGCGATAGTTGCTGCGACTAACAACCTGTTAGTGCAACTGCATCAATATCACTTTGTGTTGAATGCAATTGGCAGAGACGCGGGACCAAAAATTCCTACGCCAGTTGATTTGTATTCCACTGGGCCATCAAGGCGAAGTTGAGGCATACGTTCCGACAGAACAGTAAATGCTTCTTGAAGTTCTGCACGTGCAAGTGAAGCCCCGAGGCAATAGTGAATGCCAGCACCCAAAGATAGATGCGGTTGTCCAACGGGGGGTCGCAAGATGTTGAAAGTATTTGGCTCGGGAAAGACGGCAGGGTCGAAGTTGCCAGTGGCCATCGAAGTGCTCATAAAGGTTCCCTTTGGAAACAGAACTCCGTTGTATTCGATGTCTTCAGATGCAAATCGAATGGTTCCACCAACTGCACCGTTGTAGCGCATCACTTCTTCAACTGCGCGTGGAGCAAGTGAAGGGTCATTGCGTAACAGTTCCCATTGGTCTGGGTGCTCGGCGAACAATGCCAAAGCCAATCCCAATTGATTACGCGTGGTGTCGGTGCCACCAACGATGACAGCTTCCACCATCATCACTAGTTCTTCGGTACTCAATTTGTCGCCGGCTTCTTCGGCAGAGATCAGATCAGTCAATAGGTCGTCGAGTGGAACTGATCGACGCTCGGCGATGAGGCCGCGGGTGTATTCATCGAGTTCTTCTTGAGCCGCCATGATCGTTGGAAGTTCAGTCGCTAAATCAGAGCCGAAAATGCGAAGAACATCTGTAGCGAGACGACTAAACAATTTCCAGTCTTCTTTTGGTGCGCCGAGAAGTTCACAAATGATTGGAATGGGGTAGGGCTCGCAAATGTCGCGCACTACTTCTGCCCGCCCAGTTTGCGCAACATCGTCAATGAGGCCATTCACCACTTCACGCATGAATGGACGCAGACGGTCCGCACTGCGTGGAGAAAATGCTGGCGCCACAAGCCGACGAAGGCGAACGTGTACTTCTCCTTCGGCGCTGAGAATGGACTCGCGACGTCGGCTCATGAATGTCTCGTTGGTAATGCCTTGCAGTTGCGCAATGAACCCAATGGCGGATTGCCAGCGCTTGTCTCGCAAGATGCCCATTACAGATTCATATGTCAGGACGCTGTAGCCAATCTCGGTCTTGGCGAGCCAACTCTGATCGGCAACATCGCGAAGAAACTGATGGCGGTCCGTTCTGGATTGGTCCATGATGACTGGAATTTCAGGGAGGGACAGGTCGGAAGCCAAAGTTGCCATGGCTATAACTTATGGGTTCAAGGGGCGCTGGAACTCAACGGAGGGCTAGCAACAGGCTGCTGAATGTGGAATCCTTGTCACATGAGCACTTTCAAGAACTTCATTAATGGACAATTTGCAGAAGCGGCTGATGGCCAGACAACTGCTGTCATAGATCCATCCACCGGTGAGGTCTATGCGCAGGCCTCGCTCAGTGGTGCGGCTGATGTGGACACTGCAATGAAAGCAGCGGGAAAGGCATTCACGTCGTGGAGCCAAACAACTCCTTCTGAGAGGTCACTCGCGTTGTACCGGATTGCAGATGCAATTGAAGCGCGTGCAGACGAGATTGTTGCAGCCGAGGTAAAGAACACTGGTAAGCCAATTGCATTGACCTCTAGTGAAGAGATTCCGCCAATGGTCGATCAAATTCGATTCTTCGCGGGCGCAGCACGCATGCTGGAAGGCAAAGCAACTGCCGAGTACATGGCAAACATGACTTCAATGATCAGGCGTGAACCTGTTGGTGTTTGTGCTCAGGTTGCGCCATGGAATTACCCCATGATGATGGCGGTGTGGAAGTTTGCGCCGGCAATCGCTGCAGGTAACACGGTTGTGTTGAAGCCATCTGACACAACTCCAGCCTCTACAACGCTGCTCGCAGAGATTGCAGCTGAGTTCTTGCCG
>JAPKZX010000096.1 GCA_026393575.1 Actinomycetota bacterium
GACAGTGAAAGACATCTCGGATTCGGCCGTGCAACAACGCATCGCAATAGTTGGGCAAGCCATGCGCGAGTGGTTTTTGGGTCGGTTAAGTGACGACGAACTGTGGCAACGCCATGCCGATGTGTCGCAACTCATTATTGATCTTGAACGTCAAGGTGTAGCCACGCATTATCTCAGCCGACTCATGGTCCTCAATGGCGAAATGACGAACGTGATGAACCGAATCGCTGTCATCCGCAACACATCGTTTGTTCAGTCGGGGTATGTACTCATGACTTTCTTAGTCATTACATTGCAAGCGTCGTTAGCCGTCGTGACATTTCCTTCACCCATCATGTCGTGGGTTGCACCTTCGGTACTCAGCCTCGCGTATGGATACTTGTTGTTACTTGTGCGAGATCTTGATAATCCATTTGGACACGGCGAGAACAATGGCCAGGGCAGTGTGGCAGATGTTGACATTCGCCCAGTGATGGTTGCCGTACAGCAACTTGGCTAATTGCTTGCTCCGTTTTGAGCAATGAACTATGAAAGGCTGACAACGATGTTCGCTGGCTTACTCTCCATTCCTGAAGCACTGCTGCTTGGAATTGTTGAAGGAATCACTGAGTTCTTGCCCATTTCATCTACGGGGCATCTGCTTGTTGCGGGTCATCTCATTGGTTTTGGCAAAGGTGATGCATCGGTCGCGGCCGACACGTACTCCATTGCAATTCAGTTTGGCGCAATTCTCGCAGTGATGTACTTATACCGAATACGTATGTGGTCGATGGTGCGCGGAGTAATTGGTGCAGACAACGAAGGTCGTCAAGTGTTGACACGATTGATTGTCGCATTTCTTCCGGCTGCATTTTTGGGTGCTGTTTTCGGAGATGCACTGAAAGACAAACTCTTTGGCCCTATCCCAGTGGCCATCGCATGGTGTGTGGGTGGAGTTGTGTTGCTGTTGTGGAAGCAACAACCAGGGACAACGGAGCTCACAAACTTGTCGCTGAGGAATGCACTGATCATTGGTGTGGCACAAGGGTTAGCGCTGTGGCCAGGCGTGAGTCGCAGCCTCGTCACATTGATCGCTGCACTAGCGATTGGTCTCTCCATGTCTGCCGCGCTTGAGTTCAGTTTTTTGCTTGGGCTTCTCACTCTGAGTGCAGCAACTGTGCTTGATCTTTCGAAACATGGTCCTGAATTAGTGGACCAATTCGGACTAACTGCCCCCTTGGTTGGATTAGTGAGTGCATTCGTTACCGCGCTTGTTGCGGTGAAGTGGATGGTTGGGTATTTATCGAAGAACTCACTGCGAGTATTTGGCTGGTACCGCCTCGGCGCGGGTGCTGTGGCAGGCATTTTGCTCCTTACGAACGTTCTGTAGACCACGCGCGCGCCTACCATTGCCATATGGCACGGATTGTCTTCATTGGCGCAGGGAGCACGGTGTTTGCTCGCAACTTAATGGGAGACATCTTGAGTTTCCCTGAATTGTCTGAAAGCACCATCGTGTTGCACGACATTGATGAGACCCGTCTTCGTACATCAGAAATTGTGGGCCACAAGATTATTGAAACTCTTGGTGTGAAAGCAACGATTGAAGCCACCACCGATAGGCGTGCTGCTCTTGCGAAGGCTGATTACGTGATCACCATGTTTCAAGTCGGTGGCTACAAACCCTCCACCGTTATCGACTTTGAGATACCCAAGAAATTCGGATTAGAACAGACCATTGCCGACACTTTGGGAATCGGTGGGATTATGCGTGGCTTACGCACCATTCCTGTGATGCTCGATATCTGTAAAGACATGGAAGAGCTGTGCCCACAAGCGGTACTGCTGAATTATGTGAACCCCATGAGCATGTTGTGTTGGGCCGTATCGCGAGCATCGAGTATCAAGATGATTGGTCTGTGCCACAGCGTGCAACACACCGCACATCAGTTGGCAACGGATTTGGACATTGACCCGGAATCAGTCCGGTATCGATGCGCAGGCATCAACCACATGGCGTTCTATTTGGATTTCGAACAAGAGATAGATGGCAAACGAAAAGACTTGTACCCAGCGATAGCGCAGCGCGCACAAATGTTGCCTGCACCGATGCGTGGCGATGCGGAACGTAGTGATGGAGGATTTGAGGGGCTCTCTGATGCGGTGCGTTACGAGATGTTTAAGCGGCTCGGATATTTCGTGACGGAATCAAGCGAACATTTCAGTGAATATGTCCCGTGGTTCATCAAGAGTGGACGCCAAGACTTGCTCGATGAATTTGGCATTCCACTAGATGAATATCCACGACGTTGCGAACGCCAGATTGAGGGCTGGGAAAAACTACGCACTCGGTTAGAAGACCCAGACGGCAAAGTGCGCGTGGTGCAAAGCATGGAATACGGAAGCGGCATTATTCATAGCTTGGAAACTGGCGTTGAACGAGTGGTGTACGGAAATGTGCCGAACCGTGGGCTTATCTCTAACTTGCCAGCCGACTGCAGCGTAGAAGTGCCGTGCGTTGTGAACAAGAACGGAATTCAGCCACAAACTATTGGTTCCTTGCCACCACAGTTGGCTGCGCTGATGCAGACAAACATCAATGTGCAGTCACTCACGGTGGAAGCCGCTCTCACAGGGAAGCGCGATCATGTGTACCACGCAGCAATGCTCGACCCACACACTGCTGCCGAGTTAGACCTGAATCAGATCTGGCAGTTAGTAGATGAATTGCTTGACGCGCATCGCGACATGTTGCCAGCGGTACTTTTCGCCTAGCGAATCACTTATGCCACGTGTGGCATGACCTCTGTTGCAATGAGGTCGAGATGTTCAAGGTCATCAAGATCAAGCATCTGCAAGTACACGCGTTGCGAGCCAGTGGCTTTCCATTCCAAGAGGCGCGCAACAGCTTCAGCAGGCGTGCCACACAAACCATTGAGACGCAGTTCGTCAACATCGCGACCAATGACTGCAGCACGGCGCGCAATCTCTTTTTCGTCTTTTCCTATGCAAGCAATTAGCGCATTTGAATACACCAGCGATTGTGGGTCTCGACCAATGGAATCACATGCTGCTCTCACACGATCACATTGCTGACCAAAGAATTCTTTTCCTTGGAATGGCAAGTTGAATTCGGCACCGAAACGAGCCGCAAGCATTGGCGTGCGCTTTGGGCCGCCACCACCAATGATGATGGGCGGGGCAGACTGCACTGGTTTTGGCAACGCAGGTGAGTCTGTGAGTTGAAAGTGTTTTCCAGTAAACGAAAATGTCTGATCGGCTGGTGTATTCCAAAGTCCAGTGACGATGGAGAGTTGTTCAGTCAACACATTGAAGCGTTCACCAAGTGCAGGGAACGGAATTCCATACGACGTGTGCTCAGCGAGATACCAACCGGCACCAAGCCCTAGTTCCACGCGGCCATTCGACATTGCATCAACGTTGGCCACACTGATTGCAAGAACGCCGGGCAAACGAAATGTTGCTGAATTCACCAACGTGCCTAAACGAATGGTGGACGTTTCTCGCGCAATGCCAGCGAGTGTGATCCAGGCATCTGATGGGCCAGGTAAGCCTGAGAACTGATCTCCCATTTTCTGAAAGTGGTCACTTCGAAAGAAAGCATCGAATCCGAGTTTTTCTGCGCGTTGGGCAACAGCCAGTAATTGAAAGTAGCTGGCACCTTGTTGGGGTTCTGTAAAGACACGTAATTTCACGTGCCCAACCTATTACGGCACAACAGTTGTAGTGGTATCGAGAACTGTGGTGGTGGGTGCGACGGTCGTTGTAGAGCCGCTTTGGAAGTGTGTGTCGAGTGCATCACGAATGCCGCGACCAAGTGCGATGCCACCACGGGCATTCATGTGTACTGACTCTCCATTGAACCAAGCACTCTTGGTGCGAGATTTGGCGTCCCAGTCGAAGATAGACATCTTGAGTCGTTTGGCTTCCTGACGTACAACTTTGTTGAAACCACGAGCCTTAATACGTACATTGCCGTTTTGTCGGTATGTGAGCCACATGAGCTCTGCGCCTATCTGTTTGACAGCCGTATTTATTTTGCGAATTGCTTGTCTCAGGTATTCGTCACCGGTGTCGTTGTAGCCAGTCATCACGACGACGATGTCAATGTTGTCGTTTTTATGTTTCAAAACTGAAGCAAGCGCACTGGGGTTCTTGCTTGGATTGCAGCCTTCAGTGAGAAGTTTCTGGCAGCCCCACACTTCAAGTGTGGAGTTGTATGGCTTTCCCCACAAAGGCTTCATCGACTCAGGTGACCAGCGAAGAACTGTAGAGACAGAGTCGCCCACGATGAGCACATTTTTGCGATCGGTGGCATTTGCAGCAGAAGAGAAGGGGAGAGCGCATGACATCACCGCGGCAGCTGTAAGAAAACAAGAGATGATGCGACGCTTCATGCGACATGAATGCTATGCCACTCGCTTGTCGTTACGAGACAGAAAGAGTTGCACCCCATTGCTGGTGAGCCAATTGAAGTGTTTCAGGAAGGCGTGCCAGGTGGCGTTGCGATACTGGCGGCAGCGTGGTGCGTACAGCCACAGTGAGAGTTGGCAGAAGTGCAATCTGATGCGCCACACCAAACATGGTGCACCGTTGCAGAGATCGAGTGAAGGAATTGTGTTTTCCAGGGGAGTAGGCAACTCCTAGTGACCGTGCCAGATCATGAATATCCAAAGTCACGCCGTCGGGTTGCTCGAGGAGACCGAAGGAAAACCTACGCAGAAGCCACGTGGCAGTTGGCCCAAGAACTGGCAACCAGAACATCTCCACATATGGGTCTGAAATGCAATAACCATGCTTTTCTACAACGGGGTCTTTCCATTGGGTGATTGTGATGGATTGCGAAGGAATGTTCTGCATGATTTCTCCTTGATATCGGTGTTTCCAAATGTGGAGAAATGAGTCAGAATGGAGGAAGTGGAAAACATTGATTCTGAAGACCTTGCAACAGTGATTGAGTGGCTGAAAGAAGCCGACAACATCGTTGTATTCACCGGTGCTGGCATCTCAACAGATTCTGGAATTCCAGATTTTCGAGGGCCGAAGGGCTTGTGGAAGACAAACCCATTGGCCGAGCGCACGTCGACATTGAGTTATTACCTCAATGATCCAGAAGTGCGAAAAGTGGCATGGGCTGGGCGTGAACGAACTTTTGATGGCTCTGCGTTACCCAATGACGGGCATAAGGCATTGGTGCGTCTGCAACGAGCAAACAAACTTGCTGCTGTTGTCACACAAAATGTGGATGGCTTACATCAGGCTTCGGGAATCGACGAAGACAAAGTGTGGGAATTGCACGGCACCATCGCATATGCGCGTTGTTGGGATTGTGATGATCGCCGCCCTATGGGTGATTACATCGAACGTGTTCGCAATGGTGAAGAAGACCCTGATTGTTTTGAATGCAAAGGAATTGTGAAAAGCGACGCCGTGTTGTTTGAACAGTCACTCAACCCTGAAGTAATCCACGGTGCATTTTCCGCCTCGGAAAAATGCTCATTGATGTTGGCCATTGGTTCCACACTTGGCGTGTCGCCAGCCAATCAAGCAGTGGTGCGTGCACGGGCGGCAGGCGCGCGTGTTGTCATCATCAATGGCGAAGCGACCGAACTCGACCACTTTGCCGACGTCCGCCTCGTGGGAAGTATTACGCCCATTTTGAAGGCATTGATGGACGGTGCTGAATTCCCGACTTAGTCGGTAGGGTTTTGGTCATGGCATCATTCCGTGACCTGCTTGCTCAGGCCAAGTCCCAGATCGTCGAAATCGACACCGCTGCGGCACAAAAGCGCATTGAAGAGGGAAACCTCGTCGTTCTCGACGTTCGCGAACCAGACGAGTACGAACAGGGCGCACTTCCCAACGCATTGCACATTCCGCGTGGACACCTTGAGGCTCAGATTGAAGGAAGAGCTGTCGATCGCGACCAGACAATCGTTGTGTATTGCGCAGGAGGCGTGCGAAGCGCATTTGCTGCGCAAACATTGCAAGAACTTGGGTACACCGATGTCTTGTCGGTAGCCGGTGGTTTTGGCAAATGGAAAGACGAAGGACGCGAGTGGCGTCAACCTGTGACATTGACACCTGACCAACGCAATCGTTATCAGCGTCACCTTTTGTTGCCTGAAGTAGGCATCGAAGGACAAGCAAAACTTCTTGGTGCAAAAGTGCTCATGCTGGGCGCTGGCGGACTTGGTTCACCTGCCGCGCTGTACCTTGCAGCCGCAGGCGTAGGAACAATTGGCATTGTCGACATGGACGAAGTTGATGCATCAAACTTGCAGCGACAAATTCTGCACAACATGGATCGTATTGGTGAGCGCAAAGTTGAATCAGCGCGTCAAACAATTGCCAAGTTGAACCCAGACGTCAAAGTCAACACATACGACGTTCGTCTCACTGCTGAAAACATCATTGAAATAATGACTGGCTACGATGTAGTCGTTGACGGTGCAGACAACTTCCCAAGCCGCTATTTGCTGAACGATGCAAGCGTCAAGCTGGGTATTCCAGTTGTACACGGAAGCATCTTCCGTTTCGAAGGAATGGTCTCGGTGTTCCACCCACTGCGCGGACCTACGTATCGCGACATGGTTCCAGAACCACCGCCAGCAGAACTTGCTCCATCGTGTGCAGAAGCAGGTGTACTCGGTGTGTTGCCAGGAATCATCGGTTCCATCCAGGCGCTTGAGACAATCAAGATCATCCTCGATTTAGGTGACCCATTGATTGGTCGCATTCTTTCAGTGGACACCACTGAGATGAGTTTCCGTGTGTTCAAGTTGCGTCCAGACCCCACTAATCAGGTCACATGGGAAAACCGTGACCGTATTGAAGTGCGTGATCTAGACGGCCTGTGTGCGCCATGGCTCTCACACTGAAGTAGAACCCACTAGCGTTCAACGCGTGTCAGCATCCATCATCATCGTCGGCGCTGGTTTCTCAGGCGCAGTTGTTGCTCGTGAATTAGCTGACGCCGGCATTGCGTCTCGTGTGGTGGACAGCAGGTCACACGTTGCTGGAAATGCACACACTGAACGGCGTTCGAATGGCGTGATGGTGCATGTATATGGCCCGCATATTTTTCACACGGGTGATGAACATGTGTGGGAGTACATCAACCGATTCGGTGACATGGTGCCCTATAACCATCGAGTGAAGGCAACATCTGGTGGCAAGGTGTATTCGTTGCCAGTCAATCTGCACACCATCAATCAATTCTTCGATGCCACAATGTCGCCAGAGGAAGCACAAGCATTTATCACCTCCAAAGCAGACAGCACTATTGATACGCCGGTCTCGTTTGAAGATCAGGCATTGAAGTTTGTGGGCCGTGAACTGTATGAAGCTTTCTTCAAGGGCTATACCCAAAAGCAATGGGGAGTATCTCCCACGGAACTACCTGCTTCAATTCTTGCTCGGCTTCCAGTTCGCTTCACGTACGAAGACAGCTACTTCAACCACCCGTACCAAGCCATTCCGCGCGATGGCTACACACCAATCGTGGAAGCAATCCTTGATCACCCACTCATTGAAGTGTCGCTGAATACAACTGTGACTCCTAGTGATGTTGCAGATGCAGAACATGTTTTTTGGTCTGGGCCAATTGATCAATATTTCGAAGGCAAGTTCGGTGCGCTGGGATATCGCACATTGGACTTCGTTGAGTCGTCGTCTGATGGCGATTATCAAGGCTGTCCGGTGATGAACTACTGCGATGTTGACGTGCCGTACACACGCATTACAGAGCACAAGCATTTCGCACCGTGGGAAAATCATGCGGGAACCACTGTGTACACCGAGTACAGCCGCCTGGCCGAAGGTGAAGATATCCCGTAT
The DNA here is from genome assembly GCA_026393575.1 of Actinomycetota bacterium. Taxonomy (GTDB): domain Bacteria; phylum Actinomycetota; class Acidimicrobiia; order Acidimicrobiales; family Ilumatobacteraceae; genus UBA2093. The sequence goes on from JAPKZX010000096.1 coordinate 7,840, forward strand.
TACCCAATCCGTCAGGTGGAAGAAAAGAAACAACTGGGGGACTACGTGGCGGCGGCTCAGCAAGCCAGTTGCGTTACGTTCCTTGGCCGTTTGGGTACATATCGCTATCTCGATATGGATGTCACCATCAAAGAAGCCCTGGAAGTGGCAAAAATTTACCTGTCCTGTCGCTCTGAAAACCGCTCAATGCCACCGTTCGTGGTGAATCCCCTGTGAAACTAGGGGCGTGACGTTTCACCCCCTGGCTCGCATACAGATACCGGCGCCAGACTTTGCCGAGCCGTCTCTGTACGTGCGGTTAACGCAAGGTGATATTCGAAATGATGGCGCTCACCTCGCGCCGCACTCAACAGCAACTTTTGATACTGCTTTCGGAGTGTTCTCAGCTGGACGATGGAGCAGGCTGACAGCAATCTCTGATCTTGCAGTCTCGATGAACGTGACAGGTCGTTGCCGCATTGATTTAGTTGCTTATAGCAACGGAGCAGACACCGTCGTCGCAACGAGCGAGTCTGGTGATGCATTGGTATGCGAAGACATCCGTTCTTTGGGTGCTGAAAGTTTTTATGTTTCAGTCACTGCACTAGACGAGCCAGTAGTGGTTCACTCTGGTGAGTGGTCAACCAGTACTGCGCCTGAACGAGATGTTCACCTCGGTGTTGCGATTACAACGTTCAATCGCCAAGAGTACGTTTTGAAAACCATCGACCGCTTGGTTGAACTCGAACAGTCGTGTCCAGTCGTACACGGTCATCTACAGATTCAAGTGGTGGATAACGCTCGCAATCTTGTGCCATCTGTGCCTGCTGGCGCACCCGTTCGCGTAATTCCCAATCCCAACCTTGGCGGTGCCGGTGGTTTTGCGCGTGGACTCATTGAGTTCCGCGAAGCCGGTTGGTCTACCCATGTTGTGTTCATGGACGACGACATTTCGCTTGAGCCTGAATCAATCGTGCGAACAATTTCGTTGTTGTCATATTCGTTAGACCCAGACCTTTGTATTCACGGCGCCATGTTGAGCGAAGAACAGCCATGGCTGCAGTTCGAAGCCGGATCTGCGTATGAATTCCGCGCGGTGTACCCACTGAAAGCAATGGGGCAGGGGCTTGATCTTCGTAGTCGTTCAGAAGTTATTCGCGACCAACTTGAACCAAAGATTGATTACTCAGCATGGTGGTTCACCGTGTTTCCTATGCATGTTGCCAAAGACAATCCGCTTCCCGTCTTTGTGCGCGGAGACGACGTTGCGTTTGGTTTGATGCACACAGGCAAACACACGGTGACAATGAACGGCATCGCGGTGTGGCACGCAGACTTTGCATTGAAGAACAATCCTTCGTCTTTGTATTACGAAGTGCGCAACTTTGCTCTTATCGACACATTGGTTTTCCCAAATCACAAGTGGTACCACTTGGCGTGGAGGTATCTCGGATTTGGATTCCGCAATGCGTATTCACACAGGTATGCAAGTGCTGAATACATGGCATGGGGAATGAAGGATTTTCTTGCTGGCCCCGAAGAGTGGATGAAGATTGACCATTCCGCAAAGCACGAAGAAGTGCGCCACGTTTCCGAAGAAAAAGCTATGCCACTCAGTGATGAGATGAAGAGCCTTGGCTTTACACCGCCACGCCCGAAGGCCATTCGACTTGGCGGGTTCTTGTTGTCGCCACTCACCGCCGGTGGTCGATGGATGCCGAAAGCATTGAAGTCGGACCGCGTGGGAGTTGCACAAATTGATGTGCGTGCCGTGGGCCTTGCCATTCGCCATGATCGCATTTTGTATCGCCATCCTCGATTTGAAGAGGGTTTCATCTGTGAGCGTGACTACAAGCGCTTCATTGCAGTACAGCGTGAAGTGTTCCGCTCGGCTTTCAAGATTGCTCGTTCATACAAGAAACTAAAGCGTCAATACCGTGAACACTATGAAGAAATGGTGAGCACGGAATCCTGGAAAAAACGTTTCCAGGGCTAACTGTTAACTGAGTGCTGCGGCAGCCATGAGAGATGCCCATGTGCTTGGGCCCACACGGCCACTTGCCTTTAGGCCTGCACGCTTTTGAAATGTCTTGACATCGTTCGTGAGTGACGACGAAAACGAATCTGACGTAGCAATCTTTTTCTTCAACACTTTGGCTAACGCTTGTTGAATGGAGCGCACTGATGGATGACGAGATCCCGATTTCAAGATGGCTAAGTCGGTACGACCTGCAAGTCCAAGTGCATCCCACGTGGCTCGGTCAACTATTCCCGTGACTGGTAATGCAACTTGTGTTTGAAAGGTTTTTACGGCGCGCGATGTGCCCGTTCCGTATTGGCCATCCGTGGATAACTTCTTGACACCCTTTAACCCGAGCAGTGTGTTGAGTTTCTTTTGCACCGTAGTGACCATGACGCCTTGATTAGTTTTTCGTAATGGCAAACCGGGCAACACTGCAACGGCTGCCGCAGTTACAGGCAACGAACCTTGCGCTCGCATGGCATCTAATTGTTGGCGAAGAAAGAGTGCGAATTCAGTTTGTCCAGAGGTACTGAGGTGCACCCAGCAACACAATGACGTGTTATCGAACCAGCGCCAATGGTTTGGTGCAGAACTTGCAGCATTCCAATCGAGGACGGTGACTGCAGGGTTAGCTGTTGCAGTGAGTAATGCAGCATTTGCTTTTGCATAATTACGTGACGTCGCGCGAGTAGACATGTTTACAAAAATGATTCGCTGAATACCTTTCGCTGTTAGCGCTGCCATCATTTGTTGCACTTCGGCCTCATAAACATTTGGGTCGTCGTTGTAACCCAGTGCCACGATTGCGATAGCTGGTGTTTCAGAAGCATTCACTACGCCAACACCATCGAGGTCTAGTCGGGGAGGCGCAACAGTGAAGAGGCAATCTGCTCCAGCCATGCCGCGGCCAGCGCATGCTTGATAATTCATGAGTGGATAAGCAGGTGTCACAACCTTTGCAAACTCGTCAGCAATCATTTCTGATACTGAGTCGCCGACAAGCAGGATGGAACCAACGGGTGCTGCAGCTGGGTCTGGTGCGTCGACAGGAAACACCTCGTACCACGGTGCAAACAAATCGAAGTCACCCTTGAATTGCCACCCAGTGCGCGTGACTGAACCAGCGGTACCAGTGATTACTACGGAAGTTGTATACCCATTCCAGTCACCACCAAGTCCGTCGTGCACCGTGGTGGCAGAGAGAAAAACTCCAATAGACGGGTACTTGGCTTGAATGCTGGCAGCAGAGACAAGGCGTGTCCATGATTGCAGTGCCGTATCTGCAATGAGGTCGCCGTTATCAATTTGTGCCGGGAATTGTCCTGATGCAGTGCGTCCACCATTTGATGACGTGAATTCTGTACGCACAATCGTGTTGTTCGAATCTTTCATCACATAATTCGCCGTCTCAGCAATTGCGCGATCGGACTGTGCGTATTCAAGAATTGAGACTGTTTTCGAACCAACAGTACGCAGTGCTGCAGCGAGGTATACCTGGCAGTCCTGAGTGTCGCATGTCTTTGCCCATGAATAGCGAGATTCAGAGAGTGAATAACTGCGAGCGGCAACTGCTTGTGCCCGTAATGCATGCATGCCGAGCCCTCCAGCCATATCGCCCCATCCAGCAGGAGACTCGTGGGGAACAACCCCGCGTAAGTACGACTCTGTGGCAACAAGGTTGACGGTGCGTTTGTTTCCGTTGCCGTCTGGCGTTGCTCGAATGAGTCCGCGGTAGTAACGAATGCGGGCTTTGTATGAACTAGTTGCTGGTTCGCAGAGCCCAATGAGATCTGCAGGCGCTACAGCAGTAGGTATTCCACTTGCAGTTGTGACGAAATCAATTGGGCCCTTCACGTTGTCGCCAATCAACGTGAAGCCGGATGGGATGTCTTTATCCGCCGCACATGTTGCAGTAGGCGAGGCATATACGTCGTACACATTTTTAGACACCATGCGTGCCACGAGTGCGCCGTAGTTCTGTGATTTGCCAGCCCACGATGCAGTGAGATTGTCTGAGACAACTGCAGTTTGTTTTCCGTCCATGGTTTGCAGACGCACAGTCATGCCGCCGGCAGGGATGGATCGAGCGTCAACATCGGTCAATGTAGTGAGTAAGCGGCCGCTCCCGCCGTAATAGAAATTCAAGATGGTTTCCCATGTTGCGCCAAGTTTTGTGGCCCATCCGAGTGCGCCGTACTGACTCATTCCACGGCCGTGTCCGTTGCCATGACCACGAATGACGACACCGAGTGGAGGTAGCCCGGCTGCTTGTGCGACAGGGGGAGAACTTTGGGGCACAAATGGAAGAGCGCCTGCAATGAGACAGAGTGCGACGAAGCGCTGCAGGGTTCGCCGGCTGATTCCCATAAGCCACCACGCTAGGTGGTCTCGAGTACCTCTTGGTGGCGGTCAATCTCTTCTCGCTCTTGTACTGCAACGCCTACAAGAACTAAAGCCATGCCGCATAGGTCGAGAAGGGTTGGAGTTTGGCTGAGAAAGAAAAATCCGAATACAGCGGCGCACACAGGAAGTAGTGCCAACATCACGGAGAATCGACGAATGGGGATGCGGCGAAGTGTTGTTTGATCGATGCCGTATCCGATGGCATTCGATAACAACCCGACCAATGCGCAACCGAGCAAGATGCGCACACTGGAGAATGCTGCGCCTGCATCATGTACTGCAAATGGTGTGATGAGAATTCCGCCAACGAGAAGCCCGATGCCAAGGCCCGCAACTCCGCGATCACCGAGCGCAACGCGCGAACCCATCACGATGTAGCCAGCCCACATCACAGAGGCGGCGAGAATGTAGACAAGTCCGAGTGGTTCGTTCCCCAGTTCGACGCCACCGAGAACAACGACTCCGATTGCTGCAAGAATAAGTGCGCCAGTGTTACGTAAAGAACGAGTGCGCAAAGCCGCAACCGTGATGGGGCCGATGAATTCAATAGTGACGCCTTTGCCAAGCGGCATGGTGTCGATTGCTAAGTAGAAGAACATGTTCATCAATGCAGTTGCCGTACCGAAGGCTGCAACCCACATGAGGTCACGTCGCGTCCACGACGAATGATTCTTGCGAGATGAGAATGCAATCAGAATGAGAGATGCACTGAGGACGCGAAGCCATGCAACGGTGGCTGGAGAAATGTCATCAAAAAGTTTGATGGCAACAATGGCGCCTGTGTATTGCGCGGCTGCAGAGACAATGAAGAATGACTCAGGCGGAAGGGCGTCGAAAACTCGATCAGTTGTCGACCTCTGTGATGAGGACAAGAGAATGAACCGAGACTTAGTCGAATAGTTCAGGGTCTGTGCGGCAGATTTCTTGCCACAGTGGCTGGAAGTGTGCCCAGCCCGTCATCGCGTTTCCAGCTTGTTCGCGTGTGTACACAGCGGACTCGTGTGGAATGTGCTTTGGTGTGCCTGCGGCCATAGCTGCAAGTTGAGCTTGCGCGCAACGCTCGAAGCACACAAACCAGAACACGGCTTCATCAACAGATGCGCCAACGGTGAAGTGTCCGTGGTTTTGGTGAATTGCTGCACGGTATTGGCCGAACGCTTCTGCGAAATCACGACCAGCTGCTTCTTCGAACACCACGGCGCCGCCATGATCGGAGATGACGACGTTGTTTTCGTAGAACGCGCACGAGTCTTGTGTAAGCGCATCGAGTTTGATGCCGAGTGAGCTGAATGCTTTTCCGTATACAGAGTGTGCGTGTGCTGCAGCGATGACATCTGGTCGTGCTGTATGCACTGCTGCATGCAAAACGTATGCAGCGCGGTTCACTGCATATTCGCCGTACACAACTTCACCATGATGATTCACCAAGATGAGGTCAGAGACGCGCATGTGACGAAATGACAAACCGAGTGGGTTCACCCAGAAGTGATCAGGAAATTCTGGGTCACGAACAGTGATGTGTCCGGCAACGCCTTCGCCAAAACCGAGGCGACCAAAGATGCGCAGTGCACCAGCAAGTTTTTGCTTGCGGCGAAGACGTTCTTCGGCCACGTTGGCTGAAGGCATGAGCGACTCTTGCCCGTAAATCTTCACTTCCTTCGGAGTCAGAAGAACTCCGTCGATGGAGCGTGTTTCGGCTGGTGCATCTGGTGTGATGGTCATGGCCTCACAATACGACAGAATGAGGGCCATGGGAATACGAGAGATCCGTCCAGAACACATGGCTGCACCTGCGGCTCGATATGCCCACGCAGTTTCAGTGGAGGGGGCCGAGCGGTTCATCTTCACTTCTGGCGTTGTGCCCACCATGCCCGATGGCACGGTGCCGCCATCCATAGAAGGCCAGGCCCGAGTGGTGTGGGCAAACCTGCTGGAACTGTTGCGCGCAGGGGACATGGCCGTGGCTGACATTGCCAGCATTACCACCTACGTAGTGGCCTCTGAGAGGCTCTCAGAGGACCTAGCGACGGTGATGGCGGTTCGTGATGAGGTGATGGGTGAACATCGCGCAGCGAGCACCCTGGTGACGGTTCCGGCGTTGGCTCGGGCGGAGTGGTTAATGGAAATCAGCCTGGTGGCCGCCAAATAAGTCATTTTGGTCTGGCTAGGTCAGATTCAACACGATGTGAACTAGGTGAGGGGCAAAGGTGGCTCGTACGCTTGACCCTTATGGCTGAAGAAGTAAAGCGCACCGACTCGGGAATTGAAATTGCCCCTCTGTATTCGCCAGAGACACTCGCCGGATGGGATCCAACGACTCAGCTGGGTACTCCAGGTGGTGCTCCTTATACGCGCGGTGTGTACCCCACGATGTATCGAGGCAAGTTGTGGACCATGCGCCAGTACGCCGGCTTTGGTTCAGCAGAGACAACGAACCAACGCTTCAAGTTTTTGCTCGAAGCAGGTCAGACAGGTTTGTCTTGTGCGTTCGACTTGCCCACACAAATGGGATACGACTCAGACCATGCACGCAGTGAAGGTGAGATTGGCAAAGTAGGCGTTGCCATCGACTCATTGGAAGACATGCGCATGTTGTTGAAAGACTTGCCGCTCGACAAAGTGTCAACGTCGATGACTATTAACTCCACCGGTGCCATTTTGTTGCTGATGTACGAATTGGTTGCAGAAGAACAGGGCGTTCCAAGCACAGCCATCAGTGGCACCATTCAGAATGACTTGTTGAAGGAATACATCGCACGCGGTACCTATGTGTACCCACCGCGACCTTCCATGCGCATCATCACCGACATCTTTGGTTATTGCGCGCAGCATGTTCCGAAATGGAACACCATCTCAATTTCTGGATATCACATTCGTGAAGCAGGAAGCACAGCAGTTCAAGAGATTGCGTTTACTTTGGCGAACGCCATTGCATATGTGCAGGCAGCCGTTGACGCGGGTCTCGATGTAGACGATTTCGCACCGCGACTTTCGTTCTTCTGGAATGGTCACAACAACTTCTTCGAAGAGGTGGCCAAGTTCCGTGCCAGTCGCCGTATGTGGCACAAGATCATGACTGAGCGTTTTGGTGCGAAGAAGGAAAGCAGCAAGTTGTTGCGCTTCCACACTCAAACTGGCGGAAGCACCCTCACCGCACAACAGCCGTTGAATAACGTTGTTCGTGTTGCTGTGCAGTCACTTGCTGCAGTCATGGGTGGTACGCAGAGTTTGCACACCAACGGATACGACGAAGCGCTGGGATTGCCTACAGAAGATGCTGCACGTATCGCATTGCGTACTCAGCAAATCATTGGGTATGAAAGCGGTGTTGTGGATACGCCAGACCCTCTTGCGGGTTCATATTTCGTAGAGTCATTGACCGACGAAGTGGAACGCCTTGCGTGGGAATACATCGCTCGCATTGATGAAATGGGCGGAGCAGTCGATGCAATTGAAGCCGGATTCCAAATGGACGAAATTGAACAAAGCGCCTATGAGTACACCAAGTCAATTGATGACGATGAGCGTGTGATTGTTGGCGTTAACAAGTTCACTGTCGACGGCGAAGCCGAACCAAACGTCTTCCCGATTGACCCAACTCTTGCAGTTGGCCAGCTGGAACGCCTCAAGGCTTTCAAAGCAAACCGTGATCAAGCAAAGGTGCAAGAGCTTCTTGAAGCCGTACGCACTGCAGCTCGTGGAACAGAGAACTTGTTGTACCCAATGAAAGAAGCGCTTCGTGCTCATGCCACTTTGGGTGAAGTGAGCGATGCCTTGCGCGACGTGTTTGGCACATACCAACCAGGCCGATAGGGATTGCTTAGGGGCAGTCCTTCAACGCTTCCCATAGGACTTTTGTACTGTCCGATTTGAAGTACATGCCACCGGGTGGAGAAATCCCATCAATGAAACATTTTCTTTGGTAGCCCCATTGCTTTATCTTCACGGGTAAATCTGGTTCAAGACCCCGCGTGAAGGTCTGAAAGATGACATCAGGTTGCAACTCACCAATGGAGTAGTTGTAATCCCACTTATTGTGCCCTGGAAAAAACGACCCATGAGGTGAACTGTGAGCAATTCGTACATCATTTTTTCCCAGTAGATCCAACATTGTGCTTCGAAGGTAATAAGCAGGAACCCCGGCCCACACTGTTGCCACGACGGAATCTGGCTCGATGATGTCGCGAAGTGACAATGTTGTCTCTGTGACGTAATGGTTAGTTCGTGTAAAGAGGACATCACGTTCTCGGTATTGCTTCACTGCGGGAATCAGGCCACTTACTGCAAGCGACATCGCAATAGCTGAGCCAATCCAAATGTGGCGCAGGTTTCTTCGATTGTCATTAGTGCGGTGGAAAGCCAATATCAGAACTACAGGAATGATTGGCAGCATCGTTGAGTAAAAACGATTGAGCATTTTGTCTTCCCATGCATCACCTCCGATGTATGTGGCGTACACGGCCATGCCAAAGAACATCGAGATAGAAACGGTGACGATTTGTCGACAAACACGAGGTGCATCTCGGGCAGCGACTAAGGCAAGGATGAGCAAGATGGCCAACGGAATAGCCTTGATACCGCTAGACATTCCACGCGAAAGGCGTTCGACAAGTGTGGCCCCATCCATTTTCAGGTGATAGGTATTGGGGAACCATGACCCCCAATACAACTTTTGGAAGAGGCACAGACTTGAAGTGCACAATCCAATGAATAGGCCATTCAGGGTGATTACGCGGAATCGATACTGATGTTCGGACCACCATGTCAAATACAAAACCGCGATGAGACACAACAACACAAAATCGAAACGAGTGGCAATTCCAAGGAGTATTGGGAGCCAGACGCCAAGAGAGATTTGTTTCTTCTGGTTCTCTAATTGATCGTAAATTCCCCTGATTAGGAGCAAAGTAAGAAGGGATAGCAGTCCGACTTCCATTCCTCGAAGAGTCCAATAGATGGTGGGAAAGCTAAAAGGAATTGCGGCTGTTGTCGCGGCGATAATCCATGGAGAAACTTGAGGAAGTCCCCGCCGGATGAGTGTGAATGCGACCCAAGATGTGGCGATGATTAACACAACACCTGTGATTGAAACTGCGAGAGCTGCCGCCGAGTCTTGAAGTCCAACGAAGTGGATTAGTCCCATCCATAATGCCCAGAGTGGATTTGTAATTCCCTGGACTCGCGGTGCGCTCGGAAACCAGACGAAAGAGCCGGTTTTGAAAAGCGTGCGCCCGTAGTCCATTGAAATCATCGCGTCGTCAAAAAGGGTAAATCTTCTCTCGCCAAATGGATTACGACTGGAGAGAAATAACAAAGTTGTTAGAAGAATCAATCCTGGACTTATTGCCAGAGCAAAAACTTTTCGGTCACGATGTGAAGTGGGTTGCTTACTCATGGATACAGCGGCGTTCTGCCACCACCGGCAACAAGTCGTAGTTCTTGAGCAAATGTCTGCGTATTTTTGTAATTATCAAGCACGAGAATTCCAGAACTATCTATGACAACGACGACGCCGTCTCCGTCAACAGAAGCAAAGGTTCGCCCTCCAATGTGGCCTAGAGCCATAAATGAACGATTCTTACAAGGGCAATAGCCGTGGACTCCAACACCTGTCGTGTTCTTTATTGACCATTCCCACGCTGAGTTGGTGGTGGATCGTTCAAAAAAGTATTCGCGCGACCATCGGGCGAGATCATCCATCTTCATTGAGATACCACCAGTAGAGAATCCGACGCTCCCAAATCTTCCCTGGAAAACAGAGATGTCATATCCACGTGGGTCAGTCAATTCCCTGCGAAGTAGCGTTTCAAACGGAGTTCCTGTTGCTTCTTCCAAAACTAAACCCAATAACGCGAACCCAACAGTTGAGTATTCAATGCGAGACCCAGGTCGAAAACGCAAAGGCTTCTCACTGACATATTCCGCGAGTTCACGTGGAGTAGTTCCGTCCGCAACCCCTCCAGTCTTGTTTTTAAACTGTGCAATTCCAGACGTATGGGTGAGGAGTTGACGGATGGTGAGTGAGGGGTGTTGAAAACCAATTCCTAAGTCGCCAACCTGGTCGTCAAGGGATAACTTGTTCAACTCCACCTGTTGCATTATCAAACTTGTCGTAAAGGTCTTTGTCAGGCTTCCGATGTAACTTGGTTGTTTGAAAGTCTTCCATTGTCCAGAAGACCCGAACCAGACGTGCCCGTCGGGGGCCATGACGATTGCACGAACACTTCCAAGCCCCATCTTTGTGTTCTGCCTCTCAAGAATCTTTTGCATTTCCTGATCGCGATCTTTCCAATCATTTAGTTTTTGTTTGGAGTCCCGTATAAATTTTGTCACTCCCTCGTCCACATCGATACTGACAATCTTCGGAGCAGCTGAAGGTGGTAACGGAATATCAATGGGTCGCCCGACAAAATCCAATCGACTCTTGATGGTTGTCGAGTTCAGCGATACGAGGACAAGGGCACACAACGTAATGCGTGGAAAGACATAAGAAAGGCGAAGCCAATTCTGTGGCCGATGTTCTAGTGAACCAACAATGAATGCCATGAGCGGAAGGCAAAGCAGTGTGACACCAAGAATTAGCAACGTTTGTGCGCTACCAGAAAGGTATGAACGCAGTACCTGCCAAAAAGTCCAAGCAATGAGAGAGTGCCACAAGTAAATGCTGAGGGGAAACCTATTGAGGAATTGAGCTATGCGCGTAGATGAGAAGCGCGAGAGAATCGCGGGGACCAGAAGCAGTGCGCAAGCCCAGAACCCGCCGACAAACAGATGTAGTGCGTGGTCATTGTTGACAACTCCATCGGACGGAGACCGAAACTGGAGCCAACACAAGCCGGCGATAAGGAATCCGCTGGCCATGCCAATCAAAACATTTCGTTGAGGTCGACTTTTGGCAAGCAATGTCATTCCAGCAGTAGCAAAAGTCGCGTACAAAACAATGTCGCCCACGATCCAACCGAGTCCAGCGGTATCTCTCTCTGAAATGCCTAGGTACACGATGGTGAGAGCGCCGAACACTGGCAAGCAACTCTTGAGGCGCTTAGCAAGAAGATAGAGCGCCGGTGCAAGAAGAAGCACCCACACATACGCGCGTAGGTACCACAGCGCAGAAGTAAACCATTCGCCAGCTAGCGATGATGTTGGTTGTTGAATCGGAACAATGAATGTCCACCAATCAGATACACGGGCATCGAAGTGGAAGGACAAGAAATAGATGAGTCCGCAATACAGCCAGAGCGCCGGAAAGAGACGCTTGAATCGGCGCCAGATAACAAGATAAAACTTGTTCCGCTCAAATGAGCGAGCGAGCAATGCTCCAGTCACGAGAAACATGGCGGGCACTGATGAAACGATCCAAGTAGTCCACGACCATCCACTGACATGCCATGTAATAACTCGCAGGATTGCTAGTGCACGAAGGCCATCAAGGGAAGTATCTCTAAGTGCTTGGGAAGTATCTTTTGAGAGAATTTCCGATTGCACAGGAAAAAGTATGGGGCAGCGGTACTTAACTGAACGGATTCTTAGTTCTCGAATGGTTGAAGTTCACGGAGTAGTTCCTGCTCATTCAACTTCTGTTCACTAAAGCTGGTGTCCACTCAAATGTGTCGTTCTGGATTGTGTTATCGAAGCGCAATCCAAGTAGGTAGTCAGATTTAGTCCAGGAAATTGATACGAGTTTGTGGGCGCTCCACGCTTGGTGCTTGTTGCGTTGGCCAACCCACATACACAAGACCCATTACGTGGTCTGATGTTTCAAATCCGCACGTGCGTGCGATTGCTTCGTTTGCGCCTTTTGCAGGTGAACCCCACAAGGCAGCAAGACCAAGACTGTGCGCCATGAGCAGCATGTTTTGAATGCCAGCGGCGACTGCGTATTTGTTCTCTTCTGTTTCATTCTCAGAAGCCCCTTGCGCCGAAGCAACAACTAGTACAACAGGGGAGCGCAAGTACTTTGTGCGTGCCTTTGTAACTTTTGCTTCGTCGTCACCAAACATCGCCATGGCATCGGCAATTGTGTCGCCAAGTACGGAACGAGATGCCCCGGTTACTGCAGCAATGCGCAACGGCCATGTGCGTCTGTGATTGGGCGCGAACTGTGCAGCGTCGGTAATTCGTTGAAGAAGATCATTGGTAACTTGTTTTTCAGCATCGAGCAAGAGACTGCTTCGCCGAGAGCGAATGAGATTCTCGAGTTCGTCGGGATTCATTAGTTCTTATGAAGGTCGGCGTTGAGGCCGCCCCATGAACCTGAACGCGAAATGACTTCAACAGAACCACTGATGGAGTTGCGACGAAACAACAAGTTGGATTGCCCGGAAAGAAGTTTTGCTTTCACCGCGTTGCCAGAAGGATCGATGACAACGGTTCCAGCAGTCACATACAAGCCAGCTTCCACGATGCAATCATCACCAAGACTGATGCCAATGCCAGCGTTAGCGCCCAACAAGCAACGTTCGCCAATGGTGACCATTTCTTTGCCGCCACCAGACAATGTGCCCATGATGGATGCTCCACCGCCAATGTCTGAACCGTCACCAACGATGACGCCGGCAGAAATGCGGCCCTCCACCATGGAAGCACCGAGTGTTCCGGCATTGAAGTTGCAGAAACCTTCATGCATGACAGTTGTGCCTGGTGCGAGGTGTGCTCCAAGGCGAACACGACTTGCATCGGCAATACGTACTCCGCTTGGGACTACATAGTCAGTCATGCGAGGGAACTTGTCTACTCCGTGCACAACGATGTGTTCACCGCGTTGAGCAAAGTTCCAGGTCACAGATTCGATGGCATCGATAGGTACTGGTCCCTTCGATGTCCACGCAACGTTTTGCAAAAGACCAAATGCTCCGTCAAGGTTGATGGTGCGTGGCTGCATGAATCGTTGTGACAACAGGTTGAGCCGCAAGTACACATCGGCTGCAGATGCAGGAGCTTCATTTGTGTCGATAGTGATAGCGACAGCGTGGAATACAACACCGCGGTCTCGGTCGGAGTCGACGGATGGTTCATATGTTGGGGCATCGGCAGGAGAGAAGTCTCCGAGTCCGATGGTTCTGAAACGAACATCAAGTGTGGCGCCAGTGGCGTCGAGTGTGGCAATGCCTACACCCCATGCATTGTGTGACATTAGAAAACCTCCGGACGAAGTGTGGGGAACAAGATGACATCACGAATTGATTGTGCGCCACCGATGAGCATGACGAGGCGATCCATGCCGATACCGAGACCACCAGTTGGTGGCATGCCGTATTCAAGGGCGCGAATGTAATCCTCATCGACCGTGCCGGCTTCGGCATTGCCAGCTTCTTTTTGCTTCTGCTCATCTTCAAAACGAGCGCGTTGTACAACAGGATCGTTTAGTTCTGAATATGCGTTTGCTATCTCGCGGCCACCGACAAACAATTCAAATCGCTCAGTGAGGAATGGATCATTGCGATCTTCTCGAGCGAGTGGACTGATCTCTACGGGGTGACCAGTGACAAATGTAGGTTCCCGCAACGAGGCTTCACATGTGGCTTCAAAAAGTTCTTCGATGATCTTTCCAGGGCCGAAATGCTTCTCAACTTTGACACCGTGCTTCACTGCAAGTTCAGCAAGTTGTTCACGCGGTTGCGACGGATGTACTTCAACTCCCGTTGCTTCCTTCACGAGGTCGATCATGCGAACGCGACGCCATGGTTGTGCAAGGTCTACCTGCACATCGTCAATTGTGACCACGGAAGAACCTGTGGCGTCGACAGCAGCATTGATAAACAAGGTTTCTGTGAGATCCATGATGTCTGTGTAATCAGCGAATGCTTGATAGAGCTCCATCATCGTGAACTCTGGGTTGTGGCGTGTGGAGATTCCTTCGTTGCGGAAGACGCGTCCGATTTCATATACGCGCTCCATGCCGCCAACGATGAGTCGCTTCAGATGTAACTCAAGTGCGATACGCAAATAGAGCGGCATATCGAGCGCATTGTGGTGAGTGAGGAAAGGTCGTGCGTGTGCGCCACCAGCCTCAACATGCAACACCGGAGTTTCTACTTCAATGAATCCACGTTCGTGAAGTGTGCGACGGAAGCTTGCAATCACTGCATGACGTATAGCGAACATGCGACGAGATTCTTCGTTACCAATGAGGTCTGCGTATCGCTGGCGATAACGAGTGTCGGTGTCAGTGAGGCCATGCCATTTGTCTGGCATTGGGCGCACAGCTTTGGACAAGAGCGTGAGGCTCTCTACTTTGATGGACAACTCACCTTTGCGTGTGGTCATCACTTTGCCTGTTGCGCCTACCCAGTCACCGAGGTCGAGGTCATTGATGTAGTCGAAAAGTTCGTCACCCACGACGGCTTTTGAAATGAACAGCTGTACTGCATCGGTGCGGTCTTGCAAAGTAGCAAAAATCAGTTTTCCTTGGTCGCGCTTCAGCATGATGCGCCCGGCAACGGAAACATGTGATTCGGTTTCTGACCCAGGTTCTAGTTCTGTGTGCGCAGCGCGAATGTCGGCAAGTGAATGAGATCTATCGAAGCGGTATGGGTATGGATTGTCGCCTTTAGAGCGCATTGCATCGAGGGCTGCTAATCGTCTGGCTTTCTCTTGTTCGAGACCGCCAGCACCTTGTTCTTCTACTTCGTCACTCACAGACCCCCTACGGTAGTTGGCAGAGGCTCTATTCGAGGAAGTCATTTAGCCAAACGGCATTACGGTGGACAATATGCGGTGGAAAGTTGGAGCAGTAGCAATCGTGCTTGTAACCACGTTCGTCAGTGGGCAGGTTCGAGCAGGCGATGACTCGACATTTCCGAGCACATTGCTGACGCCCACCATGTCAATCTCTCGTTCCTCTTCGCTCACGCCCTCGATGGCACGTTCAATGGTGGCAGCAGCCACTTCAGTGGGTGCTGTGGGGCATGTGGTGTCATTTCCCATGGTGTCGCTAACGGGTCAACGACGCAATGACGAAGATGTCTTGCGATTAACAAATGGCTGGAGAATTCCCATGGCGACCATGGTTGCTCCCGTTGCCTACATTGCTGCCGTCGGTGGACAAGACATGGCCAATGCTGCCGCCGACGGATATGTGCTGATGGGAGAGACCTCGGCTGGAATTCGTCGCGCACAAGTGGGCGACGTACTGACGTTGCGAGACGGGCGATTCCGTCCGAAGTTGTTTACAGTCGGCGCAATTGTTCCTGATCGATTTGTTGACTGGGGAGATTTCTACATGACATACACCACGGCAAGTGTGCTGGGTGCATTGCCAATATCTCGTGTCACGGTTACTGGAATGTCGTCCTCGAAATCTGTCATTGCTGCATGGAAAGCAAAGCGCTTTCCTATTGGCAGTCAATTTCGGCTGCGTACATCGTGGGACCGCGTAAATCCAGACGGCACATTGGGAACTGCAACAACGAAGAAGTTGCTGGGTGAACTGATCTACAAACCAACGACAGGAAGTTCCATGTTGGCAGATGCATCGTGGACAACAAAGAACATTGTGTGGAAGAAAGTGTATGACGACATCAATTTGACGAACAACTGCCATAAGATAGTGGCCGCTGCACTTCAGAACGCACTGTCGGAAATCAAAACTGCTGGATTAAGCAATGCAATTGATGTT
This sequence comes from Actinomycetota bacterium, assembly GCA_026393575.1. GTDB lineage: Bacteria > Actinomycetota > Acidimicrobiia > Acidimicrobiales > Ilumatobacteraceae > UBA2093. The sequence continues at coordinate 23,862 of JAPKZX010000096.1, forward strand.
CATAATTCGAATCGTTACGGCGGATGCTTTGTTGGCCGGTACAACAGGTTCGGTGGAGTGTTTGGCTCGCCTTCGCGACATGCATGGGGAATGGCGTTTGACATCAACACTGCGACTAACCCACAAGGTGGTGTCCCGCAGATGAATTGTTCAGTAGTACGCATTTTTCGCAAGTGGGGTTTTGCGTGGGGTGGAAACTTTTGGCCAACAGACGGAATGCATTTCGAATACGTAGGGGAGCGCCGTGATCAGTATGGGTACCCTTCCATCTATTGTCCGAACAAAGTTCCTGTGCCCACAACGACATTGCCAGTTTTTGGTGGCTCCACTACAACTTCGTCCACAACGACAACCACCACTGCATCGACCCTGCCAGTATCATCTATTCCGTGAACATCGATAAAAAACTTGTCATTATCGGCGGCGGTCCAGCAGGTCACTCTGCTGCAACATCGGCAGCGCGTCGCGGCATTCATGTCACGCTCATTGAACGCGAAATTCTGGGTGGTGCTGCCCACCTTCTTGATTGTGTGCCATCAAAGACAATGATTGCTACGGGCGCCGCGATGAGTTTTACAAACAGTCTTTCGGGCATGGGTCTTGAAGAACGCGAAGCTGAAGTCGATGTCGACGCACTGACGTCACGAATCGAAAGCATCAAGGCTCGACTTTCAACAGATGTTTCCAGTTTGTTGGAAAGCCAAGGCGTCGTCATCATTCGTGGCTCTGCTCGTATTACAGGCGTCCACGCAGTACATGTTGATTGTGCCGATGGTTCACAAATGGATCTCGAGGCTGACGACATCTTGGTGTGCACCGGTTCGCGCCCACGTATTCCTGAATGGGTTCACCCTGACGGCGACCGTATCTTGACCACCAGAGATTGCTACCCGCCGCGCATTTTCCCTGAGAGCGTCACGATTATTGGTTCTGGTGTTACGGGTGTTGAGTTTGCTCACATGTTTGCATCGTTCGGATCAAAGGTCACGCTTGTTGTCAGTCGTCAGCAAGTGTTGCCTGGCAAAGATCCCGAAGTTGCTGCCGTACTTGAAGACAGTTTCTTATCTCGCGGGGTTCGACTGTTTAAAGGTGCACGCGCGATTGCAATTGAGAAAACAGAATTGGGCGTGCGCGTTGTGTGCGACGATGGGCGTTCATCGGAAACGACTCACGCAGTGTTGGCAATCGGTTCCATTCCAAACACAGAGAATCTTGGCTTAGAAGAAGTCGGTATCGCACTCGATGGTGGATACATTCCCATCGATCGCCACTGTGAGAGCAACGTAAAGCACATTTATGCCGCTGGCGACGTCAGTGGAAAATTGCCGTTGTCGTCTGTTGCTTCTATGCAGGGCCGCAAAGTTGCCGAACAAGTAGTAGGTGGCCCGAAAGGCCCGCATCGCCACCTTGATTACGACAAAGCAGCGTCAGCAATCTTTACAGAGCCAGAAATTGCAGACGTCGGCTTGGCAGAAGCCGAAGCATTTGCATCTGGTCGCAAGATTCGTGTGACCAAGGTGCCGTTTTCAAGTACGGCAAAAGCACTCATCAATAACGACCCACGTGGTTTCGTAAAGATCATTAGTGACCCAGCAACTGGCGAAGTGCTTGGTGGTTCCATCGTCGGAAGCCATGCAGCCGAACTCATCAGCGTGATTGCTCTTGCAGTGACAGCGAACTTGAAGGTCACCGATATTGAAGAGTCGTTGTTGGTGCATCCGGCGTTAGCCGAAGCGTTGGCTGAAGCAGCCGAATAGTTATTCGATAACTACGACAACGTCGCCGGCACCAACGGTGTCACCGGGCTTCACGTTGACAGCCTTGATGGTTCCGCTCTTGTCTGCTTCGATTTGGTTTTCCATTTTCATGGCTTCGAGCACAACAACGCTTTGTCCGGCTTCAACAGCCTGACCCACTTCAACAAGAACCTTCACGATCGTTCCCTGCATTGGCACGGCTACTTGGCCACTTCCGCTGCCGGCACCGCCGCCAGAACCAGACGCACTGCGTGGGGCCTTCTTTGCCTTTGCTGCAGGTGCAGCAACACCAGTGGACTCTGGTACCCAAATCTTCACATCGAAACGACGACCGTTGACTTCAACAGTGGTGTTGCGTTGTACAAGTGGTGCTTCGTCTTCTGTTGAAGCAGGAGCAATTGGTGCAGTACCGATATGTGAGAGGTCGAGAACTTCTTCTACCCACTTTGTGGAGTGTGTGACCGCAGCAAAGTCTGGGTGTTCAAGAATTGCAATGTCTGCAGGAATAGTTGTGGCGATACCTTCGACAACCATTTCTTTCAGAGCACGAAGTGTGCGCGCAATTGCAACATCACGATCGCGACCCCACACAACAAGCTTGCCGACCAAGTTGTCGTAGTACTGGCTGATTTCGTCACCAGATTCGTAGCCACCATCAAAGCGAACTCCGAAACCGTCGGGTGCGACAAGTTTTGTGATGGGGCCGGGAGATGGAAGGAACTTGCCACCAGCAGGATTTTCTGCGTTGATACGAATTTCAATGGCGTGTCCGCGACGTGCAGCAAGTACTTGCTTTTGTGTCATCGGAAGTTTCTCGCCCGAAGCAACACGAATCTGCCATTCAACAAGGTCGATACCTGTGATGACTTCGGTGACTGGGTGTTCCACTTGCAAGCGAGTGTTCATCTCAAGGAAGAAGAACTCGCCATCTTGGAAGATGAACTCAACAGTTCCGGCGTTGTAGTAACCAACAGCCTTTGCTGCCTTTACAGCAGCTTCACCCATTGCTTCTTCGACACCGTCTGGCAAACCAGGTGCTGGTGCTTCCTCAATCAGTTTCTGGTGACGACGTTGAGCCGAGCAGTCACGAGTAGAGACCCACACAACGTTGCCGTGTTGGTCGCACACAAGCTGTACTTCAATGTGACGTGGCCACGTGAGGTAGCGCTCTACATAAATTTCATCGCGACCAAAGAAACTCTTTGCTTCGCGCTGTGCTGAATCCATGGCGTCTTGCACTTCTGCTGCAGACTGCACAACTTTCATGCCGCGACCGCCGCCACCGAATGCTGCTTTGATCGCAATCGGCCAGCCGAACTCTGTACCGAAGTCGGTGATTTCTTTTGCAGTTGTTACAAACTCTGTGGTGCCAGGAACAATGGGGGCACCGCCGCGAAGTGCTGCTTTACGGCTCGACACTTTGTCGCCCATTTCATCGATTGCTTCTGGTGGTGGTCCGATGAACGCAACACCCATCGCAGTGATGGCGCGAGCAAAATCTGGGTTCTCGCTGAAGAAGCCATATCCGGGGTGCACGGCATCGGCGCCACTGTCGGTGATGGCCTTCAAGATTGCTTCAGTGTTGAGGTAGCTCTCGGCAGCAGTGCTGCCTCCAAGGGCGTATGCCTCGTCTGCCAAACGCACGTGAAGAGCGTTGCGGTCGAGCTCTGAATAGACCGCGACGGTGGCGATGCCCATCTCTCGGGCAGCTCGGATGACACGGACAGCGATTTCGCCGCGATTGGCGATAAGGATTTTCTTCAACACAGGTGTCAATATTGCCCTGATGGACCACCAAAATGCGAACTCATCCGAGAATTGGCACATTCAGACCGTTTTAGAGACGGGAAGTACCAATGCGGACCTTATGGCTGCAGGCCATCAGGGGGCCCCAGATCGCTCTGTTTTGCGTGCGGAGTACCAATCTGCGGGCAGGGGGCGCCTTGACCGGACATGGGAAGCCCCACGGGGAGCCAATCTCTTGGTCTCACTCTTATTTCGCCACGTACCTGATCGGTTGCATGTTCTTACTCAGGTGGTGGCGCTGGCTGCTACGTCTGTGGCGCAAAAGACCTGTGGAGTAGATGCGCAGTTGAAATGGCCAAACGACATTTTGGTGGGTTCAGAAAAATTGGCCGGCATTCTGGCGCAGGCTGCACCAACTGATGCGCAAGGAAAGATTCCATTTGTCGTGGTGGGTATTGGTTGCAACATTGGGTGGGCACCACCAGGAGCAACGAGTCTTTCGGCAAATGGTTGGTCGCGTGAAGTAACACCAGATGAGTTTTTGCAATTGATGTTGCCAGAGATCGATGCATTGCTTGCTTTGAGCGATGATGACCTTCATAAGGAATATCTACGTTGTGTTGCAACAGTTGGAACACAAGTGCGGGCAGAGATGCCTCATGGTGAAGATGTGATTGGTCGAGCATTGACAGTGGAGCCAGATGGTCGCCTAGTTGTATTAGACGACTGCGGTATCACACATCGCATCGATACTGCAGATGTGGTGCATCTCCGACCTGCCTCCGACTGACTACCGTGGACATGTGCTGAATGACTCCAAACTTTCTCGTGCTGCGAGCGCACCACGATGGATGATTTTGGTGAGTGTCACTCTTGTGATGACTCTTGCGGGGGCATTAGGAATCGTACGAGCCGCTAATTCTCAACTTGACACTGTTGGTCGCGTGCCAGCAGCAACGGCTGCGTTGTCGCCAGCCAGTGACGGTGTGGAGAATTACTTGTTAGTCGGTTCGGATTCGCGTGCTAGTGCAGATCCCACAGATTCTGATTACGCCACGATGGGTTCGGAAACTGCAAACCCCGGCATGAGGTCTGACACTTTGATTCTTGTTCGGTACGACACCGCAACAAAAGCAGTGGCCATGATGTCGATTCCGCGTGACCTGCGTGTACGAATCGGCGAAACGGATCGTTTTGGGAAAATCAACTCTGCGTATCAGAAAGGGCCAGACATTTTGATACGAACAGTGCAACGCGCACTCAATGTTCCTGTGCATCATTATGTTGAAATCAACTTCTCTGGATTCAAACAAATTGTTGACTCCATTGGTGGAGTTCATATTTGCGTGACGCATCCTGCACGCGACAAAGCAACTGGTTTTTACATTGGGCGCCGCAATGCGTGCAAACTTCAATCTGGTGCGCAGGCATTGGCGTATGCACGTTCACGCCATTACGAGCAAAAGATTGATGGCGTGTGGCGATTAGAAGGCACCGGCGATATTGGTCGCGGTAACCGCCAGCGTGCATTTGTTTCCATGTTGGCTAAAGACGTTGCGAAGTATTTGGTGCGACACCCATTACAAACTCATGTAGTACTTGATGCGTTTTCTGCTGCGGTTGTGGTGGATGAAGGTTTAGACCTGCTCGACCTGGGACATAAGTTGCGTCCAATGGGCGACGGCACTGCGAAGTCGTATGCATTGCCAGTGGACAGCGATATGTCGACCGGATCATTCGTGTTCCGCCTGGCAAATAGTGCGCCAGCGCTTTTGGCGTTCTTTGCAGGTCTTGGGCCCGCGCCTGCTGCTGAATAGCGCAGCGTTAGTCGAGAGGCGACTGCACTGAGTTGGTGCGTTGCAGTTTCAGTGCAAAAGCATCTGCGGCAATTGGTTCACCAATGCGATTTCCTTGCAGTAAATCACAGCCCAATGCTTTGAGCCGTTGCACATGATCTTCTGTGGTGACCCATTCGGCACACACAACAAGGTTGAGTGAATGGGCTAACTGAATCAGTGAGCGCACCATCGGATCATCGCCGCCATCAGTGCGGCCTACATCGCGCACCAATGTGCCGTCCAGTTTCAATAGGTCGGCTGGGAAAGTGCGCAAAGAAGACAATGATGAATAGCCCGCACCAAAGTCGTCGACTGCAATACGCACGCCTTGACGTTTCAGCGCAGTCACTGTGCGAAGGACAGAGGGGTTGTTGTCCACCAATGTGGCTTCAGAGGTTTCAAACACAAGGTGCGAGCCATCGAGGCCGTTGTCGCGCATGATGGTGAGAGCTCTGTCAACAAACGTGATGTCAGAGAGTTGACGACGTGATGCGTTCACATGAATTGTCATCGTGCGCTCGACTAGTCCTTCATTCATCCACGCGCCAATAGTGCGCGCACCGTTTGCAAGTACCCAATCACCAATAGGTGCAATGAGTCCAGACTCGTCAGCCAGGTCTAAGAACGCTGCAGGTGCGAGAAGTCCACGCGTTGGGTGATTCCATCGCAGCAATGCTTCGGCGGCCACCACGCGGCCTGTGTGAGCAGATTCGATGGGTTGAAAGAGCACGCTGAACTGATCGCCGGCGAGGGCTTGTTCTAGTTCTGAGGCAAGTTGTTGACGATCGCGAGCAGCAGTGCGCATGTCGTCACTGAAAAGTTCGGAGCGACCACGACCACGCTGCTTTGCTCGGTACATGGCGGTGTCGGCTGAACGCATGAGCGTCACTGCAGCATCGGCAGAAGACTCTGATGCAAGAAGTTCAGGTGTTGCCATTGCAACTCCCACGCTTGCGCCGGCTTCAATTTCAATTCCTTGCAGAATGAGTGGTCCAGTGATTGATAAGCGAATGCGTTCAGCAACATCAAGCGCAACTTGCTCATCAAGCAGTCCTTCACAGAGCACCACAAATTCATCACCACTGATGCGTGCTACCAGGTCGCTTGGGCGAGTAGCGGCAGCTAGTCGTTTGGAAATGGTGACGATGAGTTGATCGCCCACCGCGTGACCAATGGTGTCATTGACATGCTTCAGTTTGTCGAGGTCGATGAAGAGCACGGCAACACTTGAATGTGTGGTGCGACTGCGTTCAAGTGCTTCAGTTGTTTTGCGCACGAAGTGCACACGGTTTGGTAATCCGGTGAGGTCGTCATGTGTCGCTTGCCGTGCGAGTTCGGCTTGCGACTGTCGTTCTTCGGTGATGTCGCGAGCAATGGTGGACCAGTGCTGAACACTTCCGTCGGCATTACGCACCACTTGCACCACAACGGTCAATGTGCGGGTGATGCCATCTGGTGAGCGGAAACCAATCTCGCCTTCCCATCTATTAGGTGAATCAGATGGGGGAGCAGGGTCGAGAAGAAGCCGTGGCAGTTGGTCGCGCACTGCTTGCATGAATGTGCGTGACGCAACATCGTTTTGTCCGCTGCCAGGTTCACTTACGCCCACCATTGTGCGGGCGGTGTCGTTTGCGAATTGCAATTCACCAATGCGATCGAATACGAGAACTGCATCTCCAGAAACATCGAGCAGTCCAACAAGCTGATGAGATAACTGTCGTTGCGAGACAAGTGAAGTGCAATCAGTAGCTGTGCCCACGTAACCGATGAGTACACCATCCACAATGTGAGCCGATGTTGTGATGTTGATCCAGATCACTTCACCTGTTGCGCGACCTACGGGAAACTCTGTAGAGAATTGTGTTCCGTTTTCACGTGAGTGAAGCCATTGCTTTTCGCATTCAGTGCGTTCGTGTGGCATTGCATTGGTCCACGGTGCTGTTCCAACAACTACCGGTGCGCCATCGAGGACTAACGAACGAAATGCAGTATTGCCCGTGAGGAGTCGGCAATTGGTATCTGTCTCAAAGATGCCAATCGGCAGGGCAGCAGTGGTGGGTTCGATATTTCTATTCTCACAGATTGAACACCCTTAGCGGTGGAACAAACCCGAAGAGTGGTGACCGAACACACTGAGTAGGGGCGTGATCTGGTGGGTGCGCCTTACTAACCTCAATGGAATGCCTCAGACCCCTCTCGACATGAACGGTGCTCCGTTGTCGTTGATGACCATTCATGCTCATCCCGATGATGAGGCGTCCAAGGGCGCGCCCACCGTTGCGATGTATCACTGCGAGGGTGTGCGCACGGTGCTTGTGTGCTGCACGGGCGGCGAAGAAGGCGATCTTCAGAACCCAGCACTGCGTGAACCTGGTCAGCCGTTTCACGACATGACCCCGGAACAAGAAAAAGCTTTGCTCGGAGATATTCGAGAGAGAGAACTAGAAAAATCTGTCGATGTCATTGGCTTTCATGCAGTGCACATGTTGGGGTACAGAGATTCAGGCATGGCCGGTGCTGACTCGAACAAGAATCCAGCGTGCTTTCACATGGCCGATATTGATGAATCCACTGGTCGTCTTGTGGCACTCATTCGCAAAGAACGACCACAAGTCATCTTGACCTACAACGATGATCAAGCTGGCTACCCACACCCAGATCATCTGAAGGTGCATGACATCAGTGTGTTGGCATTTGACAGAGCTGCTGATCCGTCGTGGTATCCGGAAGCAGGCGAACCGTGGCAGCCAACGAAGATGTATTACACATTGTGGGCAAAAGAGCGAGTGATGTCAGTGCACGAAGAGTTGATATTGAAGTACGGCGAATCACCATTCGACGAGAAATGGTTGAATCGTCAATCACAGGACAATCGCATCACCACAAAGCTTGATGTTGCAAAGTTCATGTATGCCCGCACGCGCTCGCTGCTTGCTCACGCCACACAAGTTGACCCAACATCGAAATGGTGGTTCGGGTTGGATGATGATGAGATGTCAAAGGTGTACCCGTGGGAAGACTGGATTCTTGCTCGAAGCACCATTGGTGAAGTGCAGGCAGGAATGCTTGAAACAGATCTTTTTGTAGGCGTTCGCGCCTAATTATTCAGACGCGTCTACTTGGCGCGCATGGCATCGCGTAATTCGCGATAGCCGATGAGCACTGCACCACTTGCTTGAAGTGCATCTCGTAATTCAGCGGAAGTTGCGAGCGCAAGGTCATCGATCCAGCCTTCAGCAACTTCGCCTAGTGCGCGAACTTCAGGAGTGTCGATAGCTGGTTGTACGTGAATCTCGGTGACGCCTGGTTGCAGTGATGCAATTGCGCCAAAAACACGTTCGCGACTACCGGTGCGCCAGTCGTGATCGAAATGATCGGGGAAGACGATTCCTTCGTCTGCCGCAAGTTGACGGAAAGGAAAGCCGGCCGCTTTTGCAGAGATAGTGGAAGGTAAGCGAATTGGGAGTTTGAATTCGTACGCCAATTCCAAATACACATCGAAAAACTCTGGACGCAATGTGATGGATGTGAGGTGTGGCGCAAGATGCGTGACGTCGATACCCCAAGCAATGGCTCGTTCAATCTGTGCACGGCATTCGCGAAGTACTTCGGTGGAATCTGCGTGTTCCCACAAGTCGTCAACTGAACGTGGAAAGCCACCTTCACCAGACAACAGTGACGGTGCATGTGTGAGAGGGCCCCATCGATATGACGGGTGCTCGGCATTGAGAGTGAGGTGAACACCGATGTCGTCGCCTGCGTACATTTCGGACGCAAAGTGAGCCCACGGCGCCGGCATCATGATGGACGCACACGTAGCTGAACCTTCGCGCATTGCTTGATAGACGCCAACGGTTGCACCATGACACGAGCCAAGGTCGTCGCACGACAAAATGACAAGACGAGCGTCGTCTGCATAACCCAGTCGAGATACCAGAGAACTGCGTTCAGTCATATGTGAACCCTACCTGCGGCACTGTGCCCATAACCCGATGTTGGTGCGCTCAGCTTCGATGGCGGCGGCCACAAAGTCTGTTTCGTGGGCGGTATTGGGGGCAATTGAAAGTGGCACTGCATAGCCGCCACTCACCAAACTGAGATTCACAAAGAGGTTGTCTGCAGTGCGATATACGTAGGCCAGTAGTCGTTTGTATTTGTCACGTGCTTCGGCATCGCGCACCACGTACACGTCAGTGCCTTTGGGAAGTAGCGCCTTTGTGTATGCAGATGCTTCGGGGCCAAAGCAGCCAACTGGTTTTGTGGGATGCACGGTCTCTGGAGTGTCGACACCGATGAGACGGATCTTTTCTTGGCCACTTGCAAACTTCACGGTCACGGTGTCGCCATCTGCAACGGAAACAACCGTGCCATGCACACGACCATCTGCATCTGGTTGAACGGTGGCAGATGCACACGCAGACAACACAACACAGACGGTCGTAATGGCAATGATGGAGTAGCGCGTCATGCGCGCCTCATTTCTTAGAGTCGCTCGATGAGCGTGCCGGTTCCGAGGCCACCGCCACAGCACATTGAAATGATTCCGTAGCGACCACCGGTGCGCTCGAGTTCATTCAGTGCCTTGGTGACAAGGAAGGCGCCTGTTGCGCCGAGTGGGTGTCCAAGAGCAATTGCACCACCGTTCGGGTTGGTGCGATCGAGGTCGGCGCCCAGCTCTTTTGCCCACGCAAGAACAACTGAAGCAAATGCTTCGTTGATTTCGAACACGTCGATGTCGGAAATCTTGAGGTTGTTGCGCTCAAGCAAACGCTGTGTGGCGTCGATTGGTCCTGTCAACATGAGTACGGGATCAACACCTACGAGGCAAGAATCCACAATACGTGCGCGTGCTTTGAGGCCGAGCTTGTTTGCTTTTTCTTCTGTCATCATCAACACGGCAGATGCACCGTCTGAAATCTGTGAAGAGTTACCAGCTGTGTGTACACCATTTTCGCGAGCGACTGGCTTCAATGTGGCCAACTTCTCGCGTGTGGTCTCACGAAGACCTTCGTCTTTGCTCACTACATGTGAACCAGTGACTTCGCCGGCTTCGTTGTATTCAGGTGCTTCAACAGGAATGTACTGACCAGAGAAACGATCCTCGTCCCATGCCTTGATTGCGCGCTGCTGCGAAACGAGACCCCAGTTGTCGGTGTCGTCGCGTGAGATTCCCCACTTTTCGGCGATGCGCTCTGCACCTTCGAATTGTGATGTCATTTCGTACTTGTCGAAGTAGTTGCGTGGGATTGGAACGCCGAGTCCGAGGGCCTTGTTGCCGTTGCTACCGATGGGGATGCGGCTCATAACTTCAACACCACATGCAATGGCGATGTCGACAACGCCAGAGCCAATGAGAGAACTTGCAAGACCAGTTGCTTGCTGTGAAGAACCACATTGTGTGTCAACAGTTGTTGCAGCGGTGGTGAGTGGAAGACCAGCTGCCAACCATGCGGTACGAGTGATGTTGAATGCTTGTTCGCCAACTTGGCTGACGCATCCGCCAACTACTTGCTCAACAAGTGCTGGGTCAAGACCGGTGCGGTCAAGGATGCCCTTTTGGACAACACCGAGAAGTTCGCCGGAGTGGAGGGTGGACAAACCGCCGTTTCGCTTACCCACTGGGGTGCGCAAAGTATCGACGATCACTACTGAGTTTTGGTTACGTGCCATTTGGTCATCCTAGGCAGGCCCCTACCTACTACCGTCAATTGGCGATGAGTCTTTCCGATATGCCATTTCGTCCGTCCCTCCAACCCGCAGACAATGTGGGGGAGCACCGCTACATCCACGTGGTGCAGACAAAGGTCTTTATTGACGACAGGCCTGCCGATGACGGGTGGGGTCGCCACTTTTTAGGCATGCACGGCGACGTTGCCTGTTGGGGAATTGACGTACCTCACGGTGAAGACCCGGGGTATGGCGCAGAGACGGATCTCTATTCGCTGTTTGGTCGCGTGAGCGATACGGAGTGGGCTGTAGCAGGACGAGCCGTGCAACTTATTGAATGGGCGCGCACGCATCGATTCTGTGGCCGTTGTGGAGAGCAAACTGAAATGGCGCACAACGAGCGAGCGTTTCGTTGCCCGACGTGCAAGTTGTTGGCCTTTCCACGTTTGTCGCCGGCCATCATCACATTGGTTACTCGTGGTGAAGGCGCCGACGAAGAAGCACTTCTTGCACGCGGTGTGAATTTCCCCATGCCCATGTATTCGTGTCTCGCCGGATTTGTTGAGCCTGGTGAAAATCTTGAGCAAGCTGTAGCGCGCGAAGTGGAAGAAGAAGTGGGTGTTGTGGTCAGCGATGTTGAATACATAGCGAGCCAACCGTGGCCATTTCCAAACTCACTCATGCTCGGATTCCGTGCACGATGGGTGTCGGGCGACATTGTCTGCGACACCACAGAAATCATGGACGCCAACTGGTACAAACGTGATGAGATTCCCATGATTCCAGGGTCTATTTCAATTGCTCGCAAGTTGATTGATGGCTGGCTGTTGCAGCGCTAATGAACTGGCGCCTCATAACGCCTAGCGTGTGGGGATGAGCAATATGAAACTTGGACGGGTTGGCCTTTGGTCGGCAGATTTTGATCTTCAACCAATGAAGAAAGCGCAAGAAGCAATTGCGCAAGTTGAAGAGATGGGCTTTGGCACTGTGTGGGTGCCAGAAGCTGTACTGCGCGAACCATTTGCATCAACTTCACTTTTATTGTCGGCCACAAAGAACATGGTGTTGGCAACTGGTATTGCAAGTTTGCATGCACGTACTGCGCAAACAATGCAGGCAGGTTGGAAGACTGTTACTGAAGCATTTCCCGATCGATTCCTTCTCGGTATTGGCGTGAGCCACGCACCAATGGTTGACGGAGTACACAAAGGAAATTACGACAAGCCATATTCCACAATGGTGAACTATCTCGACGCGATGGACAGCGGAATCTTCTTCTCTCCAGCACCGTCGTCAGCGCCACAGCGCGTGCTTGCAGCATTGGGGCCAAAGATGTTGAAGCTTGCAGCAGAGCGCGGTGCAGGTGCGCATCCGTACTTTGTGCCGGTGGAACATACGGCATTTGCTCGCGAGACCATGGGTGCTGGTGCGCTCTTGGCTCCGGAACAAGCGGTGGTTTTCGAAACAGACCCAGACAAAGCACGTGCCATTGCTCGTACACATATGAATACCTACACACGGTTGCCGAACTACGTCAACAACCTTCTTCGTTTTGGTTTCACTGCAGACGAAATTGTGAATCAAGAAGATCGTGTTGTTGATGCGATTGTTGCGTGGGGATCAACCGACAGCATCGTTGCGCGCATCAAGTCTCATTTCGATGCAGGTGCCGACCATGTATGTGTGCAAGTTCTCACTGCGAATACCGGAACTCTTCCTATGAAGGAATGGCAAGAACTGGCAGATGCAACGCGCTCGTTGTGACATGACCACCTGCGTGACGTCATGCTGACAAATTCTGAGTATCTAAAAATTCTTCGTACAGAGGGTGACGCTTTTGCCAACTCTGTGCAGATGGCTTTAACTGCGCCTGTGGTCTCGTGTGAGCCATGGGTAGGTGCAGACTTGCTCTGGCACATGGTGGAAGTTCACTATTCGTGGAAGTTCATTGTGCAGAGCCACTTAATGGATCCAGAAAAGTATGTGCCTCGCGACAAACCCAGTGATGACCACATGCTCCAGGCGTATCGCGACGGTTTAAGCGAGTTAATTGAAGTGTTGTCTACAAATGATGCTTCACGATCATGCTGGACATGGGCAGGTGTGCATGACGTTGCGTGGGTGATTCGGCGTATGGCCCACGAGACAGCGGTGCATGCGTGGGATGCGCATTGTGCAGCCGGCGTGGAATCACAGGTATCGGCCGCATTAGCCAGTGATGGAATTGACGAGTTTGTTCACGTGATGCTGAACAATGTTGCTGAGGGCGAGGCGCCGTTATCTGGTTCCGTTCATCTGCATTGCACCGATGTAGATGGGGAATGGTTGATCGTCCCTTCAAGCGATGGCGCATTACACGTGACACGCGAACATGCAAAAGGTGCATGCGCCATTCGAGGCACGGCACATGAGCTGTTGATGGCCTTGTGGAGACGTATACCTATGTCTGCAGTAGAAGTGATTGGTGACAGTGCGATTGCGCAACAGTTTTTGTTACGCGCAGCAAACGACTAAATCAACGCGATTTCACTTTGAGCCAGCGTGAAACATTTCCTGCTCTGTCGACTACGCGAATCTGCATAGTGGTCACCCGAGCGGGGAACGCAACTAGGTATTTGCCACTACGAGCCGCATCAACCGTGACCGTGTAGGTCGAAGCACCAATTCGGGTCTGAACTTTCGCGATGCCTGAAAGAGCATCTCGTGCGCTGATGACGACGGAACGTTTGATCGCAGTAGTTGATCGTCTGTCTGAAACACCCACGGACGCTGATTTTGCTGAAACAACTCGCATGGCAATCACGACTGGCGCCGCGGTGTCATCTTGCGAGATATCTGCAAACAGAACAATGCTGTCTGTATAGGTAGTAACGCGTCCAACTGAATCGATGAACTGCACCCACACAGTTCGATCTTGTGATTCTGAAGTTCCTGTTGGGAGATCCCAAGCGAGGTCTTCTAGCGAATAGAAAATCCGAGCTTGTTTAAATTGTGCATTGTTGGCGACTCGAACTAGATGAATGTCGGAAGGTGGATTGAAGTTCAGAGTGACTCGGGGATTGTCGGTGGTGTCTTCGTCGTTGTTAATGACGAAACCGATGGGAGCGTCCAAAGTGAACTCAACAATGTCTGTCATGGTTGTGCCCGCTTCGTTCTTTGCAGAGAAACGGATGTAGTAGGTAGTACGCGCGTCGATCTGTGGTACTTGGAACGAGACAAGGGAGGAACCAGAAGTTGTGGAGACGTAATGCTCGGTGCCATTTTTAAGGATGGGGCTGTCGGACACCAAGGCAGTGACAACGGTGTTGAGGCCGGTTGTGTCTAATTGGAATGACGCGGTGGCGAAAGTATCGGTGGTGTAGACGGTGGGCGTAGACATAACAGGTACGCCACCTTTTGTCCGAAGTTCCACTATCTCACTGGTGGCCGAGCCGAGTTCGTTTGTGGCGATTGCTCGCACAAAATAATTGGTTCTGTTGGTGAGACCCTGCACTGCGAGAGTGAACTGAGTATTTCCACCGTTTACGAACGAGTCATTGGCCTGGTGAGAGATTGAGGCGAACGAACGGGAAGTAGAGACTTGTAGAGCGACCGTGCCATCGAGATCTCCGGCACCAATGGAAATGTTGGCGGAAATGAATGTGAGGCCAGATGAAGTATTGGTAAGGCCCACTGTGGGGAGTTGACCAATAGTGCTGAACGAATGAGTGGACGACGTGGTGCTGCCCAAACGATTTGTTGAAGTGACTCGTACAAAGTATTCAGTGCGAGCCCGCAGGGAACTGAGTTGTGTACCGAATGACTGCACTTGATTACCGGTGCAGTTGGGCAGTGAAATCTGCACCACGCCACTACTAAAAAGTGGATCGGATGAATATTCGAGGATGGAACTTGTAAAGAGGCGGCTTGGATGAACGTCTACAGAGATTGATGCGGAATTACCGGCTATGCGTTCACTTGTGAGATTGCTCACAACGGGTTCAGACCCAAGGGTTGTGAATGTCTGTGTGGACCCAAGTGCTGTTCCAAACGTGTTGGTTGCAATAACTCGCGCAAAGTACTGAGTACGCGGTGCCAGGGAGTCCACAGATCTACTAAGGGTCGTAGAAGTAAATGTCAATGCACGCAAAGTGGTGATGGTGGATGTACGAATCGCAGTACTGAAATCAGCACGTGTGTCGTACTCGAACGCTACGGTCGTGGCGTATCCATTTGGGTTGACTTCTGCGTTGAGGGTTGCTGTTTCGGCGTCGACCGAAGTTGAAGCATTCGTAACAGATGTTGGTGGCCCAACTGCAGGGATAACCTCTGGAAACCAACCAGATGTCGCTGTCTTGTTTAGCGCGGTGAATGCAGATAGCCCACCCCAACACCACACACGGTCGAATTGGTCGAGTGCGCAAGAGCCAGAAATGGAGACAGCGATTCGAGAAAGAACGATGTCATTCGGAATGTATGGCGCACGGTACGTCTTTCCACCTAGCGAAGTGCCAGTTCCAAGTTCTTTCTCATCGCCGCGACCGAAGCACCACATTTTGTTGGAAACGGTAACGATGCACGTGTGGTACCAGCCCGTGGAAATTTCCGCGATTGCTTCGTTGTTGGGAACTGTCATGGGCGTAGCCACATAACTGTCGTCGTATGTGTTGTTGCCAAAGAGACCCATGTAGTTGTCGCCCCAGCAATAGCCAACGCCGGTGGTGGATACTGCGCATACATGTTCGAGGCCGCTGGTTACAGATGTGAATTGAACTCCACTTGGTGCGACAACTTTTGTGGGGAGCACTGAGACTGCATAAGGAATATTGCTTGGGTAACCAATTCCGAGTTGGCCAGCACCATTTGAGTGGCCCCAGCAATAGATATTGCCAAGAGACGTGACAGCACACGGAGTGCCACCGAGGTCAAAGTCGACAACAGTTTCATTATTCGGAATAGCAACTTTTACGGGAAGTCGGTTGCCTTCAGTTTCCCCGCTGCCAGTCTCGAGAATGTCGCCCCAACACCAGAGTTCGCCACTTGTGTTCAATGCGCAACCAATTGCGTATCCGCTACCTACTTTTGTGTACGTACCAGGCGAAGTGAATTCCACTGCGACTGGCGTACGTGTCGATGTAGTGAAATAACTTCCGATGTGATGCTCACCCCAGCAGTACACCTTGCCGGACGTTGCAAGCCCACACCATGTGTGATTGCCGCCGCCACTGAGTTGAACGAAGCGATCATTGTTTGGAAGCGCAACTTTGGTGGGAACACGAATGATTTCTTCATAAGAGTTTCCAATAAGCCACTGGTAGCGATTCTCGCCCCAGCAGACCGCAGTGCCATCGTTGGTGATTGCACATGCAGTGCCTTGAGTGACGTCTACTGATGAATAAGTAAACGGTTCAGCCGCAGCTGTAGTGGCGGTGAAAGCAACCGCAGCAATAGGCGTTCCTAATAAAAGAACAGCAAGGACGATTCGTGGAATGCGCATACACGCACCGTATCCCTCGAATGTGTCAAAGAGTCTTGAGTGGTGTTTTGCTACTCGGCAATGCCGACTGGTGAGCCGTCAATGATCTGGTCGAGATACTCCGACATTCCAAATCCGGTTGCACCCTCGTGTTCTCCAGAAGTGATGCGCCACTTGGTCATACCTTCGCTGATGCGTGTCATTAGCCAATTTCCATCGGGATCCTGACGACGGTTTCGCAACGGAATAAGGCTCTCAACTTCGCCTTCAAAGTTCCATTCTTTTTGTGACTTTGATGAACGAATAACGCCTGTGACTTTGTCGTGGTAGTTATCTTCGCCCACAGTCACAGTAGAGATTTGCACATCGTCGCAGAGGTGAATCTTGCCGTTGTCCCAAACGAAGCCACCGCGAGAACCAGGGCCATCTTTCTTTGCCACGCGACTTGCCATAAAACCTAAGTTCTCACCAAAGTTTGCTGTGAGCCAGCGGTAGTACCACGGTGCTTGCCAATAACGCGGGCCCCACGAGTGGTCGCGCAAACCAAAACCATTGATTTCCCATTCTTCATCACCAACACGAAGTGAGCCAGTAGCCGTTACGAGTTGTTCGTAGTGGCCCTTAGCGAACTCTTCACCTGGAGCTTCATGCGGAGTATCTGGTTCGCCACCAAACATGCTGTTGCGGCCTTGGCCGGTAAACGTGATGTGCGCTTCGCACTCTGAGAATGGATTGTTCGCAAATGCGGTTTTTGGATCGGCCATTTGATGTGGGTCATCAAGAACGACAACCTTGCCACTGAAGTCAATGCGCAACTCTTCAAAAGGTTTCACCATTGTCCATGTCAGACCACCGGCATCGAGTGCGTCGTTGTTTTCGATGTTTGGACGTTTGAACATGAAACCAACGCGACCGTTTGGCAAGTACAAACAAATTGTCATTTCCGCGTAACCCTCGTTTGCGCGGTTGCCCATACGGAACCATCCACCTACTTGTGATGAAGGATCGAAGCAATTGATGTACATGCTCTCGTTGAAGTTCGACTCTGGGCCGAGCTCATGCATGTATTCGTCTGATGGTTCTAGTCGTACTGCCATGACTGAACCTTAGAACAGGTGGTACTGGTTGTGTTAGCCAGAGACACGCGCCTGAAGGCGACGCATGCCTGAGAGCCAACGGTCCCTGTCGTCTACTTTGCGCTTTTCGTATGTGTGTACTTCGGGGTGAGGCATCACTAAGAAACGCTCGTCGAGGATGGTTTGGTACACGATGTCTGCCACTTCTGCAGGCTCAAGCACTGCACCGGAAGCCTTGACAGCACCGCCGCCACTGTTGGCCACGTCGCCTTGTGCATCGGGTGGATTCAACATGTTGGTGTTGACGCCTTGTGGACACAAAGTTGTCACGCGTACTCCACGATCGCCGTATGTGATGGAAAGCCATTCAGCAAATGCAACTGCGCCGTGTTTTGTGACGCTGTATGGACCGCTTCCAATTTGAGAAAGCAAACCTGCAGCAGATGCAGTACTGCAGAAATAACCTTCGCCCGCAGCAAGCCATTCACCCATCAGGTGTTTTGCAGCCCAACGATGTGAATGCAAATTGATGTTCATGGCTGTTTCCCATGTTTCTTCATCTGTTGATTCCAAATCGGTTCCCATACCGACGCCGGCGTTTGCGTAGAACAAATCAATGAAACCAAATTTCGCACGTGCAGCGTCGATGAGTGCAACGTTTCCTTGTTCGCTTCCAATGTCTGCGACAACAGCAAATGCACTGTCGGCACGAATGGCATTTAGTTCGGCCTCAATCACTTGAAGATTTTTCGCATCGCGGTCGGCTACTACTACGCGGGCGCCGGCTGCATGAAAACGGCGGGCGAGGGCTGCTCCGATTCCGTTGGCTGCTCCGGTGACGACTGTTGTTTTTCCATCAAGATTCATAAATATGACCTTATGGCACCAGTCACCTTGTCAAGTCACCAGACATTCAGTGGGTATCCACTCTTTGGCTCGCCCCATCTGTACGATGTGAGAAGCGGGCGGGGAGCTGGTCAACCAGATTTCCGTCTCGCTCATCGAGAGGAGCACCCACATGATCGACACACGCGAACCAGTGATCACCGAGGCGCTTGCCGTCATCGATAAAGCGTTGGCAGAAATGTTGCGACGCGAATTGGTTTCTGCTGTCGAAGTAGGCGACTTGTTGCTCGACCTACGCTCGCTTCTTACCGCGAGCGCCGCCACCACCGACGTTTAGTCGCTCCGGGTTCAGTTGTTGGACCCGATGAATTAGATGACTCACTTGCGGGTGCAAACGCTGCAAGTTCGTTAAACGACTGCTTCAGTAAATCAACGAGCAATGTTGGACTTTCTACTGCAGCCTCGTCAATGTTGAGGCCAACATCGAGGCTTCCCATGTACGACATGAGGGTCACATTGAATGCAACTCCTCCAAGAGGCCCGACGGGGTAGTTCTCCAGCAATTTTGCTCCTGCTACGTAGAGAGGCACGCCTGCACCACGAACATTTGAGGTGGCAAAGTCCACGGTTTCGGCTTGTGAACGTGCCAAACGAGTAATCACTGAAGTGGGAACCATTGATGACACGGTTGCAATTGCTTCAAGTGACGAGGAAGCAGCTCCTGAGCGCGCTGCATTAAGAATTTCGTTCACTGCTGCGAAACGTTCCTCGATAGGCATGTCGGCTGTGGGGACAAGCATGCGAGCCAACGTGAATGCATTGCCGCCGCTCTCGCTTGTGCGTGTACTGATGGCCATAGATGAACGCAAGCTCTCTACGGGCGCTCCCAGTTGTCTGTGGTACGCACCCGCCGCATGTGCTGCGGCAGTGATGAATGAAGTGTTGAGAGTTCCGCCGAGTGCTTTAGCCGCGCCACGCATGTCGTAATACGAAACGCGCGTTGTTTCCAGACGGCGACGTAGTGAGCGTGTGGTCCAAAGTGGTGAACGCGCCGAGTCTGTTTCGCTGAGTTGAGCAATGAGACCCTTTACGGTTGCAGATGTTGAAGATCCGATGGTGCCAATGAGTGAAGGGTCTGACAACACATCGCGAACTTGACGAAGAACAGCTAGTGGCATGCGCATTGAATCGCTCATCGCGCCACGTAATGCTTCAGTTGCATCAACGTGAGGAATTGCATTCGCAGCATTCACAATGTCTGCGTCGAGAGCAGGAAGCGGGCCTGGGTCACGTTGAAGGTCGAGGTATTGCAGAGACAGTTCTACGCCGCCTTGACCATCGGTGACGGTGTGGTGCAGTTTTTGAACTAATGCACTGCGTCCACCTGAGAGTCCATCAACAATGATGAAGTGCCACAGTGGGCGAGACCTATCGAATGGATCGGCAACGAGAAGTGTCACAAGGTCGAGCAATTGGCGCATGTCGCCAGGTGCTGGCAATGAAATTTGGCGCACGTGATATCGAATGTCAAACGTGGAGTCATCTACCCACGTTGGGTTACCTAAGTTTCCAGGTGCTGGTTGCACGCGGCGACGTAGACGTGGAACAAGCAAGGCAGTGCGTTCCATGCGTGCATAGAGGGCGTCCATATTCGGCGGGCGATCAAGGATTGTGATGTTGGCGAAAGTAGAAGCAAGGTATGGGTCTTTTTCAAGACGCCACATCAATGATTCTGTGTCGCTCATTCTCTTTTCGTGGCCAGCCATGGCACTCAACCTACAAGCCTGTATCGCAGATGTCTGCCGGGGGGTTTTCTTTTGGGCTAAGAGCAAGCGTTACGAAAGAACTGCGTTGATGATTGGCACCGCGACGCCGCCAAGAATCGCCCCGGCAACAAGGCCACCCAGAATGTCTGACAAGTGGTGAATGCGCACAACCACTCGACTAAGAGCAACGACAACGCCAACAATGACCCACACAATTGCCAATGGCATTCCAGTGAATGATGTGAGGATGATCGCCGCGCAGGTGGCCGACGATGCGTGACCGCTCGGGAAACTAGATGTGGATGGGGTGCGAACATCAAACCGTTCATCGCCAGAGACAGTTGGACGATCGCGACGGAACATTCGCTTGATCCCCTGATTCACAATCAAGCTTTCACATCCGAGTGCAAGCGACAATGAGAGCGCTTCGCGAAATGAGATGACAGAACTGACAGCACATAGAACGCCGATCACGTGCCACACAACACTGAAGTCGCCGACCTTGCTGGCCAGATTGAACACACGTTGACTCACAGCGTTGTTACGAAGTGGTTCGAACACCTTGTCTCCGGCTGAATCAAAAGTCATGACGAGAAAGTTGCAAGAACGCTTGCTACGTATGTGACGATTAAGTCTGGTCGTTCAAGTGGTCCAAAGTGTCCCACTTCATCCCACCGTATAAATGTGGAGCTAGTCATTTGCTGTGACACTGCCTCCGCAAACGAGGACGGCTGAAATGGAGCGAGTGCGCCAGAGATGACCCATGTTCTTGTTTGGATGTTCCCGAGTTGTTCCCACGCGCCACTGGTGCCTCCGGTTTCGTATGTCACCGCTTCATGTTCCGGCAGACATTTCAATTCCACACCATTGTCTGTTTTCTTGAATCCATGACGAACATATTGTTCGCGAGCATCGGGATGAAACGCAGACATTGGTGGTTTTGAGGCGTAATTGGCAAGTGCGTCTTCGTAACTATCAAACGTGCTGCGTCGTTTTCTCGCACCGCCTGCCAAAGGGTTGACAGGACGATCAACAGATTCATCAACTGGTGGAAACACGATTGGTTCAAAGACAAAAAGTGCGCGAAAGAGTTGCGGTGCACGTTGTGCCGCCATTAGTAGTGATGCGCCACCCATGGAATGGCCGATGCCCACGATTGGTTCACCATTGTGTTGGTCAGACAAATACTGAGCAGCTGCGAGTGCATCATGCCCGTATTGATCCCAAGAGATTCCTGCAGGATCAACCGTCTCCGCATCTCCGTACCCACGATGGTCGAGCGCCATGACATGGTGGTTGCTAATCAAGCCATCGGCGATTGGTTTCATGCAGTGTCCGTGGAATCCTGTTGCATGCGAAAGCAATATCGGTGAGCCCGTGCCCCCAAAATCGTGCATGGCAATTGTGACTCCATCTGTTGATGAAATAAGAGTCGCGTCAGAACAAGCGATGTTGGCGGTCATTTAGGCTCTCGTGGTAAGCCAAGCAGTCGCTCACCAATAATATTTCGCTGCACTTGGCTTGTGCCACCCGCAATGCGTCCACCTGGAGCAGACATCATGCCAACTGCGTCTGGTCCGTCAAGCATGGCGTTTGCGCCAGAGATATCGCCGCGCAACATTGCAACACCAAACATCATTTCGGTAATGCCGAGCTTCATCAGTGACGAAGCAGTTGATGCAACTGGGCCTTGCGTGAGCGCCATTGCTTTGTATGCGGTGCCTTTGGATAGTAATGCTGCAAGTTCTTGACGTTGTGACGGCAGCAGGCCAACGCCGCGACCAAGCGATGCCATGGATTCAAGTCTGCGTTCAAGACCAATCACGCTCGCACCAATGTGGCCGCGTTCGTTTGTAAGTACAGCCATACCCACACCCCATCCACCATTCAGTGGCCCAATGAGGTATTCGGCAGGCAACTCAACGTCAGTGAAGAACACCTCATCGAATTCAGATTCGCCTGTCATTTGTTTGAGTGGGCGCACATCGATGCCGGGAAGATCCATTGGAATGAGAAAGAACGAAATGCCTTCGTGTTTCTTGGCATTGAAATCTGTTCGCGCCATAAGAATGCCCCAGTTGCTGCAACGCCCACCACTGCACCACACTTTTTGACCATTGATGATGAAGCGGTCGCCATCGCGATCAGCGCGAGTGGAGAGTGATCCGAGATCGCTTCCAGCACCCGGTTCTGAAAACAATTGACACCACACATGTTCTGCGCTCAACGTGGAACGAAGGTGCTGTTGCTTGAGTTCATCGGTACCAAAGGTCATCACCGCGCCGCCAGCCAAGACCAGACCAACCATGTTTAGAACCGGCGGCACTCCAGCTTTCGCACACTCTTCTACCCATGCACCGTGGTGCGCAGGTGTGAGCCCTTGGCCACCATGTTCAGTAGGCCAGTGCAGGCCAGCAAAACCATTGTTGTAAATCAATCGCTGCCATGCCACACCTTCGTTCACGAGGTCGGGCGGACAAATTGCTCCGTAATCACGTGGCGCATGTTGGCGATTGGTCGCTAGCCATGCGGCGGCTCGACTGCGAAGCTCTTCGACTGTTTCGGTCATGGTTACTTCATTACGTTGAAGAACATTCCGGTTTCTTCAGGAAGGTTCGCAGGAATTTGGTAACCATCGGTGTTACGGATTTGTTCCCAGTTGTCACGCACGTCTTCTAGTGAGAGGCCTGGCTTGTAGAAGCCTTGTGTCTCGCCAATGAAAACACGAGCAACACGGCCACCGCCAACGGAGTACACCTCACCTGAAACGTCGCAATCTTCGTGTGCAAGCCACGCAACAATTGGCGTGACTAACGCTGGATCGAGTTTATCGCCCAACGCTCCCATCAGATTTTCTGTCATACGTGTCAGCGCAAGTGGTGCAATTGCGTTTGCTTTGATGTTGTACTTTGCGCCTTCAGCAGCAAGTACGCGTGTAAAGCCAACAAGGCCCATCTTTGCTGCGCCGTAGTTGGCTTGACCAAAGTTGCCAAAGATTCCAGCAGCAGATGAAGTGGAGATAACGCGACCGTATCCCTGCTCACGCATACGAATCCATGCTGGGCGAGTGACGTTGAATGCGCCCTTGAGGTGCACATCGAACACTGGGTCAACAAGATCATTTGTCATGTTGTGGAATGTCTTGTCACGCAAG
The DNA here is from genome assembly GCA_026393575.1 of Actinomycetota bacterium. GTDB lineage: Bacteria > Actinomycetota > Acidimicrobiia > Acidimicrobiales > Ilumatobacteraceae > UBA2093. Next base: position 47,167 of record JAPKZX010000096.1, read on the forward strand.
ATGCCTGCGTTGTTGATCACAATGTCAACTCGGCCGTATGCATCGATTGCGGTTTGGATGATTCCTTCGCCACCTTCTGCTGTGGAAACACTGTCGTGGTTAGCAACGGCTTCGCCGCCAGCAGCAACGATCTCGTCCACCACTTTTTGCGCAGCGCTTGCATCGGCGCCTGAACCGTCGATGGTGCCACCGAGGTCATTCACCACCACTAATGCGCCACGTGCGGCCATTAGGAGAGCATGTTGGCGACCAAGACCGCCGCCTGCTCCGGTGATTACTGCAACTTTTCCGTCATATGTCAATTGGCTCATGGTCTTCACCGTAGTTCTGGCGCATGCTCAACGCCTACTCTGAACACATGGACGAGATACTTCCTGGGGAAAATGACGCTCGTCGAGTAGCCGTACGCCAGTGGATTGCAGAGCATCCGGAGCCATCGGCGCGTTTGTTAGCCGAATCCGGATTGGTTGCTCCGCACTGGCCAGAGCCGTACGGGCTGGGAGCAGACCCAGTGCATCAGTTGATCATTGATGAAGAACTCTCCGTGGCTCGCATTAAACGCCCATCAAACCAAATCGGCATCGGATGGGCGGCGCCCACAATCATTTTTGCTGGCACCCAAGAACAAAAAGATAGGTATGTGATTCCCGCACTTGCAGCGGAAGAAATCTGGTGTCAGTTGTTTTCAGAACCAGGTGCCGGAAGTGATTTGGCTTCGTTAGGGACGCGTGCGGTACGCGATGGCGATGAGTGGATTGTGAATGGTCAGAAAGTATGGACAACTGGCGCACACTATTCAAAGTTTGGAATTCTGATTGCACGGACTGATGTAGATGCTCCTAAGCACAAAGGGATTACGTATTTCATCTGTCCGATGGATTTGCCTGGTATTGAAATCCGCACGATTAAGAACATTGCTGGTGCAGAGAGTTTCAATGAAGTGTTCTTCACAGACGTACGAATACCTCATGCCAATGTTGTGGGTGATGTCAACGATGGTTGGCGACTTGCAAAAGTAACACTGGGCAATGAACGCGTGTCGTTGTCAACTGGAGGCGTGTTATGGGGCAATGGCCCAACCGCACTCGATCTCATTGCAGAAGCACGAGAACGTGGCGTGACTCATCAAGTGATGCGTCATCGTCTTACAGACATCTATATGGAGCACACGATTCTCGAAATCATTCGTATGCGTACGCTCACAGCTCGCTTGCGTGGTGCTCAGCCAGGGCCAGAGGCCAGTATTCGAAAGATCATGGCTGATGAACATGGACAGAAAGTCATGGAAATCGCCCGAGACCTCATTGGAGCTGAAGCCATGGTGATTGGTCCGCCAGATGCACAGGTAGGTAAATCCATCACTTCAAAGAGTTGGTACAGCGGTTACATGTTTTCTAAGGCTCTCACCATTGGTGGGGGAACCGGGGAAGTGCAGCGCAACATTTTGGGTGAACGCGTATTGGGTCTCCCCGTAGAGCCAGACCCAACGTCGGGACTACCGTGGTCAAACGGGGGAAAGTGAGTTCGACATGAGCACAACTAATCAGCGACTAGAAGTAGATCTACTTGATCCATTTTTGTATCAGGCAAATCCACACGACGTGTGGTCATGGATGCGCGCAAACGAACCTGTGTATCGCGATGAGAAAAATGGTCTGTGGGGCTTGACTCGTCATGCAGACGTCATGGACGTTGAACGTCGATCATCTGTGTTTTCTTCGAACGGTCAATATCGCGCTGTCTTGTCGCCAGGTGAAAGCAACATGATCGCGCAGGACGATCCAAGGCATCGTCAACAGCGCATGTTGGTGCAACCCCAACTCACTCGTGCAGGAGTCGCAACGCGTGAACAAGAGATTGAAGACCTTGTCTCTGAACTTGTTGATGAATGTCTTGAGCGTGGTGAATTTGAAGTGGTGGAACATCTGGCTGGTCAAGTACCTGCTCGTCTCACATCGCGGTTGCTTGGTTTCCCAGAAAGCATGTGGCCACAACTGAAGTCGTGGAGCGAACGATTAATGCGCACCGACATGCGTGAGCGTGACATCAATGTGATGGGTGAGTTCATCGCAGCCAATCAAGAGTTCATCGCCGCAATGATTCCGATCATGAGTGAAGTTTCTGGATGTCCGCGCAATGACTTCATGTCAATTTGGGCAAACGCAGAAATAGATGGTCAGAAGTTGCCACCCGAATCAGTGATGCATGAAGTGGGCTTGTTTATCGCAGGCGGTGCTGAAACTACGCGTACTGCTATCAGTCATGGTCTGCGTGAATTCTGTAATCATCCTGCACAGTGGGAAGAGATGGCTAAGAACCCAGCTTTGATTGATACCGCAGTGGAAGAAGTACTGCGTTGGGTGACTCCACTGAACAACTTTTTCCGTACAGCGTTAACTGATGATCATGTGGGCGGGCAAGACATTGCAGCAGGCGACCGCGTAGTGATGTTGTACCCCTCAGCCAATCGTGATGAAGCAGTATTCGATGATCCATTCTCGTTCAATATTCATAGAGACCCGAACCCGCATCTCTCGTTTGGTTTCGGAACACACTTGTGTGTCGGTGCAAACTTGGCACGCCTGGTACTGACGACCGTTTTTCGCCAAATGTCGCAAAAGACCAAAAACCTTCAAGTTGTGGCTGAACCAGACGTGGAAGCGAACATTTTTGCCCGCGCTGTGAAGTCATTTCATTTGCAAGTGTCACCTCGGTAACTACTAGTCACAAGGCATATGGGGCAAGTAGCCTGAAAGAATGAAACTTCGTCGAATCGCGCCGGTTCTTGTTCTTGCCCTCCTTCTTCCTGCCTGCTCGGGTAACGAGTCATCAGACAGAGTCGTAGTGACGCAGCCTCCCGCACCAGAAGGGATAGACGAAGAAAACATTGCTGACCCGTTTGCCAGCGATGAAGGTCTGCAAGCTGCGTACGCGGCCTGCAAGGGCGGCACTGAAGTTAAGGGTCGAGCAGTGCGCGTTGCCTCAACAGTGGCGCCAATTACAAATCTTGTCGGAATCATCGCAGCAGGTACTGACACCAAGGTGACAGGCATTGTTCCTGAAGGAACGAATTCGCACACTTTTGAACCTCCTCCAAGTGCAGCGCAGACTCTTGAAACATCAGACATTGTGTTCATGAATGGCTTGAGTTTGGAAGAGCCAACACGCGAGATGGCTGATGCCAATGCGACCAATGCCGTTCTCTGTGAATTGGGCACCGCAACTCTTGCTCCATCGCTGTGGCTATATGACTTCTCATTTCCAAAAGCTGCTGGAAAGCCAAACCCACATTTGTGGACAAACCCACCGATGGCGTTGTCCTTTGCCACAGTTATTCGAGATGCATTAGTGAATGCAGATCCAAGCAATGGGGACATATACGACAAAAACTATGAAGCACTTTCTTCAATTGGTATGCAACTAGACGAAGCCATGTCGGTCGCCTCGGCAACAGTGCCCGCTAACCAGCGAAAACTGCTCACGTATCACGATGCATATGCATACTTCGCCGCGAATTATCAGTACTCAGTCATTGGCGCCATGCAACCGCAGTCTTTCGAAGAACCGACCGCTAAAGATGTAGTGGCGCTCATTGAACAAGTGAAGAAAGAACGCGTCAAAGCAATTTTTGGTAGTGAAGTCTTTCCTTCAACGGTCCTAGAACAAATAGGTAAAGAGACTGGTGTTCGCTATATCGATTCTCTGCGTGACGATGACTTGCCAGGAAAGCCGGGAGATTCTGAGCATTCATGGGCTGGGTTGCTGCAATTCAACTTCATCACCATGGTGGAAGCGCTTGGTGGCGACTCTGCAGCACTGAAGGCAGTCAAGATTGACGCAGGGGTAACCGATAAGGCGTTTTATCCTCAGTGAGTCCTGAAGTACTCGTTGAGTGTGCGCACATTTCGTGTGCGTATGATTCGGCATTCGTTGTCCATGATGTTCATTTCACCGTTAGAAAAGGTGACTTTGTAGGAATCGTTGGTCCATCTGGCTCTGGCAAGACCACTTTGCTGAAGGCTGTGCTGGGCGCTATCAGGCCACAAAGTGGTCATGTGACCATGAAGCCTGGCCTGCGTATGGGTTACGTGCCACAAGTGGAATCAGTTGATTGGAATTTCCCCGTCACGGTTCTTGAAGTCATGGTGATGACTAGAAGCAAAGTGGGGCGACGCCCACGTATCACTGCAGAAGAGCGAACGGCAGCTTTAGAAGTACTTGATCGACTTGGGCTTGGTGGGCTACAGGACCGACACATTCGCGAACTCAGTGGTGGACAACAGCAACGTGTCTTTGTTGCGCGTGCGCTATTCCATAAACCTGAATTGCTGATTCTTGACGAACCGACTTCGGGCGTGGACATTCGCACGCGTCATGAAGTGCTGCATCTGCTGGCCGACCTTCACGACGATGGTGTGTCGATTGTGTTAACTACACACGACCTAAATGGTTTGGCCGCTCACTTGCCACGCATGGTGTGCCTCAATCGTGAGGTGATTGCAGATGGAGCGCCCATTGATGTGTTGACCTCGGAAGTTTTAGAGCAAACGTATGGAGCACCCATGGAAGTGTTGCTTCATGAAGGCATGCCGGTAGTTCTTGATCACGGTGGCACTGATGTGGCAAAACGGGTCGGGACGTTGCTGTAATGATTTCTCTCGTCGGCGGTGTCTTCACACCTTTCAATTACCAATTCTTTACGAACGGAATCATCGTGGCCACGATTGCCGGAGGCTTGTGTGGACTTCTTGGCGTCTTTGTAGTCCTGCGAGGCATGAGCTACATCGGTCACGGGTTGTCACACGCAGTTTTTGGTGGGGCAGCAGCATCAGCAGTGATGGGCATCAATTACTTCGTTGGCGCCGGCGTGTGGGGAATTATCTCGGGCGTTCTGATTGGGCGAATTGCACGCAGACGTTTGATTGGGGCCGATGCCGCCATTGGTGTTGTGACCACTGCTTCATTTGCTCTCGGTCTGGCACTTCTGAACAGATATGGACAGGCGCAGAAGAGTATCGAAGCAGTTCTCTTCGGCAGTGTCTTAGGTGTGAAGCCAATCGACATCTTGGCTGTCGCACTGGTGACAGTATTTACAGTTGTGCTTATTCTCGCGTTCTATCGCGCACTGTTGTTTGCAACGTTTGACCCCGAAGTAGCGGAAGTATCCGGAGTTCGCGTTGCATGGGTAGAGGCACTGCTCATGGCAATGTTGTCGCTCACCATTCTTGTCACTATGCGTGTCATCGGAACCTTGTTGATTTCTGCAATGTTGGTTATCCCTGCATCGACTGCACGCATGCTCACTAATTCATTTGCCCGCATGTTGTGGATCTCGCCACTCATTGGTGCAGCGACTGCAGGCGTGGGAATGTACGCGTCGTACTTCCTTGACACATCTGCAAGCGCAACCATTATTCTCACGGCAACCGCTGTGTTTATCTCGGTGTATGCGTTGGCTGGCATTCGTGGGCGATCACGAATTGCACACGTTCACCACGTGTAGAACTACTCAGTCGGTAGAGACCACTCGGCGCCTTGTGGCGTATCGCGTACTTCAATGTTTAGTGACGCGAACGCGTCACGGATGATGTCGGAGAGGTCGAATCGTTTTTCTGCACGAACAATTGCGCGTACGGCAAGCATTGCTTCTATGTATGGAGATACCACTTCGCGGGGATCGCGCACACCAGAGACCGCTGCATCACCAAGCTGGCTCATCATCGAGCGCAGAGTTGCTCGGCATCGGTCAGAGACATCGCCTTGCAAAGTGTCTGCTTTCCAGTCGACCATTGCTTGTTCTAGGGCTAGTGCAGCACGTACCGCGCCTTCTGCATTGCGGTCTTTCATTGCTAGCTCAAACTCTTGCGAAGTGTGCTGCAGGGATTGCTCTAGAGAACTTGGAGCACTGTTTGTTTGTGCATCGTGAACTTGTGTTTCGGTTGATGAAGCCCGCACTGCATTAGTGCTGGTTGTGGATGCGCCGGGGTCAAGTAGTTGAAATGGATTCTGCAGCAGAGACAAAGGCAGAACTGACCCTGTTGGATAGACGAAAGACTGTGACTTCACGCGAAGCGTGACGCCGCCATTGCCAACCACAGTTGCTTCCTGCGTGACGATGTCAATGATGAGTCCGGTGTGCTCGTCCACGCCTAATACGTATGTGTCGTTGTCGAGCATCGTTTCGAACAATTCAAGACGCTTCTCGCCCAGATAACAGAATCTGGTGTCGTGGTTGCCACCTTCGGCGTTGTCATAGTGGGGGATAACTGCAGCGTTGATTCCGATAGACGAAAGAATGTCTAACCCGTCGAGACGTTCAACATCTTGACCCACTTTGTACACCTCGTACACCGGAACGGTTGCCTTACCCAGGGTGAGGGCAGCTGCGGATGCGAAAGTGATAATTCCGCCTGTTTGTAGTTTGCCCGCAATGATGCTTGCGATAGGAGAACCGCTCCACTGACGCAGTGCGTATGTAGGAGAACCGGGGCCAGCAAAGATGTAGTCGGCATTTGCCACTCTTCGTAATCCGCGTTCTATCTGCACTGGGTCTGCTGCGATGTGAGTGTCGTGCAAACGGACGAGCCCAGCAATCTCGATTTCTGCATTGATGGAAGTATGGAAATAATCCTGGGCTCGTGAAGCCAACTCCGGTGCGTTTTCTTGGAAGCCGTATGGCGTATCAAGAACAACGGCTTGAACAGGCTGTGGGAGTAGCGAAGTGAGTTTGCGATGTGTAGTGACCATTGTGGGGGCGGTCTCGCCAGAACCCATGATGGCCAAAATGCGGGGAAGAGTCATGAGAAAAATCCGGAGGTGATTGCATCGTTCACCACAGCGGCAAAGCGATCAGGGAACTGGGCGTGAAGATCGTGGTCTGCTGGGTCGAACCATTCAACACGAGATTTCGGTAATTGGTCGAGAGCGTGCTGAATCTGTGCTCGTTTCACAACAGTGTGGTCGTCGTTGCCGCGTGCTGCAGGAGTGAAAAGAATGGGCACGGAAATTTCATTCCACAGTAAAGAAGGTGAGTGTTCCCATAAGCCGCGAAGAACGGTGAGATGCCGTTCGAGTGTGAGCCATGGTTTGATAGTTCCGTCTGCAAGATGTTCCATGTTGTACATCTGGCCGTCAATTGCTTCTTCCGACCAATCTAGGTGGGCTGCGCGAATATAAGAACGAAGTCGTTCGTACGACATTCCAGCAAGTGCAGGTGGAGTTAATGCACGTTTGCATTCATCCCACTCAGGAAATGCTTTTTGCAATTCAATAGTGCCACCATCAACAGCGACAGCGCCGCGAATTTTGTGTCCAAATTGATGAGCGACTTCCACCACAATGTTGCCGCCCCAAGATTGTCCGAGGATGAGCGGGTGTGCCCACTTGCGTTGTTGTTGCACAAGTGAATCGAGAACATCATTGACATCGGCTGCGATGTCGCTCATGGCGTACCCGTGGTCGGGTTTATCGCTTAGCCCGTGACCACGAAGGTCGATAGCAACCACTGCATGGCCCATCTCGCTGAGTAGACGTGCAGGGCCGTCCCAGAGTCGGGCATTCGAGGCAAGTCCGTGGATAAGGACAATGGGAATGCCTGGGCTTTCATTGGGCGTCGACCACTGGAGGGCCCGCAAGGAAACGCCATCGCGCACCGTGAGATGTTGAGAGGTAGGCGCAGAAGTCACCTTTCTATTGTCGCACCGACGAGGCGTTTTGGCACAGGGTGTTACGAATCGCACAGAAGGCGTCTCTCGTTCTAGGGTCATGGGACGCATTACAAAGGGGAAACCATGAAGCTGTCAATGGGAATCAATTATTCAGGCGGGTTTAAAGAAGCCGTTGATCGAGTAGTGGAACTTGAAAAGGCCGGTCTTGACCAGGTCTGGATCGCAGAGGCGTACAGCTATGACGCCATCTCGCAGGTGGGCTATTTGGCTGCCAAAACAAATCGTGTAGAAATCGGCACAGGCATTGTGAACGTGTACTCGCGTACTGCAGCACTGATGGCTATGACCGCAGCAGGTTGCGACTATGTCAGTGACGGACGTTTCATCCTTGGACTTGGTGCATCTGGTCCACAAGTGATTGAAGGCTTCCACGGTGTTCCATACGAAAAGCCAATGCAACGCATCAAGGAATACATCGATGTGTGTCGCAAGGTGTGGGCACGTGAAGAAGCACTTTCTTATGATGGCAAGACTGTGCAGATTCCACTTCCTGCAGGTCAAGGAACCGGATTAGGTAAAGCTCTCAAACTCATCAACCATCCAGTACGCAAAGACATCCCCATCTGGTGGGCGTCGTTGAAAGACAAGAGCGTTGAAGCAACTGCAGAGATTGCTGATGGTTGGTTGCCAATCATGTTCTACCCAGAGCGTTATCACAACGTATGGGGCGATCAGTTGAAGGCTGGCCTGGCGAAGCGTGACAAGTCACGTCCACGCCTGGAGATTTCTGCTGGAGGCATGCTCGCAATTGACGAGTCATTGACCGGGGAAGCACAAACAAAGATTCTCGATTTTGCGCGTCCGAACATGGCTTTGTATGTAGGCGGAATGGGCGCTCGCGGCAAGAACTTCTATAACGACATCTGTCGTGACTACGGCTTTGAAAAAGAAGCAGTAGAGATTCAAGACTTGTATCTCGACGGCAAGAAAGACGAAGCAGCATCGAAGCTTCCTGGTGAGTGGATTATGAACGCAAACTTGGTGGGAACACCAGGCTTCATCAAAGAGCGAGTTGCAGCGTTTAAAGAAGCAGGGGTCACCGTGTTGTCTGTGAACCCAATTGGTCCAGACCCAGTAGGTCAGATCGAAAAACTTCGCTCCATCATCGACGGCTGATCATGTCGATACTCACAGTTGACGTAGTTGCTCCCGGGTGGGAGCCAGTGCGCGACGCCTTTGTGCAAGGTTTCGAACTAGGCGAAGACCACGGGGCTGGTGTCTCCATTTATCATCGAGGTGAATGTGTTGTCGACCTCATGGGTGGTTGGCGAAACCGCGACCACACGGAGCCATACAGTCCAGATTCACTGCAGTTGGTGTTCTCTACAACAAAAGGCATTACGTCTATTGCTGTTGCAATGTGTGTAGAGCGTGGACTGCTGAACTACGACGAAAAAGTTGCAACCTATTGGCCGGAGTTTGCCGCTAAAGGAAAGCAAGATGTAACTGTTGCGCAGTTGTTGTCACATCGTGCTGGTTTGTACACGGTGGAAGGCGACATCACACTTGAAGAAGCATTGCACTGGGACACAATTACGTCACGCCTTGCAGACACTGCTCCATTTTTTCCCGTTGACACAACACATGGATATCACGCCATCACTTTTGGCTGGCTAGCAGGCGAACTAGTGCGACGAGTCACGGGTATGAGTCTGGGCGCTTTTGTGCGTTCAAATATTGTTGAACCACTTGGTGTTGAATTTCATATTGGTCTGCCAGAAGAACTTGAACCACGTGTTGCTCGACTGATGGCTCACCCCATTCCAAAGTTTCCACCCGACGTTGCCAAAGTGATGATGGAACGCAGTGGGCCAGGTACACGAGGTGCAGCAGCGTTGGGTTTGAATGGTGCATTTGGGCCGGGCGCGTTTAACTTGCCAGCAGTGCATCAAGCAGAAATTCCTGGTGCAAACGGCATTGGCAATGCGCGTTCACTCGCACGTATCTATTCAGCAACTGTTTCTACGGTCGACGGTGTACGTCTCCTTGGTGATGAGGTCCGTGATCGGGCGCGCACAAGTAATACTCCGCAAGGTGAAATTGACAGCGTGCTGATTGATGAAACAGATTTCGGTATGGGCTTTATGGTTCATTCGCCCTATACGGAATACTCAGGCCCATCTAGTTTTGGTCATAATGGCGCTGGTGGCTCTGTTGCGTTCGCTGAAGTGCGTCGTGAACTTGCATTTGCATATGTGATGAACACAATGATGACAGTTGCCGATGGCGACCCACGGCGTAACAGGCTTACTGCTGCTGCGTCTCTGTGTGCAGACTCCGTCTGAGTCCTGCTGTTAACAAGATGTAGATAACGGAAGCAATCGCTGCTGCGACTGCAAAAATAATGATGGCAGGGCGTACGCCGAGTAACTCTGATGTGATTCCAGCCAAGATGCTTGTGCATCCGATCATCAAGTTAACGAGTGCCATGTCGCCAGCCATCACGCGGCCTCGTACGTGATCTGGCGATTGCATCTGTAAACCCAGTGTGGAAAGGGTCCACTGTGCGCCTCCACTGAGGTGCGCAAGCGCGATGAAAACAGCCGCCATACCAATGAATGGACTGAGTGCTGCTCCGAGGTAACACACGCTGAAGATGAGACCAGCAAAGCCGCAAACTTTGAGAAGCTTTGCCATGTCGCGTCCCGCAATGCGTGCACCAATAATGGGACCAAGACCAGAACCAATGCCGCGCACACCAATAAGTAAGCCACGACCAGCGTCACCCACATGAAACACGTTGGATGCGAGTACTGCGAGTTGACTCACAATTCCGGCACCCACAGCAAAGGTCATTTTTGAACAGAGCAACGCCAATATGATTTTGTCTTGCTTGGCCACATGGATTGCTTCTTTCATATCTGCAATAGGGCGAACACGACGTGTCGTTGAAGTATTTGCTGCACGTTCTGACTGCATGGGGCGCTTCACGCCTGCAAAGAGTGCGCCGGCAACAACAAATGAGATGGCGTCAGCAATAAATGCGGCATTACGGCCGAAGGCGCCTGCAAAAACGCCACCTAGTGCTGCGCCGACAGCAAGCATGATTCCCCACGTGCTTCCAAAGAGCGCATTGGTACGTCGCAGATCTTCTTCGTTATCGGTGACATTAGGAATCGCTGCGCTTGTGCAAGGGCCAACGAATGAGGCAAGTGCCGCGATTGCGCATTGTGATGCAAATGTGATCCAAATGCCTGTCGTTGAGTGCAGAAGCAAAAACAGTGCTGCTACGGCTTGTAGCAGTGAGACCACAATCAGAATCTTGCGGCGGTCAAACCTGTCGGCAAATGATCCCGCAACGGGTGACATTAGGAGTCCAGGAATAGTCATGGATACCAAAACGAGTGACACCAGGAATCTGGAATTGGTGACGTCCTCAACCAGACCGGCTAACGCGACAAATGTGAACCAGTCACCAAGGTAAGACACCACTTGTGCGCCAAACAGCATGCGCACATCGCGGTTGCGTCGTAAGAGTGAAAACACCTCGGATTATTTAAGATCTGCGAGACGCTCGAGCGTGCGACGTGCTTCGTCCATAATCTCTGCAACTACCTGACGTGCAGGTTTGATCTCATCGATGGCACCAACTGCTTGGCCGATTGCCATAAACGCTTTATTGGTGTCGAGAATGACGTCTGGGCCAACACCTAAATGATCGATGCCTGCCTGAATGGTGGCAATTGCTTGTGCGGGGAAACCTTGCAGTTCCTCTGGGTGTTCATCAAAGTGTTGTGTCCACTCGGTGCGCGCCACGCGACATGTTTTGCCGGTGTATGCCTTACTGATCACTGTGTCGTCTTCGGCCATCTCCAACATTTTTTGCTTGTAACCGGTGCCGGTATGTGCCTCGTTCGTAGCAATGAATTTTGTGCCAATCCATACACCATCGGCACCAAGTGCAAGAGCGGCAACTAAACCACGACCGTCAAAGATGCCACCTGCTGCAACGACAGGAACTTTGCCTTTCACAGCATCTACAACTTGAGGAACAAGTGCCATGGTGGCAACGGTGCCTGTGTGTCCGCCGGCTTCAGTGCCTTGTGCGACTACAAAGTCACATCCGCTTGCAACAGCAGCAGTGGCATGGCGTACTTTGCCACACATTGAGCCCACAAGAATGTTGTGGCTGTGCAATTCGTCAATAATCTCGCGTGGTACGCCGAGGCCAGCAACATAGATACTTGCGCCACCATCGATGATTGCTTGAATGTTGCGAGCAATCGAGTCTGGTGAAGCAGTCAGAAGGTCGACGCCGAATGGTTTGTTGGTCAAGGTGCGTACGCGAGCCATCTCAGACACCAATAGTTCTGTTGACATTGGGGCAGCACCAAAAGTGCCTATGCCGCCAGCATCAGATACTGCAGCCACAAGGTCGCTATATGACACTCCGCCCATGCCGGCAAGCATGATGGGCAATTCAATGTCAAACATTTCGGTCAGGCGTGTCTTCATGGCTCTAACCGTAGTTCCGTTGCTTGTATTCGGGCGCACTCAGCCAAGTAGGCGAGAGGCGAGCCACTTATTTAGCGCTGTATGCCCCTGGACGAGCGAGGAAACGACGATGCCAACGCCGCGGCGTAAACACCACGGCACGTGCCTCATCTTCAAACATCCAGCGCACAAAATTCTTGCGAGTCCAATTGTTTGTGTCCACTAAGGCAAGGACCATTCGCGCGACTACTGGATATGTGAGCATTCGACTCAAGACAGAAGACATGCGGTGATCTGCAAGTAGCAGCGAATCAATCTTGTGCGAGTACGAATCGCGTACGTCAGCGGCTGTGTTGCATTCGTGAATTGCCTCGCCAGCTGCGATTCCTGTTTCTAGTGCTTGGCCAATTCCTTCGCCTGTCAAGGTGTCTGTTGCGCACACCGCATCGCCAATAAATAGAACTCGCCCCGACGACCTAACGGCATCGTGGATGCGAGATGGAATGGGCCACGCGGTGTGGCGATCCTCAGGTACAAAGTGTTCGCCAAGAGTCTCAGTGATGTAGGGGCGAGTAAGAAGGTCGCGCCACAAGTCGTTCATGTATTTCGTTGAGCGGTCAGATGTGCGCAAAATACCGAATCCGAAATTGACGCGATTGTCGGGGAGCGGAAACGACCACGCGTAGCCAGGCAACAAATCTTTGTCGAACCAAATGTGCAACTTTTCATTGGCACTGCCGTGCACATTGCCGATGTATTGGCGAAATGCATGCCACTCACCCAGGTAACCCGGTGTTGATAGTCCGAGTGATTTGCGCACAGGTGACCACATGCCGTCTGCTGCTACTACGTAATCAACGGTGAGTTCGCCAAGATTTTCAACGCGTACTGAAATCCCACTGGTGTCGTGGTGCGTGATGGATTCGAATGCACACCCTTCATGGATGGTGATACCCATGTCGCGGCAATGTTCTACGAGTGCATGGTCGAACTGCGCGCGTGGGGCAATCGCTGCAAACTGCCCACCAATTGTTGGAAGCGGAAGGTCGATCTTTCGCCCTGAGAAAGAACGCATCTCCACATCGGAGCATGTCTGCCAATCTGCGACACGTGAAGGGTCAAAATCGAGACCTTCAAGGATGCGCAATGCATTGGTGGTGAGACCGTCTCCACAGCACTTGTCTCGAGGGAATGTTGCCTTGTCAACGACCACAACTTCATGGCCAAGGCGATGAAGTGTCGCTGCACATGCGGTTCCTGAGGGACCAGCACCGATGATAAGGACCTTGCTTGGCACGGTTCTGAGGCTAGGGGCTAGTCGGGCTGTGTGGGTTGTGACGTCAGTTCGTAATATCGATAGGTGGCATCCGTCGGGTGCCCATATGAATCATGGAGGCCATCGTGGCAAAGTTGTGTGAAGGACGCGTAGCAGTCGTAACTGGAGCAGGTCGAGGAATTGGTCGCGAGCACGCGCTCAGCCTCGCTAGTGAAGGTGCAAAAGTTGTTGTAAACGACTTGGGCGGAAACATCGACGGAAGCGGTGGCGACGTGAGTCCTGCTCAGTCAGTAGTCGACGAAATCAAGGCCATGGGCGGCGAAGCAGTTGCTAACGGTGACGACATTTCTTCATGGGAAGGCTCGCAGCGTCTCATCAACACAGCCGTCGAGACATTCGGTGACATCAACATTGTGGTGAACAACGCCGGCATCTTGCGTGACCGCATGCTCACCAACATGACCGAAGAAGAGTGGGACGCAGTTATCAAAGTGCACCTCAAGGGAACATTTGGTCCATCACGTTGGGCAGCTGCATACTGGCGCGAACAAGCAAAAGCTGGCAAGCCAACAATGGGTCGCATCATCAACACCACATCGGTTTCTGGTATCTACGGAAACATCGGACAAACGAACTACGGCGCAGCAAAAGCTGGTATCGCATCGTTCACTGTTATTGCAGCACTTGAACTTGCACGTTTCAACGTCACTGTGAATGCAGTTGCACCAGTCGCGCTTACTCGTATGACCGAAGGTCTCGGCAATGCACCAGAGACCGACGAAGAGCGCGAGATGCGTTCACCACGTTGGATCGCTCCAATCGTTACCTGGCTCGCATCTGATGAAGCAGCACACGTCACGGGTCGAGTGTTTGAAGCAAGTGGTCAAACCTTGGCAATTGCCGAGGGCTGGCACCGCGGGCCAAGCGTTGCGCCTATTGATGATCCGAACAAAATTGGTGCTGCAGTTGCAGAAATGCTGAAGCAAGCACGCCCGAACGCAGGCATGGACGGCAAAGACGGTTCATGGCCACAGAACACCATCGGAAAGTAAAAGGGGAACACAATGGCTCTTAATCCAGAAGCAGTCGGCACCGTCGGCGAACCGTACGCAATTTCATGGACATCAAAAGATTCATTGCTCTACGCAGTGAGTCTCAATGTCAGTTCCGATCAATTGGAATACGTCACTGAAAACTCCACCGGAGTGAATCAGAAGGCGCTTCCAACAATGCCAGTTGTCTTGGGTTCAGGTCAGGCAAGTTCTGCATCAAACCCAATGCGCAATGTTGGTGAATTTAATTTTGCAAACCTTGTGCACGCATCGCAGTCAATCACATTGCATCAGCCGCTTCCTGTAGAAGGAACTGCAACTGTGCAGAGCAAGCTTGTTGCGATGTACGACAAAGTGAAAGCTGCAGTCATCGTTACTGAAGCAGAAGCAACAGATGCCGCTGGCAAGCCGTTGTATTCCACTCGTTCATCAGTGTTCATTCGTGATGCAGGTGGTTTCGGTGGAGAGCGTGGACCAAGTGGTGCACAAAACGAGCCACCAGCAAAAGCACCTGATCATGAAGTGACTTTCCAAACATCACCAGATCAAGCGTTGTTGTATCGCTTGAATGGTGACCGCAACCCATTGCACTCCGATCCAAATCACCCAGCAGTTGCAGCAGGAATATTTCCAAAGCCAATCTTGCATGGTCTGTGCACATACGGATTCACAGGTCGTGGCCTGTTGAATGCGCTGTGTGGCGGCGATGCAAATCGTTTCAAGCACATTGAAGGCCGATTCGCTTCTCCGGTATTTCCTGGCGAAGCACTCACCATCAAGATGTGGGAAACAGGAAAGGGCGAGGCTGTGTTCACCACTTCTGTGGGCGACCGTCTCGTCATCGACCAGGGTCTCGTTCGCTTTAGTTAATTAACCCAAGAACTAGGTCTGGGCCGCCCTTCGGGGCGGTCTTTTCCTTTCTGGGCAAGGGTTTTACAATTACGACAATTATGACTGGTTTAGTCGGGAATACGGTATTCTGACTAGATGCCCGTTGCAATATGGAACAAAGACACCCTTGCCGACCATGCCGATGAAGTGGCACATGCGGCTCGCGAACTTGAGACTGCAGCCCCTGGCGACATTGTGCGCTGGGCTGCAGATCGCGTTGGTTCTTCCATCACGGTGACATGCAGTTTTGAAGATGTGGTGTTGGCTCATGTTGCTGCCACTGCTGTGCCCGGTATCGAAATTGTGATGATTGATACGCAGTACTTATTCGCTGAAACAAAGTGGCTCGCAGACGAACTCCGCAAGGCGATGGACATCAACCTTCGCATCGTGCATCCGCTTCACGTGACGCCAGACAATCTGTGGCAAACCGATACTGAAGCATGCTGCAATGTGCGCAAAGTATTGCCACTCAATGCACTCTTGGCTGAACATGCAGGGTGGGTCACTGGTGTGCGCCGCATAGATGGTCCCACACGTGCAAACACGCCGGTCTTGTCTATCGACGAAACACGCAAGGTGTTGAAGGTGAATCCACTCGCGTTGTATAGCGACGAAGAGATGGAGTCATACGAGTACTTGTATGAATTGCCACGTAATCCATTGAAGGATCGTGGCTACCCGAGTATTGGTTGTTGGCCGTGCACCAAGCCAGTTGCTGAAGGTGAAGACAAACGCGCAGGGCGTTGGGCTGGCCAAGCAAAGACCGAGTGCGGATTGCACGTCTAGAGAACGAACAGAACGAAGGAGAAATACATGAGCGCAGTAACGTCACAAAACGAATTAGAAGTACTTGCAAGCAGATCGCACCTCGACCGTTTAGAGGCTGAAGCAATCACCATCATTAGAGAAGTGGTGTCAGGCTGTGAATCACCCGTGCTGTTGTTCTCTGGCGGTAAGGATTCGGCTGTGCTGTTGTGGCTTGCCATCAAAGCGTTCACCCCCGCACGGCTTCCGTTTCCTGTCATGCAAGTTGATACCGGTCATAACTTTCCTGAAGTCATTGAATATCGCGACGAATTCGTACGCACCTACAACCTTGAGTTGATAGTTGCTTCGGTGCAAGCAAGCATCGATAGGGGAGACATTCCAGATCCGGGCCCCACTGGTAGTCGTAACCGTCAGCAAGCAGTCACTCTTCTTTCGGCAATTCGTGAGCACAAGTTTGATGCTGCATTCGGTGGTGGACGTCGCGATGAAGACAAAGCACGCTCAAAAGAACGAATCCTCAGTTTCCGTGACAAAAAGGGTGGATGGGAACCACGTATGCAGCGCCCAGAGCCATGGAACATTTTGAATCCACGCATTGAGAAAGGAGAGCACTTGCGTGCTTTCCCAATCTCCAACTGGACCGAGCACGACCTCTGGGACTACATCGCGCGTGAAGAGATCCCATTGCCAAGCATCTATTTCTCGCATGAACGTACCGTGATTGAACGTGACGGAATGTTGCTCTCTGTAGGCGGCCCCGTTGTTGTTGAGGACGGCGAAGTCCCTACTAAGCGCATTGTTCGGTACCGCACGGTGGGCGACATGAGTTGCACTGGTGCGATTGCATCGACTGCTACCACATATGCCGATGTACTTGCTGAAGTGGCGACTGCCCGCATTACAGAACGCGGCGCTACTCGTGCAGATGACAATTTCAGTGAATCTGCAATGGAAGATCGCAAGCGCGAAGGGTATTTCTGATGAACGCAATTGCTACTGCATCAAACACCCAAGTACGAATCGCAACGATTGGGTCAGTGGACGACGGTAAGAGCACACTAATTGGTCGACTCCTGCATGACTCAAAAGGAATCTTCGAAGATCAATTGAGTGCCGTTGGTAAGGCGAGTCGTCGTTACGGAGACGGATCATTCAACTTGGCACTTCTCACCGATGGTTTGCGCGCAGAACGCGAACAAGGCATCACCATTGATGTGGCGTATCGGTACTTTGCTACGCCAAAGCGCAGTTTTGTGTTGGCAGATACACCAGGCCATGCTCAGTTCACTCGCAACATGGTGACTGGCGCATCAGTGAGCGATATCGCAATCGTGTTGGTCGACGCACGTCACGGAGTTGTTGAGCAAACACGACGTCATGTGTCCATTGCGGCTTTGCTCGGTGTATCTCACTTAGTTCTTGCAGTAAACAAGATGGACTTGGTGGAGTGGGACGAGACAGTATTTGACACTGTGGTCACCGATGTCGCAGGGATTCTCTCTACTTTGGGTTCATCTGTTCCAATTCATCCGATACCAATCTCGGCTACTGGCGGACAAAATGTGGTTGACCGCGGCGACGAAACACCTTGGTACGAGGGCCCTTCAGTACTTGATCTTCTCGAGACTCTCGACATCAACCCGACGGCGACAATCGAAGCACGGTTAGCAGTGCAGTGGACTTTGCGTCAACACGGCGGCAGTGATTATCGCGGTTATGCCGGCCGACTTGAAGGTGGCGCTATTCGTGTAGGTGACGCTGTCACGGTGCATCCACAGGGATACTCAAGCACTGTGATCGGTCTTACACGGGCTGGAACGCCAACTGACATTGCAGTGCCGGGAGATGCCATCGCGATTGAACTTGCTGATGACCTCGATGTTGGCAAGGGAAATGTCATCGTGGTGAATGGGGCACATCAACCAGTTGACGCCAACGGCATTGTTGCCGATGTGTGCTGGTTTACGGACACAGAACTCACGGTTGGTGATGCAATTGTGGTTCGTCACGCCTCTGGGGAAGTGAATGCACGTGTAGCAGCCATCACTCACCGTCTTGACCTTGACACTTTGGAGAACACTCCAACAGATCGACTAGTCCTCAACGACATCGGCCGCGTAGAGCTAGCGCTTGCTTCACCACTTGTGGTTGATGAGTACCTGGTAAACCGCGCAGGCGGTAGCGCAATTGCGATTGACCCAGTGACGAATGCAACCATTGGCGCACTCATGATCCGCTCTGGTTATTGATCTTTCGTTACAGACACGGCCTCATGTGAGAGTCTGAATAGGTGACAAAGCAGACAGTCTGGGTCTTTGGGGACCAATTGAATCGCGGCATCGGAGCTTTGCGAGACGCGTCATCAGATACTCATCAAGTATTGATGGTGGAGTCGGCCTCCAAGATTAAGAGCCGTCGGTGGCACATTCAACGTTCGCATTTCTTCGTGGCATCTATGCGTCGGTTTGCAGATGAACTTCGCTCTGTGGGTTTCTCTGTTGATTACCGAGTTGCGTCGTCTATGCGCGAGGGGGTGCAGCAACATATTGCTGAAATGCAGCCGAGTGCGGTCGTTGCTACCGAACCAAATAGTTATGCGGCCCGCGAGTTAGTGAGGTCGCTCGGAATTCAGACAGTGCCATCAGATCAATTTTTGTGTCACCCAGATGAGTATTCGCAATTCATGGGCGAGCGTCGCACAATCAAGATGGAAGATTTCTATCGCTGGCAGCGGCGCCGACTAAATGTATTGATGGACGGTGACCAACCGTGCGACGGCCAATGGAATTTCGATGCTGAGAACCGCCTGCCGCCACCCAAAACGGGACACGACCGATGGCCAACACCAAAGACATACGAGTTAGATGCACTGGACCAACAAGTAATCAGTGACGTTGGAGACAACTCGTGGGGTGATGCACCAACGGGAGTGTGGGCCACAACGCGAGACGATGCTTTGCAGCGAATGAACTATTTCGTTGAGAACGTGCTTCCAGTCTTTGGTGAGCACGAAGATGCGATGTTGAGTTCGAACTGGCATCTGGCGCACTCATTGCTTTCACCGTATTTGAATAATGGACTGCTCCTACCGATGGAAGTAATCCGCGCCGCAGAGTCTGCATATAGAAACGGTCATGTCCCGATTAATAGTGCCGAAGGTTTTATTCGACAAATTCTCGGCTGGCGTGAATACATCTGGAACTGCTACTGGCGTTGGATGCCGGATTACGCAGGAATGAATGAATTGCAAGCAGAACGAGACTTGCCGCGAATGTTTCTTGACCCTGAAGCAACCCAGATGAGTTGCATGAAGTCTGTAGTGCACAATGTGCAGCAACGCTCATACGCGCATCACATTGAACGACTGATGGTCCTAGGCAACTTCTCACTTATTGCTGGCATCAACCCACAACAATTGACGAATTGGATGTGGGAGAACTTTATTGATGCAGCAGAGTGGGTAATGGTGCCAAATGTAATCGGTATGTCTCAATTTGCTGATGGCGGAATGTTGGCCACGAAGCCATATGCAAGTGGTGGTGCATACATCGATCGGATGAGTAACCATTGCAAAGGCTGCGTGTACGACCGCAAGAAACGTGTCGGAGATGATGCATGTCCGTTTACCAACTTGTACTGGGACTTCTTCCTTCGTCATCAGGATCGGTTTGTAAAGAACCCACGCGTTGCTCGTCAGGTGCGTGCTGCTCAACAATTGGGGGACAAGGTCGAGTTGCAAGAGACTGCTCAGACAATGCTTTCTCGTTTGGACGATGGGGTCCTATAAGAAAATTAGGGATTGAATGACTTGTTAGAGTCCGTTGCAATGGAAAATATTTCAGAAACTCAGGCTGATCTGGAGATCGCTCCGGCGACGCATCGAGTGCGACGAACTTTCGCAACACTTCTTGGGGGCGTCGGCATTATTTTCTTGTGCCTAGGGCTTGTATCAAGGGTGTTGATTGGCTTTGTGTCATCCCCAGAAGCAGCCAAGTCCACTGTGAAGTCCGCTCTTGCATCTGCAGAAGTGCGCCAAGTGATTGCCGATGAATTGGTGAAGAAACTGGAAGAGGGAGGCGATGGGGAAGATGCAGAGGACTCGATTGTTTTTTCGCTCGCACGTCCACTCATCGTGAACGCAGTTGCAAACAAGATGGGCGAGCCAGCCATGCGTGATTTCGCTGGCGAGGTGGCATCAAAGATGTATGCGGTTTATATCGAAGACGCGCCGGCTACCACCGTAGATATCTCCACATTTGCTACGGGCACCATTGATGCGATTCGTGGCGTTGATCCTTCTGTTCCTAAAGACGAAGACCCAAAGATGGATCCGATTGATGTGAAGAAGAATGAAGGCGATACAGACATCAAGGGAATTCGTAATCTTGCCAAATCAGGTGTGTGGTTGTTTCTAGCCCTTGGTGTTTTGTTGCAAGTGGCAGCGTGGTTCTTGGCAACAGCTGGTCAATGGAAGAAATTGCAGCGACTCGGTATTCGTCTCGCAATTGGTGGCGTAATCATGTTTGCCACAATCAGCATTGTGAAATCAAAAGTCCCTCAATCTGTGGAAGACAATGAAGCGGCAGCGAAGGCGGCAGCTAATTTCATCACTAGTCCAATGCTG
>JAPKZX010000048.1 GCA_026393575.1 Actinomycetota bacterium
CCCATCATTCCCGTTGGTATCGGTGGGTCCGAACGAGTCATGCCGAAAGGTTCAAAAATGATTTATCCGCGCAAGTGTGTGCTTGTAGTGGGGGAGCCAATCTTTACGCCGATTGATGAAGCTGGCCGTGTTCCGAGATCTGCGGTGAAGGATGTGACTTCTCGTTTGTTTGACGATTTACAGCGTCTTTTCGATGAGGCGCAGCGCCTTGCCGGAACACCCAACGAGTGATCTGATTAATTAGCCAAGAAGTTTTGCATCAGTTTCACCAGCATCACTGGATCTTCTGAACCGCACATTTCGCGCGCTGAGTGCATAGATAACTGTGGTACACCGATATCGATTGCTTCGATTCCTAAGGTTGTGTCTGTTATAGGACCAATAGTGGATCCGCATGGCATGTTGTTACGCGACACGAAAGTCTGCAATGGAACATTTGCCTCGTTAGCAACCGTAGTGAGATGAGCTGCGCCTCGTGCAGATGTTGCATATCTCTGATTGCCGTTCAGTTTCAAGGCAGGTCCAGCATTAGGACGCGGTGCATGCAAGGGTTCATGACGTTCTGTGTAGTTGGGGTGAATCGCATGTGCGTTGTCGGCTGACAAGCACCACGATTGCTCGGCGCGATCGAAGCGTGCTCCACCGGACAAAGAATGTTGATCTGCAATTCGTGAAACAATGTTTGACAATAAAGGTCCAGCGGCACCTCTACTGCTTTCAGATCCCACTTCTTCATGGTCATTGAGAACAACGATGTACGAGTTGTCGGAGGATTGTGATGTTGCGAGCGCCTCCACGGCCGCCCAGCAAGAAACCTGATTATCCAGTCGTGCACTAGCAAGAAACTCTTGTTTGTTGCCCACTAATTGCGCTGGGGTGACATCAAAAAGATGTGCATCGTAGGCAACAGCATGTACTCCCGTGACGGACAGAAGCCATTCTTTGAATGAAGGAGCGTTGAGTCCCCACACCGGATTCATGTGTTGTTGGCGATCGAGGACTAAACCGCGCTCTGAAATCTCACGGTCCAAGTGAATAGCTAGTTGAGGAATGCGCGCAACTGGGCTTGCAACGGAGAACAAATGAGAATCGCCTGCTGCGTCTACAACACGGCCCGCGACTCCTAGGTCTCTATCGAGCCATGAGTTCAGAAGAACGCCACCGTAGATTTCAACACCAAATTGTGACCACCCAGCAGTTATCAGATCTGGATTAGGCCGTACGCGCAGATTGGGTGAGTCTGTGTGTGCGCCAATAATCCGCAGTGACCCAGAGGGCTTACCGAGGTGCCATGCAACGACTGCTCCATCCAACGACAGATAACCCTTGGTGGGAAGATCGTCGCTTAGTGAAGTAGTTGCAACAAAGCCAGCGCCACTCAAAACAGTTCCGGCGCGCTTAACTACGTGGAAAGGCGTCGGGCATTGGTCGAGCCAATGCATGAGACTATGTAAAGCAATTTCAGCCATTGAACAAACCGATTGGTAAACCACTGCCACGCAAGTGTGAAGTCTCGTTGATTGACAGAATGCTTCTGTGGCCAGCAGATGACGCAGCTATGCGATGAATAGATGTGTAGTTCGGATAAAAGAACTGATTTGATTCAAGCCCCAGAACATGAGACAAGTACTCGTTGATAACACCGCCGTGGCAAGTGACCACTGCAGTACCACCCTTATGACGAGAAATAA
>JAPKZX010000049.1 GCA_026393575.1 Actinomycetota bacterium
CATAAGACATTCTGTATTCCCCACGGTGGCGGAGGACCGGGTGTTGGGCCAGTTGCTGTTCGTAGTCATCTCATTCCTTTTTTGCCAAGTGACCCATTGAATCCATCCGACGGAGTTGGACCAGTATCAGCTGCAAACTTCGGCTCTGCAAGCATTTGCGCGATTCCTTGGGTCTATATCTCCATGATGAGTGCAGATGGATTACTGCAAGCAACAAGTGATGCAATATTGTCTGCCAACTACGTTGCACACCGTCTCAATTCTTCGTATCCAGTTCTGTACACCGGAGCAAACAACACCATTGCTCACGAGTGCATCCTGAATGTGGGAGAAGTGATTAAGGGCTCCGGGCTTTCCATCGACGATATTGCCAAGCGGTTAATGGACTACGGGCTTCACGCGCCAACCATGAGTTTCCCAGTAGCAAACACGCTGATGGTTGAACCAACTGAAAGCGAGTCTCTCGCTGAAGTGGACCGTTTCTGCGACGCAATGATCAGCATTCGACGCGAAATCGAAATGGTCTTGTCAGGCAAGGTAACTGCAGAAGAGTCCGTCCTTCACCACGCTCCACACACAGTTGAAGATATTGCAGGAGATTGGAACAGGTCGTACAGCAGAGCTTCAGCCCTATACCCACTCGCACATCTCAGGTCTCGTAGTTACTACCCGTCTGTATCCCGAATTGACGCCGCCTATGGTGACCGAAATCTGGTTTGTACTTGCGCGCCAATAGAGCAGTACGCCATCAGTCTCGAGCACGCTACGGTGGGGTCGTGAGCGACGCGGAACACAACACCACAACGAATCCTCTTGAGCAGTTGTTGTCACTTCTTGGAACAATTGATCCGATAGATCTAGCTGGGAAAGCCGTTGACGTCACTCGCAGAACAAGCGAGTCACTTCTGACAATCCTTGAGAACCTTGCTTCGACGGTAGACAACCTCAACAAGACAACATCACGCATCAACGCCATGCTTGATGACATAGAGGAACCACTTCGTCGTGTTATGCCCCAAGTAGGCACAGCGATGAACGCAATGGCCTCCATGGGTGAAGTTGCAACACAACTGGGAGATCTGACCAAGCGACTTGGACCTCTCACCACGTTGTCAGAGAAAGCCGGTGTCTTGTTCGGCTTTCGACCAAATAAGCCGTCTTCGAGTTCTACTTCTTCTTCGCAACAAACGGAGTAGCAACAACAACTCCATCAATGAGCGTGCCGCGCACATCCATTGACACTGCATCGCCCATGTTGACAGACGGAGACACAAACGCCATTGCAACACAGTGCCCGAGAGTTGGCGAGAAATTTCCGCTACTGACGAAGCCGATTTCAGATCCACTCGAATCAAGAACCCGCGTGCCATCGCGCGCTGGGCGGCGTCCGGGAATAGAGATTCCAATTAGTCGACGCGACACTCCTCTTTCCTTTTCCTTCAACAAAGCAGATTTTCCGAAAAAGTCTGGCTTGGCCCAAGCAACAACCCACTCAAGTCCAGCTTGCAGAGATGTAATACCTTCGCCAAGTTCGTGTCCGTGCAGTGGCAACCCAGCCTCAAGACGAAGAGTGTCACGTGCACCTAAACCTGCAGGAATTGCGCCAGCCTCTCGCAACGC
>JAPKZX010000088.1 GCA_026393575.1 Actinomycetota bacterium
TTGTTCCTCTCAGTGTTCGCTTTGGCGACACCGAATACATTGACCGCGAAACCATCACCACTTCAGAATTCTGGAAGTTGTGTGCCGCTTCGCCAACGTTGCCCGAAACTGCTGCGCCATCGCAAGGCAAGTTCGAGGAGTGCTACCGCTCTCTCAAGGCAGAAGGTGCAACGGCCATTGTTGTCGTTGCATTATCGTCCGATTTGTCCGCCACTATGCAGAGCGCCGTGCTCGCAGCGCGTGCACTTGAGCCCGAGATCCCAGTTGTGGTTGTCGATAGTCGCAGCGCATCAATGGGAGAAGGCCTCACGGTGCTTGAATGTGCAGAAATGGCACGAGCCGGCTCCACACAGCAAGAGATTGTGGCTCGCGCAGAGCAATTGGCCACCCGCACACACGTCGTTGCTGCTCTCGACACGCTTGACAACCTGAAAAAGGGTGGGCGAATTGGTGGAGCAAAGGCCATGATGGCAAGCGCTCTCTCCATTAAGCCTCTTATTGAGATACGTGACGGCAAAGTGGAAGAAGCTGGCCGTCAGCGCACTCGCTCCAAAGCATTGGCCTTCCTTATTGAGACACTTCGTTCGAATGAAGGAAAAATTGAACGCCTTGCTTTGCTCCATGCTCAATGTGCAGACATCGACGCTTTCATTGCGATGGTCAAGTCCGTGTACTCAGGTGAAGTCATCGTCAGTGACATCGGTGCAGTCATCGGTGCACACGCCGGTCAAGGAACTATCGGAATCGTTTTTCGCCTAGCCGAATAAGGGGTATGCCTCCATCGGAGGCAATCCACAACTAGCGTCTGCTCCCAGTAATGGCTGCACCACATCACACCAGTGACCTCATCGGCGGACGCTATCGCCTTGAAGGAATGATCGCTTCTGGTGGCATGGCCGACGTCTGGCGCGCCACCGATCTCACACTGAGTCGCATCGTTGCAGTGAAGATGTTGCGCGAAGACATTGCTGATGATGTCGTCACAAAAGAACGCTTTCGTCGTGAAGCACAAGCACTTGCACGACTTACTCACCCACACATTGTTCCGGTGTATGACTGCATCGACGAACATGACCAAGTTGCACTCGTTATGCGTCTCATCGAAGGCAAATCTCTTCGTGGTTTATTAGACGATAACGGTACGCCTCGCCAGCCAGGACAACTCAGTGCTCATCTCACATTGCATATCGGACGCGCGATTGCCTCGGCATTAGCAAAAGCTCACGATGAGAATATTCTCCACAGAGACATTAAGCCCGCAAACATTTTGGTGATGAAAGAGGGCGAAGTTTTGCTCACGGACTTTGGCATTGCCAAGCCGCTAGTAGCAAGTGTGGAAGACCACACAGACCTCACAAAGCCAGACATCATGATGGGAACTGCAAAGTATTTGTCTCCCGAACAAGTACAGGGTCGCTTGCTTGATGGTCGCGCAGACATCTATTCGCTAGGACTTGTTCTCTACGAGTGCTTGGCCGGAAAAGCCCCATTTAAAGGGGAAAACGAGCAACAAACTGCTATCCAGCGTTTGCAACGAGACCCAACTCCACTTGGTGGGATTCGCTCAGATGTACCTAGCAATCTCATTACGGTCATTCACAAAATGTTGATGCGTAAACCAGAGCATCGATACTCCACGTGTCACGATGTAGTCCGTGCGCTAGATGAAGTGTCACAACAAAATTACGATGCGCTCACACCGGTAGATGGACTCAATCCATCTATGGCACCTGCAACACCGCGTAGTCGTTCATCTTTGAATGATCCACTTATGCCCCAAAGGCAGCGACGCCCGCTTGAACTTGTTCAAGAAGAAGATGACACACCAGTTCGTACAACTAAAACAAAAGACAACACACCGCGCGGTATCGCACACACTGACACCGCATTGCCACGTTCTCAGCGAACCTCCACAAAGCGCAACTATGTGCCGATTGCGCTTCTGTTAATTGCAGCACTCACCATGACAGTGATGTTGTGGCGCGGACTTCAAGATACGAATTCACAAATTGGTGCGCCTGTCATCAACGAAGTTGCTGTTGGTCCCGTGAGTGTTGTGGGTATGCGTAGTTACGATCCGAACGGCGATGACAGGCAAGAAAACGAAACCATGATTCCGTTTCTCACCGACAACAACCCGGCAACTACATGGACCACCGTGTGTTACGGCAATCAGTATTTCGGTTCGAAGGGTGGCGTAGGAGTCGTAGTTCAACTATCTGGCGTAGGTCTCGGAACCTTGGCTGCCAATTTTGCAACTGCGCCATGGAATGCCGAGGTGTACGCCTCTACTGGAGATGCTCTCCCCACTTCTCTCGACGGCTGGGGTCTTCCTGTGGCTCAAGCTGCATCGCAACAAACAGGTATCGGAACCTTCGATGTGAAAAGCCCCGCCCGAAATGTGCTCTTGTACATGCGAGAAGCAGGTCGTAGCACTTCGTGCAGCAACAGCAACCCATATAAGGGCGCGCTTTCCAGCCTCGACTTCACTTCAGCCAAATAGTGGCGCTTCTGCAGGTGACTAGCCTGTGACCATCTCTCCTGCTCCCGACGACCTTCTTATTCAACGCGCCAAGCGTGGAGATTCTGTTGCAACCGATGCCTTGTTGCGCATGCACTATGAGTCCGTGCGCACCGTTTGTCATCGCATAGTGGTGAATAAAGCCGATGCTGAGGACGCCACTCAGCTCGCGCTCATCTCTATTGTTCGTGCATTGCCCGGATTTGATGGCCGTTCAAAATTTTCTACGTGGGTCTATCGCATTGCTACAAATGCTGCTCTCGATGAAGTGCGCCGCATTCGTCGCCGTCCCACCCCCACCGATATTGATGCAACCTTTGTGCTGCCGGTAGCTGACGCCACTGGTGCAGTTGATGCTCAAATGGATGTGGCGCAAGCATTGGCTCTCCTGCCAGAGGAATACCGCACCACTCTTGTGTTACGCCACGTTGCAGACCTTGATTATGAGGAAATCGCTGAAATACAAGGGGTTCCCGTGGGCACAGTGCGTTCTCGCCTGGCTCGCGGCAGAACCCAATTGGCCAACATTCTTGGGAACCAAGACACCTCCACGGGGCGTCATAACCCTGACGAAAGGAACACGTGAGCGACGACGAACAACTTGACCCCCGCATAGTTGCGGCGCTGCGCGATCTTCCTGCAGCGTCGAACGAGATTCGCGACGCCCACATCGCTGAGGCGCTTGCCTATGTGTCGCCTTCTGTTGCTCGTCGTTCCCCTCGGCGTTGGCTCGCAGTTGCAGCAGCCTTGGCAGTGTTTGCAGGTGGAGCAGCAATGGGTCGCGGAACCAGAACCTCTGGCACTGAAGTAGCCGCATCGCCGGGTAGCTCAAACCCCATCAAAAACGTCACCCCTGATTCACAGTGTCGCGGCTATGCAGACTCGGGCAAGGTGGGTCAATACTTTTTGGGCAACGAACAACGTGAAGTGTGGGCCAGCAACGGAGACCTCTTTGTGTACGTGTCTGGCACCTGTAAAGAACTGGCAACTTTCACGATTGCAGATGCACCGGCGAGCGAGCTTGTCTGCCTCCCATCAATTGCAAACGCAACCGACTCCATCATTGGTGGCTACACCATGGGCAATGCGTACCGAGTTCTTGTCAATACCCCCACGGACATTCTCGAATTCAGTGGGCGTAGTTGCTCACAATTGACTAAATATCCTCAGCCGTAGCCACAGATACGCTCTGCGCCTCTCAGTGCCACCGTTAGGCTGATTGCATGGTGTCCAACCCCCTCACCGACCCCGAATGGGCCGATAGAACAGTCGATTTCATCGACCGGGTGGTGAGCACCGTTCGTCGATACACCACTCAACCATTGGTCACCACTGCACGTGGGCTTGTCTTTGGTTTGCTCGGGACATTTGGCATCGTCGGCATTCTGGTTTTGCTGATCGTGGGAATCACTCGCGGTCTTCAGGCAGCACTCGATTCCGTTGTCAACCACGATGCATCCGTGTGGATTTCGTATTTCATCCTTAGTGCGGTCTTTGCAGTCATCGGATTCATTCTGATGCGCCGCCGATACACAGAAGAAGATAAATGAGCACTGTTCGTAACACCATCATCATCGGTTCAGGACCTGCTGGTCTCACCGCTGCCATCTACACCGCTCGCGCATCGCTTGCACCACTTGTCATCGAGGGTGAGCCAAGTTCCACCAGCGATCAGCCAGGCGGTCAACTCATGCTCACAACAGAGGTTGAAAACTTCCCTGGTTTTCCTGAAGGCATCATGGGACCAGAACTCATGATGAACTTTCGTTCACAGGCAGAGCGATTTGGTGCTGAATTCATTACCGAAAAAGTAACCAAGGTCGACTTCTCATCACGTCCGTTCAAGGTGTGGATTCGCGACACCGAATACAGTGCAAATTCCATCATTGTTGCCACCGGCGCGCAGTCGCTCATGCTCGATTTGCCCCGTGAAACCGAGCTAATTGGCCATGGTGTTTCCACCTGCGCAACATGTGACGGTTTCTTTTTCCGTGGTCATGAAATTGCAGTGGTTGGTGGTGGAGACTCTGCTGTTGAAGAAGCAATGTTCCTCACAAAGTTTGCAAGCAAAGTGCACCTCATCGTTCGTCGCGATACTTTGCGTGCATCACGCATCATGCAAGACCGCGCACTCACAAACGAGAAGATTGAAATCCATTGGAACTCACGCGTTTCTGAATTACAAGGTGAACAATCACTCTCTGGCGTCACTCTGACTGACACCACCGACAACTCCACTCGCCCACTTGCAGTTACTGGTCTTTTCATTGCTATTGGCCACAAACCAAACACAGCAATTTTCCAGAGTGTTCTCAACATGGAAGACACTGGTTACTTGCTCACTCGTGACGGTTCCACCTACACCGACATCGAAGGCATCTTTGCTTGTGGTGACGTGCAAGACCACACCTATCGCCAAGCAATCACCGCTGCTGGTTCAGGTTGTATGGCTGCTCTCGATTGCGAGCGTTGGTTGGAGCACCAGCACTAATCAATCATGAAGACGCGAATTGGTGTAGTTGCTGTCTCCGACAGAGCCTCAACGGGCGTCTATGAAGACAAAGGCATCCCCGCCATCTGTGCTTTTCTTGATTCCTGCATCACCAGTGAGTACGAGTACATCACTCGATTGATTCCCGACGAACAGGCAACCATCTCTGACACGTTGGTCGAGTTGGCAGATGTTGAACATTGCAGTCTCATTGTGACCACCGGCGGTACCGGGCCTGCACTGCGCGATGTGACTCCCGAAGCCACCGAAGCGATCTGCCAGAAAATGTTGCCCGGCTTTGGCGAGTTAATGCGTCAAGTGTCGCTACAGATCGTGCCCACCGCCATCTTGTCGCGCCAGTCTGCAGGAATTCGTGGAACGAGCCTCATTATTAACTTGCCTGGCAAGCCTTCGGCCATTGCCGAATGCCTTGTTGCGGTAATGCCCGCAGTTCCCGACTGCATCAGTGTCATTGGTGGTTCTGCCATCACACTGAACGACACGTTCGGCACATACCTACCTCACAGTTCTTGAACCTCGCAGCACTACACTGAAAACAACGAAAGGTATTGCTATGGCTGACGGAATCATCACACTCACAAGTGCAACATTCGACGAAATTGTTAATAGTTCAGACACTCCCATCTTGGTGGACTTCTGGGCTGAATGGTGTGGACCTTGCAAGCAAATTGCACCCATCCTTGAACAGATTGCTGCAGAGAAGGCTGGCCAAATCATTATCGCGAAACTCAATGTTGACGATCATGGTGACATCGCCGGTCGTTTCAATGTCATGAGTATTCCCACCATGCTTTTGTTCTCCGAGGGTGAGATCAAAACAAAAATCGTTGGTGCGATGCCGAAGGGCCGCATGCTCGAGGAGCTCAACCCATTTCTTCCGGCTTCCCGATAAAGCCAGGTCACCGCGGACCAGCGGTGCATGATCTGCAGCGTCGTTTATCTGCAGCAGGTTTTCTTGCGCCAGGTTCTGCCGAAGACTCCACCTTCTGCGCGCGTACACACGCCGCATTATTGGCATTTCAAGATTCATATGGTCTAGCTACCACTGGTGAATGCGATGAACAAGTGTGGTCATCGCTGATTGAAGCAAGTTGGACTCTTGGTGAGCGTTTGTTGTTTCTTCGCTCTCCCAACATTCGTGGTGATGACGTAGCGGGTCTGCAATCACTTCTCAATCGTCTTGGTTTTGATTGCGGACGTGTTGATGGCATCTACGGCCCGCGAACTTCCGAGGCAGTTGCAGAGTTTCAAGAGAATATTGGACTGCCTCGAAACGGCATCAGTACGCCTGAATTCATTGATGTTTTGAAGCGTATGGGTTCACAAACTGGTGATGGTCCGGGTGTTGCGGTTGTGCGTGAAGGTCTGGCGTTATCA
Organism: Actinomycetota bacterium; assembly: GCA_026393575.1. GTDB lineage: Bacteria > Actinomycetota > Acidimicrobiia > Acidimicrobiales > Ilumatobacteraceae > UBA2093. The sequence continues at coordinate 6,411 of JAPKZX010000088.1, forward strand.
GACGATGTTGCTAGTGATTCACTACGACTAGTAGTTGGTTATTTCACTGGTGGTGCGCCGCTTGCCTCTGCAATTGTTCGTCGTGCAAAAGAATCTCATCCGCTCACCAGCACAGTTGACTTCACTGCATCTGAACAAGCAAAAGCAGCAAACGCATATCAAGCTGATGTGTACATCGGATGCGAAAGCTCCGATGACGCAGGTTGCACTATTTACTATTACGAAGTTCCAACGTTTTGCAGTGTGGGTGGTCGCAATCTCAATCAATCCACAGTTGTGCATAACACTGAACCCTTACCTCACAGTTGAGGTTGAGTGTTCTGTGGAAAACTACACCGTCGTCATTTGAGTTGTTTTTACTCTATTCCCTCGACCATTCGGCGATAAATACGCTCAAGGTCGATGAGATCAGCAAAGTCCACTGTGATGCGGCCACGTTTGTCGTTCATAGAGACACCCACTTTGGTGTCGAGGAACTCGGCCAAGAGATTCTCTAGCTCCAGTAATCCCGCTGGCTTCATGCCGGTCGTTCCGCCGGTTCCCTTGCCGGGGTCAGTCTTGCCCTTGCCTGGTGCCCCCTCTTTCACGGCCAATTCAACAGCGCGTACCGACCAGCCTTCAGCCACGGCAGAGGCAGCCAGTTGTTCCATGATTTTGGCATCGGTGCAAGAAAGCAGCGCACGGGCATGCCCTGCCGCTAGTCGCCCATCGGCCAGGTATCCCTGCACGGTGGCAGGCAATTGCAAGAGGCGAAGGGCGTTAGTGATTGTGGTGCGGTTCTTGCCCACACGCTTTGCAATCTGATCGTGTGTCAGGTCGAAGTCGTCGGCCAGCTGTTGATACGCCGATGCTTCTTCGAGCGCCGTGAGGTCCTGTCGGTGAAGATTCTCCACCAGCGCCTGTTCTACTGAGCCCAGTTCACTGATCTTTCGAACCACCACAGGAACAACGGCAAGCTTTGCTCGCTGTGCTGCGCGCCATCGGCGTTCACCCGCAATGAGTTGGTATTTGCCTGGCGAGGTTTCTTGCACCAACAACGGTTGAAGAACACCAATCTCTTTGATTGATTTGGCCAGATCACTCAGCGAGTCTTCATCGAAATGAACACGCGGCTGATGTGGGTTTGGCACGATGGAGTCGATAGCGACATCACGCAAGGCAGTCGCAGGCAGTTCTTCCGTTGGTGCGGCTCGTGGTGTTGCCGGAGCATCTGTTGCTGGCTCAGCGGGCTTTTCAGTTCTCTCAGTAGGAATGAGAGTGGATAATCCCCTACCTAGTTTTCGCTTTTCGGCCATTACTCAACTCCTTTGCTACTGCTCGATATGCCTTTGCACCTTTTGATGTGCTGGCATGCTTCAAAACGCTGTGTTGCATAGACGGTGCCTCGGCGAGTTTGACGTTGTACGGGATAACAGCCTTAAACACTTTTTCTCCGAATGCATTGCGCAATTCGCTCTCTACTTCTTGCGACAACTTCTTGGTTCCTTCACTCATCGTCAATAGATAATGGGAAATTTCAAGGTCCGGGTTCAATGCTGCACGTACTTGCTTCACCACTTCGCTGAGATCGCGTAAGCCTTCAAGCGCAAAGTATTGGCATTGCACAGGGGCCAAGATGGCGTCGGCTGCCATGAAGGCATTAACGGTAAGGCGGCCAAGGGTAGGAGGGCAGTCCATCAAGATGTAATCCCAATCATCGCGAACAGCGTCGATGGCGTCCTTCAAGCGTGGCTGCGGGAACATTTCAGCTACCAATTGGGCTTCCACTTCAGCCAGCATCTGGCCAGTAGGCGCCGGGGCGACAAACAAGTTCTTCTCAGCAGTTGGTTCCACAATGGAGTCAAGGGTTTCCTCGCGACGCAATACATCAGCAATTGTGGGCGCATCGTCAGGGGGGTGAATGCCAAGGCCAGAGGACGCATTGCCTTGAGGGTCAAGGTCGATGATCAATGTTCGAAAGCCCAACTCTGCCAGCGCGGCACCTAAGTTGATGGCTGTAGTGGTTTTGCCCACACCGCCCTTTTGGAGCGAAATGGCCAAGACAACTGTGTCAGAACCGTTCATGGAATTCTCTTTCCTGCTCGACAGCAATGGGGTGGGATACCCGTCATCATAGGTGCGGCCTGTGGAAAACTGGTGGATAGGAATGAATGTTTCACGTGGAACATCTCATCAGGAGGGTCTGTCGGGGAATGTTTCACGTGAAACATCTGAAGGTTTTTACTCTCGCCCATGTTTCACGTGAAACATTATGGAGTCCTTATTTTTCAGGGGTTGCAGTCAGTACTACTACGCCCTGAAGGTATTCCGAGGCCCCAAAATGGGTCCTCTGGAGGAGGTCTTCAGGCCATCGAGAAGGGTCAAAAAGGGGTGGTTCTGACACCACTAACCTTCCTCCGTTTTTTAGGAGGGGTCGAGCGAGCCTCGCCGTGAGGTCGGGTGGACCAAACCCTCGACACACCACTGCATCGAATTGTGCGGCGAACTCTGACGAGGTTCCCATAGTCCCAACATCTTCAATTAGCACCTGCACTCGGTCCGATAATCCCATCGAGGCGACGCCGCGAGACAGTTCGTCCATGCGGTTTTCCCGGCGATCGACCAGCACCATGTCTAAATCAGGGCGGTCAACGGCAATCACCAAGCCCGGAACTCCGGCCCCTGTACCTATATCTGCCACGCGTCCCGTCACGCCTTCGAGTGCACGAACGAAGTATCGGGCGTGCTCGATTACCTCTGGAATAGGGCGATCACCCAATGTTCCCAGGCGTTGGGCAGTCAGAAGCACATCTTCAAGGGTCTTGCGTGAGGCAGTCATCTGCCATTGAGAGTAGCGATGCCGCAGCACCGCATACGGTTATTCGGCTGGTTCAACCACAACGCGACGGCGAGGATCTTCGCCTTCGGAACGTGTGGTGATGCCTTCAACTTCAGTCAAAGAGTCATGAACAATCTTGCGATCAGCTGATGTCATTGGTTCAAGCATGCGAGATGAGCCTGTTTCCTTGACTTCTGCTGCCACTTTGAGAGCAAAGCGGGTCAACGCTTCACGACGACGCTCGCGGTAACCCGCGATGTCGATACGCAAACGAGTGTCCTGGTCGCCAAGGCGGCGCTGACTGGCCACGCGAGTGAGGTCTTGGATGGCCAACAATGTTGCTCCACCAGGGCCCACCATGAGGCCAAGCTCGGTGCCGTCGACACGTACTTCGATCTCGTCTTCCTCGCGGCTGACAGAGACAGAACCTGTGGTTCCAAAGGCTGTCACGAGGCCGGTCAAGAATTCGGCTGCTGCTTCACCAACGATTGCCGGGTCCACTTCTACCTTTTCGCGTGGCTCACGTGGCTCGCGCGGTGGGCGGTCTTCGCGTGGTGGGCGAGGGCGACGCTCTTGTCCTTCGCCACGTGGCTTTGACTCGCGACGCTCGCCTGACTTCTCGCCACCCTTTTCCTTGCGGGGGCGACGCTCTTGATTGCCACGCGGTGTTGCTGGGCGAACCCGTGCACGCACGCGTGCTTCGCCGCGAGTACGGCCGAACAAGCCAGCCTTTGGCTCGTCGACAATCTCAAATTCAGCGTCGTCTTCAGCGACACCCAACTGATCGAGTGCGGCCTCTTTGGCCTCTTCGAGTGTGTTTCCTGTTGTTTCTACCCATTCCATGGTGACCTCATCTTTTGTTTGTGTTGTGCGCGGGCGACCCCGGCGTTACTTGTTTCGCTTGCTGGGGGGAACCGGGCGAGATGGCTTTCCACTAGGGGTCGGCCTGTTCTTGCTGGGTGTAACCCTCTTGCTCTGAATAGGAGCGGGTGCTTGCGATTGTTCGTTCTTCTGCTTGCTTGGTTTAGCGTCGTCGTCTTTCAGTTCACGCGCCTTTGCGCTTGCAGCCTGCGCTTGGCGACCAAGGCCGTCTTCTCCGTAGAAGCGACGAGTGATGTAGCCCTGTTGGATAATACGAACGATGGTCTGAGTCATGTAATACACAACCAAGCTGGTGGGCAAGAACACTTGAAACAGTGCGAATGCCACGGGCATGTACTGCATGATCTTGGCCTGGGTAGGCGACATGCTGGCGTTTGTTGGGGTACGACTAGCAACCATGCGCTGTTGCACAAGGAAAAGCCCGCCCAAAATCACAACGAGTAGTGCGTACCAAATACCGCTGGCAAAGTCTGCCTTCATGGCTTTTTGTGGGCTGATGGCCAAGTTCAAACCAAACGACATCATCTTCGTACTGCCCGCAAGCGCCTTGTACAGATCGGAGCCGTGCTCGATGTATTTCGGCACAAAACCCTTGCCCAGCACCGGTTCGTAGGTGAGGCCGTGCAGCACGCGGAACATGATGATGAATACCGGCATCTGTGCCAACAACGGCAAACACGAGGCCAATGGGTTGACTTTGTGCTCCTGGTAGAGCTTCATCATCTCTTCGTTGAGACGCTGGCGATCACCCTTGTACTGGTTCTGCAGCTTCTTCATCTCTGGCTGCAAACGTTGCATCTCCAGCATTCCCTTGGTGCTCTTCAGGGTGAGTGGGGTGATGAGCAACATGATGGCCAAAGCCACCAGAGCTACGGCAATGGCGTAGTTGTGCGTCCATCCGTAGAAGGTGTCGATGAGCCAGGCAAATGGTTGAAACATGGTGAGCCCTTTCTAGGCATGCCCTTTAGGGGTTGGGACGGGGTCGAATCCGGAAGGTCCGAATGGGCGACACCGCAAGAGGCGACGGGTGGTGAGCCATAAACCGCGTGCAGAACCATGAGTACCAATGGCTTCTTCGGCGTAATGAGAACACGAGGGGTAGAAGCGGCACGGCGAAATGTGGCCTTGGCGCGCTACTTGGTACAAACGGATTGCCTTCAGCATCAGGCTTTGTGGCTTTGTGAAAGAAGTGAGAGTGGTTGTCTGACTCATTGGGCTTGGCCCTTTGCAATCAAAGATTCCATGTGGCGTTCCACATCGGCATACGCAAGGCCGTTGGCCCGGGGAGAAGCTCCGAACACGTACATGCCGGGAGCCAAAGGAGTTGGGCGAAGGCGCAATACCTCGCGCATCTGTCGGCGCAAACGGTTACGGCGCACGGCAGACCCGAAGCTGCGCCCTAAGGCGTAGCCCACTTGGGGTTCGAGAAGCGAGGAATCAAGCAACATGGTGCACGACAGGGGACCGGAGCGGACATGGCGACCTTCTTCGCGAATGCGAACAAAGGCCGAGCGGCTCTGGATGCGGCCGATCAAGCGCTGAGGCGGTGACGGCCCTTAGCCCGACGCGACTTCAAGATGGCGCGTCCTGCGCGGGTGCTCATACGTGCACGGAAGCCGTGCTTACGTGCTTTGCGTCGGTTATTTGGCTGAAAGGTGCGCTTCATGGCGCCTCCTATGGGGCAAGCTCCTTTGGGGAGCGCGGACTATGGGGTTATTCCTGTGCCAGCGGCACGAGACGAACAACCTCCACAGGCTAACGGTGCGCGCGACCGACGCCACACATACCCACCCCCTCAAAGCCCGGCCGGTTCATTTTTTAGATATCCACAGTTCCTGCTACGGTCACATTCCCTAGCAATACCTGCTAGCCAGTCGTCCACACCCTGTGGATAGTGCTGTGGACGAGACTTTAGGAGGCGGCAATGAACAACCACGAAGCCGTGTGGAACGCAACAGCACAACTCCTCAAAGCACAGGTCTCTGAAGGTGTGTGGTACTCCACATTCAACGACGTAGTAGCTCTCACCAGTGACGACGAATCATTGCGTCTGCAAGTTCCTAATGCTCATGTTCGTGATCGCATTGTTACTCGCTACCGCCCACTTGTTATCGACGCCCTCGACGAGATCGGCGAAAGCGATCGCGAACTCATTATTGAGATCAGCGACATACAGCCATCACTCGATGGTGAGGTTGCCGTAACTGAGACCGCCGACGTTGCAACAATCCCTGTAAAAGCCAATGGTGGCAAGGGTTTAGCGGTTGGACTCAACCCTCGTTACACCTTCGACAATTTCGTTAAAGGTGCATCAAACCAGTTCGCTCTTGCTGCAGCACTTCGTGTTGCCGAGACACCAGCACGTTCATATAACCCGCTGTTCATTTATGGTTCAGCCGGACTTGGCAAGACTCACCTCTTGCAAGCAATCGGTTGGTATGTGCACGACCACTACGCGCACTACGAAGTTCGCTATGTCTCCACCGAAACTTTCTTGAACGAATACGTCGACGCAATTCGTACAAACACCACCGCAGCCTTCAAGCGCCGCTACCGCGATGTGGATGTTTTGCTCATTGACGACATCCAGTTCATGGAAGGAAAAGAGGGCCTTCAAGAGGAGTTTTTCCACACCTTCAACTCCCTCCACGGAGCCAACAAACAGATCGTTATCTCGTCTGACCGTATGCCAGACGCCATCCCCACCCTGGAAGATCGCCTTCGTAGCCGTTTCCGTTGGGGCCTCATCACCGATATTCAGCCCCCAGACCTCGAAACCCGCCTCGCCATCTTGCGAAACAAGGCTGAACGCGATAACACCCCGTTGCCAGCCGACGTCCTTGAGTTCATCGCTTCCAACATCACCTCGAACATTCGTGAACTTGAAGGTGCCCTCATCCGTGTGACGGCTTATGCCAACCTCACCCGCGAGGACGCAACCGTCGCCATGGCCGAAACCCAGTTGGCCGACCTTCTGACTGCCACTGCTCCAAAGCACCGCACCGATGAAGAGATGCTCACTGAAATTGCCGGATATCTGGGATTCAGTGTCGAAGCCCTCAAAGGAAAATCTCGCCAACGACCCTTGGTATCTGCCCGCCAGATCGCCATGTACGTCTTTCGCGACATGACCGAGTTGAGCTATCCAGCTATTGCTCGTCTATTCGGTGGCCGCGACCACACCACTGTGATCCATGCCGTCGACAAGACCCAACGCCTCATGCGCGAGGACAAGCAGACCTTCGATCTCGTCACCGACATCACCGCGCGGATCAAGAACTCGTAATTGTGATGACACACGGGCCTGTGAATCTCGTGGGGATGACCATGTGGACTGCCTGTGAGGGGTCGGGGACAACTATGGGGTTCTCCACAAGCACACAAGTTGCACGCTTGCAACCTGTGCGTATGGGGGGTTCGCCGTGCACAAGGCGTTTTCAACGTGCACAAGGCTCAATCGGTCGCTGTCCACAATCCACAGCACTTATTACCACTATTAGACATATACATCACTTCTCGGTTCCGGTAATCGCCGCGTCATACAATGAACCACAGAGCATGAAAGTACGACTATGAAGTTCAGAAGCGAACAAGGGATCCTGGCAGAAGCACTTGGTGCTCTAGCGCGTATCGCATCCAGTCGAAACGCCGGAACTCCTGCGTTGTCTGGTGTGAAAATGAATCTCACCGGTGACAACTTGGTTGCATCAAGTACCGACAACGAAATTTCATTGCAATTCGTTTTGCCAGTAGGCGGAGACACAGACGGTCAGTGCCTAGTAAGCGCTCGCATGTTGAACGACATTGTTCGCGTGATGCCTTCAGGAAAAATCACCGTTGAATTCGCTGGCGATAACGCAACTATTTCTGCGCAACGTTCACAATTCACCATTCCAACGCTGAACGCAATTGAATTTCCACGTTCGTCGCCTCCATCTGGCGAACCAGTTGTCATCAACTCGGAAATCTTCAAAGCCGCTCTTGCGCAAGTTGTTCAAGCAGCCAGCACAGACCAGAACAAACACAACTTGTCGGCCGTGTTGTTGGCCTCAACTGGAAAAGCAATTCGTTTAGTTGCTACAGACGGTTATCGCCTTGCAATGCGCGACATTGAAGGTGAGCACACCGGTTCAGAAGATTCATTTTTGATTCCAGCGCGCGCACTTGCCGAGTTGCAGCGCCTCCTCGACATGTCAGACGAAATCACAGTTCGTTTTAATGATCTCGACGCAACGTTCCAGTCACCAAAGATGACATTGTCTACGCGCCTCATCAATGCTGAATATCCGCCGTACCAAACAATCATTCCGAAAAACAATCCAAACTCTGCGATTGTTAATCGTGAAGAACTCCTCGACGCATTACGTCGCACACGCGTTCTTGCTTCCGAGATGACACCGGTACGTATGCGAATGTCTACTGAAGGAATTCGCCTCACCGTGCAACTCACCGATGGATCAACAAGTGTTGAGGATATTGATGCTCAGTTCACTGGCGAAGACATCACTGTTGCGTTCAACTCCGAATATCTCGCTAATGGCGTCGATGCATGCGGTACTGAAGAAGTTGTTATCGAAACAAGTGCGCCAAATAAACCAGCAATCGTTAAGCCAGTCGGAGACACGTCGTATCTCTACTTGCTCATGCCACAACGTCTGTAGCGTGTCGCTGCTGTGGTGATTCGCCGCATTGAACTCATTGATTTTCGTGTGTATCAACACGCGATCATCGAGTTAGACCCAGGTGTTACCGCCGTAATCGGTCGCAACGCACAAGGGAAAACAAGTTTGGCGGAAGCCATGAGTTACTTGTCAACACTGCACAGTTTTCGCGGCGTACCAAACGATGCATTAGTGCGACAAGGTGCAGACTCTGCGTATCTTCGCGCCGTTATTGTGCACGACGACGGCCGCGAGATATTGGTGGAAGCCGAAATTAATCGTGCTGGCCGCAACAAGGTATTAGTGAATAAACAAAGGCTGGGTCGCGTGCGCGACTTGCTCGGTGTTGTACGTTCCACAGTGTTTGCACCAACAGATTTACAGTTGGTGTACGAAGGCCCTGGCGTGCGACGCGACATGTTGGATGATGCTCTTGTTGCACTGTCGCCAAAGTTAGACACGTTGCGTCTTGAAGTGGATCGCATCATCAAGCAACGCAATGTGTTGCTGAAACAATCGCATGGTCGCCTTACGCCAGATATTGAAATGACCCTCGATGTATGGGATACGCAGTTTGCACAAAAAGGAACTCAGCTCGGCGAAGCACGCGCAAAGTTGATCGCACGCCTCGCGCCATTCGTGAGTGAGGCATATGAATCTCTGGCTGCAGAAGCAACACCTATCGATCTTGTGTATGAACCCGAATGGCGCAGCCCAGGTCTTGTGGCCGCATTGGCCGCAGCACGCCAAGACGACATTCGCCGCGGCATGAGCACCGTTGGCCCACATAGAGATGATGTTGTTCTGCACATCAAGGGAATGCCAGCGAAATCTCACGCCTCGCAAGGGGAGTGCCGGACCCTGGCCTTGGCCTTGCGCTTAGGTATTCATCGATTAGTTACCGAAGTGGTGGGAACAGCACCACTTTTGGTGTTGGACGACGTGTTGTCGGAACTAGACCCCGTTCGCTGCGAGAGCTTGCTGCGCAACATGCCTGATGGCCAAGTTGTCATCACCACGGCACACGTTTTGCCCCCAGCGGCACACCCCGACAGCATCATTCATATTGCAAATGGCCAAGTGGTTCCCACGCAGCCAATACAGACGGAAGAGCAATCATGAGTGACGACGAATGGACAACCCCAAGCAAAGCCCCGCGACCATTGTCTGAGGTACTCGGAAAAGTGTTGCGCAAAATGAAGGTGTCCGATGAGACCACCGCGCTAGGACTGTTTTCTCATTGGAGAGAAATTGTGGGTGATCCAATCGCCGATCATGTGCTTCCAAAACGTCTCGAAAAAAGACGACTCGTTGTGGAAGTCGATGACGCTGCATGGGCAACACAATTGAAATTCCTCGAAGCGCAATTGCTCGCCACATTGAAAGAGCATGTCGGAGATGAAGTGGATTCTCTTGAGATTCGAGTGCGACGTTCCCGATAACGACACCTCATAATTGGTAGGATATTTGCGCCATGGTTGCATCTAAAAAAGAGTCCTCAAAGAACCCCTCCGCCGATTACGGCGCCAAAGATATTCAGGTTCTCGAGGGACTAGATCCCGTTCGTAAACGTCCCGGTATGTACATCGGCTCCACCGGTCTTGCTGGTTTGCATCACCTCATTTGGGAAGTTGTCGACAACTCCATCGACGAAGCAATGGCTGGGTTCTGTACTCGCGTTGGCATCACTCTTCTCGAAGACGGCGGCTGCCAAGTCGATGACAACGGCCGTGGAATCCCAGTCGATCCGTACCCATCTGGCCCCCACAAGGGCAAAAGCGCGGCAGAAGTCGTACTTACCGTCCTTCACGCCGGTGGCAAGTTTGGTGGCGAGGGCTACAAAGTCTCTGGTGGTCTGCACGG
>JAPKZX010000011.1 GCA_026393575.1 Actinomycetota bacterium
CTGCAGCATCTTGTTGCGCAATGTCGCAAGATAAATGGGAGGCAGAGTTCCACCAAAGCGTTCGTTTGCTCGCATTGTCTCTACGTACTCTGCGATGTCGGATAATGGCTTTCCGGTTGAAACTCCAAGTCGTTGTGTCACTGGGCCGTGACTTACGCCGATCCCAAAACGAAAACGTCCCTGTGACATTTCATGAATATGGGATGCAGTGTTCGATGCCTCTACTGGGTGGCTGTAATAGATGGGTTGGATGGAAGTCCAGTACTGGATGCTGCGTGTTGCATGAGCCAGAGAGACACAAAGGCCCATGGTGCCTCCAAGGCTGGGGCATGCAAGACCATAAAGGCCTCGATTTTCGGCTTCCACTGCCAAGTCAAGAATTGCCTGGCGTTTTGTGGGTGATGCCACGATGGAAAGGGCGGGACGGAAAGAAGAATCAACCTTAAGCATTCCGATACCGTAGTACTCATGTTGCGTATTGGAATGGTGAGCCCTTACAGCCTCACAATTCCTGGGGGAGTCCAGCAGCAAGTATTGGGTCTTGCCCGCAGTCTGCGTGCCATGGGCCATGAGGTGCGAGTACTGGGGCCGTGCGATGGGCCACCACCAGACCCATTTGTGACGCCGCTTGGAAACAGTTTGCCCACCGTAGCCAACGGTTCTATTGCACCGCTAGCGCCAGATGCTTCGGCGGCACTGCGGACAATTCGCGCGTTGAACGACGAGGCATTCGATGTATTGCATGTGCATGAGCCACTGGTGCCTGGCCCGTCTTTGACTGCACTACTAGTAAAGATGGCTCCCGTTGTTGCCACATTTCACTCGGCAGGAGAATCTGCTGCCTATCGAACTTTTTCCCGTCAGTTGAAATGGATTGCATCTCGAATTGATATCCGAGTTGCAGTATCAAAGGATGCAGTAGAGCTCGCCCATCGATACATCGGTGGCGAGTACGAAGTTCTATTCAACGGAATTGAATTATCGCGATTCGTTGGCTCCACTCCGGTGGAAAAAGAAAATGCCATTTTTTTCATTGGTCGTCATGAGCCACGCAAAGGTCTCAGTGTCTTGTTAGAAGCAATGGCGCTACTTCCCAGTGACGTTCGTTTGTGGGTTGCATCCGACGGCCCAGAAACTGAAGAACTCAAACGACGATTTGCGTCAGATACTCGCATCGAATGGCTTGGCCGAATTGATGATGCCGAGAAGTACGAGCGTCTGCGTCGCGCATCCCTCTTTTGTGCGCCTTCATTGCGCGGAGAATCATTTGGCGTGGTGTTGCTTGAAGCGATGGCGGCTGGAACTCCGGTAGTAGCGAGCGACATCGATGGGTATCGAAACGTTGCCACGGATTCAGAGACAGCTGTTCTTGTAGAACCTGGCAATGTGCAAGCCTTGGCGTCATCAATTGCGCGCGTCATTGCAGACTCTCGGCTATCTGAATCTTTAGTTTCTGCTGGGCTCGCTCATGCACAGTCGTTCTCTATGGACGCATTAGCGGTGAAATACGTTGCAATGTATGAGCGCGCTCTACATATGGAAGCAACAAACATCACCACCATTACCGTGCCCCGTATGCTGAAAAGGTTCGAAGGTAGATTCCTGCGTCAATCTCGACTGAATGGAAAAAAGTAACTGCGCCATGAAGTCGCAACGAAAGGTCTTATGAATCAACAACAATGGATTCCTCTCGAAAGGTCAACTGCCACGAACGTGCGACATATTGCAACCATTTCTGCGGCATTACATCTGGCCGTAGTCGTTGTCTTCACCCTTGTTGGCCTTGTGATTGGGCAATTATTTATTGGTATTGCAGTTGGTGTGGCAGTCGGCGCCTTTTTGGTGCGCTCCATTCGACGCGGAGCTGAACAGAAGATTCTTGAAACTCTCGGTGATGCCAGGGTCTGCGGGGACAATCGTCGTGTCGTCCGGATTTGTTTCTCTGATGGGCAGAATTGAGACCGAGTCAGTAGTGGCGCATCTCATGGCTCGCTTGCGTTCTGGCGATATTGCCCTCACTACATATCTCATGTCACTGTCTCACTTGCTCGGTCGTATTGGTCTCGGGTCACTTGCGCGTCTTGTCGTGACAAAGACCACCGATGAACGCTCGGTGCTCGTCGCCGATATATCTGCTTGTCAAGCAACGCGGTATCCACCAGGTTTGATTTCAGCATTAGAGATTGTGGTTGATCATTCCCAAGAGACTTTGCACAGACTGGGCGCGCGTCCGTTGTGGTTTGCAACTCCACATGGTTCACGCAATGACACCACTAATGAGGCTGGGCTCTCTAGTCTTGGATTTGAGCGCCCATCTCTTGATGAGCGAATCGCCCTTTTAAAGGAAATCTAAATTGAAATCTTCACGTCGCTTCTTTACACGTCTTGCAGCCGGAGCAATTGTGCTGTCTGTCATTGCCTCATGTGGCGGCGGTGGCAGCAGTTCAACAGATGACACCAATCCAGACGGAACTCCCGTAGATACAACCTCGTCTGCAGGTCCAGTGTTTCCTCTGTTGGGTACTCCAGTAACAGATGCAGCTGCTGCGTCTCGGGTGGCACTCGTTGCCAAGATTGACAATCACCCAAATGCGCGAGCTCAAACTGGCCTCAATAAGGCAGACATCGTGTTTGAGGAAAATGTTGAATCGCTCACACGCTTTGCTGCCGTGTTCCAGAGTCAAGGGAGTGATCCTGTCGGACCGCTTCGTAGTGGTCGTACTCAAGACATCGACATTCTTGGTGCCTATAACAAGCCATTGTTTGCGTGGAGCGGCGGTAACTATCGCGTGACAAAAGCAATCAATGCGAGCGATCTTGTGAATGTCGGATACTCGGCGTCTCGCGGCAAGGGTGGCTACTTCCGTTCAAAGGACAAGAAGGTCCCGCACAACTTGTACGCAAAGACTTCAGATCTGTGGAAACTTGCTCCCGAAGGATCTGGCCCACCGCAACAGCAATTTACGTATCGCTCAGCGAGCGATGCCAAGACTGCAACTGCTGTGCCTGTCGACGGTGCAAAAATTTCTATGTACAACGTGAAGGTGTATTGGAAATGGGATGCAGCGAGTGGAAACTTCTTGCGATCAAGCGACAACGTAAAGCGTGTCCTTGAGCCGCACATGACGGATGACGGACAAGTCAATACAAAAAATGTTGTTGTCTTGTATGTCACATACATTCGCAGCAAGGCCGACCGCAAGAGTCCTCACGCCGTGACAACTGGCGATGGAACCGGTTACGTCATGACCGATGGTGGTCTCATTCCCATCACATGGACACGCGCCTCACGCACGGAACCGTTCACACTGAAGGACGCCAATGGTGCCGTCGTACGTCTGACACCGGGCCGTACTTGGGTGGAATTGGCATGGAAGAACTCTTTGGCACAGGTAGACCCAGGCGTCGACCCAGCCAAAGTGGCCTGGCCTGCTGTTTAGTCACACTTATTCAGGCGGGGCTTGACCCTGTCGCCTAGATACCATTGGGCATATGAGTTCATCCAATAGTTCTTCTGTGGGCACCCTGCGCGTCAAGCGTGGTCTTGCCGAAATGCTGAAGGGTGGCGTCATCATGGATGTCGTCACGCCTGAACAAGCCCGTGTTGCAGAAGACGCAGGTGCATGCGCAGTCATGGCACTTGAACGCGTTCCTGCAGACATTCGTCGCGACGGTGGCGTTGCTCGAATGAGTGACCCAGAGATGATCGAAGCCATCAAGGCTTCGGTGCACATTCCGGTGATGGCAAAAGCTCGTATCGGATATTTCGTTGAGGCACAGATTTTGGAAGCACTCGGCGTGGACTTTGTTGATGAATCAGAAGTGCTCACACCAGCCGACGAGAAGCATCACATCGATAAGTTTGCATTTACTGTTCCGTTCGTGTGTGGGGCTACAAACCTTGGTGAAGCGCTTCGTCGTGTTTCTGAAGGTGCTTGCATGATTCGCTCAAAGGGTGAAGCTGGCACCGGCAACATTGTTGAAGCAGTTCGACACTTGCGTTCCATCTTCGGCGACATTCGCAAAATTACTCAGGCTGATGCATCAGAACTATTTGACTGGGCCAAGAATCTCCAGGCTCCTTTGCCGCTAGTCCAAGAGATCGCCGAAACAGGAAAGTTCCCAGTGCCGATTTTCTGTGCGGGTGGCATTGCAACTCCTGCAGATGCTGCTCTCGCCATGCAATTAGGTGCTGAAGCGGTATTCGTTGGTTCGGGAATCTTCAAGAGCGATGATCCTGCTCCACGAGCGAAAGCAATTGTTGAAGCCACCACTCACTTCCGTGATCCACAGATCTTGGCGAAAGTCAGCCGTGGACTTGGCGCTCCCATGACCGGCATTGGCATGGACGAAATTAACGAAGCGCAGAAGTTCGCTTCGCGTGGTTGGTAAGACTCAACCATGAACGCGAGGCCTCCGGGTGAACAGTTGCGTTGGGGTGTTAGCCCTTCAAGGAGCCTTTGCTGCTCATTGTGAGTCGCTTAGTTCGATAGGTGTAAAGACCGTCGAGGTGCGTACGCCTGAACAATTGGCAAGCGTTGATGCGTTATTGATGCCCGGTGGAGAATCGAGCACAATGTCTCAACTGTTGGAGTCGTCGGGTTTGTTCGATCCCATTGCTGCGCGTATTGCCGAAGGCATGCCTACGTTTGGAACCTGTGCGGGCATGATTCTCTTGTCATCTGAAATTCTCGATGGCCGTAGTGATCAACGCAGCTTTAACGCCATAGATATTTCTGTTCGACGCAATGCATTTGGTCGTCAGGTGGATTCTTTTGAGTCAGATATAGATACTCGCGTCGGTCAATTTCATGGCGTCTTTATACGAGCACCACGCATTGAGCGCGTGGGCGCCGAGGTTGAAGTTCTTGGCCGACTCGGAGATGAGCCCGTGTTGGTGCAACAGGGAAACGTGATGGCTGCTTCGTTTCATCCGGAACTGTCCCACGATGTTCGGTTGCACGAGTACTTTATTTCTTTAATGCCAACTGCAGGAAAGGTGTAACCGATGTCTGGTCACTCTAAATGGGCAACAATCAAACACAAGAAGGGTGCTGCAGATAAAGCACGCGGAAAACTGTTTGCAAAATTGTCTCGTCAAATTGAAGTAGCAGTAAAAGGCGGCGGAGGAGACATTGAGTCAAACGCGTCTCTTCGAACTGTGGTGCAAAAGGCCAAGGCTGCACAGATGACGAAAGATGCAATTGATCGAGCAGTGAAGCGCGGCATGGGAGAAACTGGTGGCGCGAACTACGAGACCATCATGTACGAAGGCTATGCACCAGGCGGAGTTGCACTCTTGGTTGATGTTCTCACCGACAATCGCAATCGCACTGCTGCAGATGTTCGCAGCGCATTCACAAAGTTCGGCGGATCCATGGCTGAACCTGGTGCCGTTAGCTGGCAGTTCTCTCGCCGCGGACTCATCTTGGTACCCATTGCTATTGAAGAAGACACCGTCATGACTGCCGCGCTTGAAGCAGGGGCGGACGACATTGAGCCAGACGGTGATTCATGGAGAATTCTCACCGATCCTTCAGTGGTCTATGACGTGAAGGACGCCCTCGAGGCTGCTGGCATTGAGGTGCAGAGCGCAGAAAGCACAATGGTGTCCTCGAACACAATTGAGGTGACTGTGCTTGAAGATGCGCGTCAGATTCTGCGTATTATGGACATGTTGGAAGATAACGACGATGTACAAGACGTCTTCGCTAATTTCGATATCGACGAATCATTGATGCAGGAGATTGACTGATGGCCGTTGCAGTAGGGGAACAAGCTCCCGAATTCACATTGCCAGGCACTGGTTCTCAGTCCTATTCATTGGCGTCGTACCGAGGTAAGCCAGTTGTATTGGTGTTTTACCCAGGTGATGACACTCCGGTGTGCACGAAACAACTGAACTCATACAACAACGAGTTGTCTGCTTTCTCTGACGTCGGTGCCCAAGTTCTCGCTATCTCAGCGCAAGATGTTGCTAGCCATGAGGCGTTTGCCGACAAGCACGGATTCGGTTTTCCGCTCCTTGCAGATACCGATAAGGCCGTTGCCGCCCTGTACGGAACGGTAGGTCCTCTCGGATTCCCTCGTCGCAGCGTGTTCGTCATCGATGCCAATGGCACCATCCGCTATGTCCATAGGGCTATAGCTGGCTTGACTTTCCGCCCTGTTGAAGAGCTCGTGGCAGCCGTCGAGGCCGCTCGCTGACATTCCCACACGGGCGGTAGGAGCCTGGGGTACAATACGAACCTATGTTCGGTCAGGGTTCTTCAGAGGGCTACATCATCTTGGGAATAGACCCAGGGCTCACTCGTTGTGGGTATGCCGTTCTGCAGATGAA
Source organism: Actinomycetota bacterium (assembly GCA_026393575.1). GTDB lineage: Bacteria > Actinomycetota > Acidimicrobiia > Acidimicrobiales > Ilumatobacteraceae > UBA2093. Next base: position 6,341 of record JAPKZX010000011.1, read on the forward strand.
CTCGGCTCAAGACATCACAGCCCGGGCTTTGGGCGTTATTCGCACCCCCACGAACAATTCTCTCCCCGAACGACTTGGCGAAATACATCAAGAGATCGAGGCATTGCTCTCTGAGTATCGCCCCCATGCTGTGGCCATCGAGCAAGTCTTTTTCCAAAACAACGTTCGTACCGCTATGGGTGTTGGCCAGGCAAGTGGCATTGTTTTGGCATTGGCATCACGCGCGGGGTGTGAGGTTGCTCAGTACACGCCGTCACAAGTAAAAAACACTGTTGCTGGGTGGGGTGGCGCAACAAAAGATCAAATTGGTCACATGGTGCAGCAACGTTTACATCTCGAATCTGCGCCGCAACCAGCAGACGCTGCCGACGCGGCAGCTATTGCGTTGTGCCATTGTTCCATTGCGCCTTTTATTGCTTCACGTGATGCAGCACTTATGCGAGGTGTCAAATGATTGGCAGTCTGCGCGGCACGGTGCTCGAACGTTTCACGCCTTCCACAGTTCTCATTGAAGTTGCTGGAGTTGGGTATCTGTGTTCAGTGACTACATCAACATTTGCTGAACTTGAACCGACTGTGTCGGTGTTTCTACATGTTCATCATCACATTCGCGAAGATGCTCAAACCCTGTTCGGCTTTTCGTCTCGTGTCGAGCGAGACACGTTCAACATACTTATTGCTACCCACGGCATTGGCCCTGCAATGGCCATGGCGATTTTGTCTACGTATTCACCTACAGCTCTCGTCACGGTTGTTACATCAGGCGACACGCAGGCACTCACTGTTGTTCCAGGCGTTGGCAAAAAGACTGCTGAGCGCTTAATGATTGAACTGAAATCACGTCTCAATCTCGAGGGAATCTCTGCCGTAGACGCGTACGGTTCTGTACAGTCGGCAGCAGCAGATGTCCGTGAGGCACTCACCGCGCTTGGGTACGGGCCAGAAGAGATTCGTGAAGCAATGCGTCAGCTCACCACTGCAGACGATGCTGAAACAATGTTGCGAGATGCATTAGCAATGCTGGGAGCACGACGTGCGTGATGAATTTCTAGATCCATTCATCAATTCTGAGCGCGAGGTATCTGACGAAGTTGGTCTTCGTCCGAGACATCTCGATGATTTTGTTGGTCAGCGAGAACTGAAAGAGCATTTAGACATCGTGCTCGGTGCCGCTAAACAGCGTGGTCAAGCAGCAGATCATATTTTGCTGGCAGGGCCTCCTGGTCTTGGAAAAACAACACTCGCAGGAATCGTGGCTGCCGAGATGAACGTAGCAATGCACGTCACTAGTGGTCCTGCTCTTGAACGAGCCGGTGACCTTGCATCTATCCTCACCAAACTTGGCGAGGGTGACGTGTTGTTCATCGACGAAATACATCGTCTTTCTCGCGCTGTTGAAGAAATTTTGTATCCAGCAATGGAAGATTTCCAGATCGACATCGTGGTGGGCAAGGGGCCGGCAGCATCATCTATTCGCCTCACATTGCCTCGATTCACATTGATTGGCGCTACTACTCGTACGGGAATGATCACAGGGCCACTTCGTGACCGATTCGGTTTGGTCGCTCGCCTCGATTACTACGACGCCGAGGAACTTGATTCCATTGTTACTCGGGCCGCGGGAATTCTTGATGTGCCCGTCACGAAAGAAGCATCTATTCATATCGCTCGTCGCAGCAGGGGAACTCCACGTATCGCTAACCGCTTATTGCGTCGCGTACGAGACTTTGCCGAAGTGCGTAGCGATGGTCACATCACCGCCGACACAGCACTAGAAGCGTTGCGTGTATTCGGGGTTGATGAACTGGGTCTCGACAAAGTCGACCGTGCCATCTTGCGCAGTCTCTGTGAGCAATTCGAAGGTGGGCCAGTTGGGCTCACCACATTGGCTATTGCGGTGGGTGAGCAACCCGAGACAGTCGAAGACGTGTACGAACCCTTTCTTATTCAGCAGGGGCTCATTGCGCGTACGCCACGTGGGCGAGTGGCGATGGATGCTGCTCGCTTGCACCTCGCCAACCCGTAGCCTCTGTGCGTGCAACTTTCTGACATCGACTACGACCTTCCTGAGGCCCGTATTGCTCAAAAGCCGATCGAACCCCGAGATTCAGCTCGGTTACTAGTTGCACTCGATGCGGAAAACACGCAACATCTGCACGTCAGAGATTTGCCATCATTAGTCGGTCCTGGTGACGTCATCGTTGTGAACGACACGCGTGTTCTGCCGGCACGGCTCATGCTTCAACGTCGAACAGGTGGCACAGCGGAGGTGTTGCTTCTTGAGCAACGTTCGCCTGACCATCGTTTGTGGGAGGCCTTGATTCGGCCCGCTCGCAAATTGAAAGAAGGCGAAATTCTCGAATACTTTGGAAAGCGTGTAGTGCGCATTGGGCCACGCACCGAAGCGGGCGACACATTTGTCGTAGAAATTATCGACGAAGATCCTCTGGCTTTGGTGAACCGTATTGGTGCAATGCCATTGCCTCCGTATATTCGTGGTTCATTGAAAGACGGCGAGCGATATCAAACTGTGTATGCGCGTCGTGCGGCTAGTGCTGCAGCACCAACTGCCGGTCTGCACTTCACGCCTGAACTCATTGAAGCCGTTACTGCAACGGGCGCTCAGATCCATCGAGTGGAGTTAGTGGTGGGACTCGACACGTTCAAACCTATTTCTACGGACAATCCATTGGATCATGTCATTCATTCAGAGATGTACAACATTGAGCCGTCAGTGATTGAGGCGTGCAAATCTGCCAACCGTGTCATTGCTATTGGAACCACTGCCGTGCGCGCTCTTGAGTCTGCTGGTTCGACTGGAAATCTGTCTGGGCGTACCAATATTTTCATCACACCTGGCTACGAGTGGAAGATCGTTGATGTGATGTTGACGAACTTTCATCTCCCCAAGACATCTCTGTTGTTAATGATTGAGTCTTTCGTTGGCAAGAGATGGCGTCAGTTGTACGCAACAGCAATTGAAATGGAATACCGGTTTTTGTCGTTCGGTGATGCAATGCTGATATCTCGAGAAAAGAATTAACTCAAATGTTTCGCGTCAATCTAGATATATCAGCCAGTGAGGGTGGAGCGCGTAGCGCCACAGCAACTACGCATCGCGGTACCTACAACACACCGTGCTTCATGCCGGTAGGTACGCGTGGAGCAATCAAGTACTTGAGTGCTCGTGACTACGCAGAGTTGGGAGCACAGATTGTTCTGGGGAATACGTATCACCTGATGTTGCGCCCGGGCGCCGAGGTCATTGAACAATTCGGTGGGCTAGGTGCGTTTGCGGCATGGGAAGGTCTCTCACTCACTGACTCTGGTGGCTTTCAGGTTTTTTCATTAGACCCAAAGGTTGACGATGATGGAGTTACCTTCAAATCAACGTATGACGGTTCTTACCATCGCTTTACTCCTGAGATAGCAGTTGATGTTCAGCAGAAGATCGGCGCCGACATTCAAATGGTGCTCGATGTCTGTACTTCACTTCCAGCCGAACCGCATGTTGTACGCCTTGCGTTAGAGCGCACACATGCGTGGGCGATTCGGGCACGTGCAGCACATACTCGTACCGATCAGTCGTTGTTTGGCATCGTGCAGGGTGGTACCGATGCTGCGATGCGTGCAGAGAGTGCACGACGAACAGTTGATGTTGGATTTGATGGTTATGCCATTGGTGGCTTGTCGGTAGGAGAGTCACGCGCTGAGATGGTTGATGCAATTGGCGCATGTATCGGTGAGCTACCAAAAGATCAGCCACGGTATTTGATGGGTGTTGGTGACCCTGCATCGCTTGTGGAAGCTGTTGCGCTTGGAGTGGACCAATTCGACTGTGTTCTCCAAACGCGTGTTGGTCGACATGGAACTGCGCTGACATCCGAAGGCAAGGTGCACATGAAGAATGCACAGCACACGTTGTCGGAGGAACCGCTTGATGCCTTGTGTCATTGCTGGGTATGCAAGACCCATACCCGCGGTTATTTGAGGCATCTGACTCAGGTGGGTGAACCGAGCGCAGCGCGATTGTTGTCTATCCACAATGTGGCTTGGACGATTCAGCTGATGAACTCAATGAAAGAGGCGATTGAGACAGGCACTTTTGATGATTTTCGCCGTCAAACCCTTGAGGTATGGGGCTAAGGAGAACAGTCCCACAGGCAATGGCTCGCTAGGATTACTCGCCGTGATTGCTTTTTTACTTTCTGGAGAAACCACTACCTCCACCAGCGGTAGCCCTTGGTTTAGCCTCATTTTTTTTGGTGCCATTTTTGCTGCCATGTACTTCCTGCTCCTACGTCCACAGCGCCGTCGCGTGAAGGAATCCCAGAATCTTCAGTCTTCAATCGCTGTTGATGATGAAGTCATCCTGAACTCGGGTATCTACGGCTTTGTTACTGCAATTGAAGGTGACATCTTGTGGATCGACGTTGCTGATGGACATGACAAAGAACGTATTGAAATTCGCGTAGCTCGTGCATCGGTCGCTCGTAAGGCCCCAGTTGCCGCCAGCGACTCTTCAGAATCTGACGCAAAGTAAGTCTCAGTGAGTCGTCGCCCTCTACTTTTCTCTCTCATCGGCATTGTCCTTCTGGCGGCAGGGCTGTTTGGCGGCAACCTTTATGCCGGCAATACGCCTTCACTTGGCCTCGATCTTCAAGGTGGCGCTTCCGTCACGATGACGCCTAAGGGCACGTATGACGCTGACGCACTAACAGTGGCCGTCGACATCATTCGTCAACGCGTTGACTCCATCGGCGTTTCTGAGCCAGAGATCATTCGCCAAGGCGACACGGTGGTTGTCAACTTGCCTGGTGTCAAAGATCAGCAGCAGGCGCTTGAGTTAGTTGGTCGTACTGGTGCAGTAGAGATGCGTCCAGTGATCAGGATGGCAGACAACCCAAATAACACCACCACCACAGTGGCAGGGTCAACCACAACGACCATCGCAGGTGCCGACAAGACTTCCACAACTCTTGCTCAACCAGCAGGTGGTCTTGGTAGCGCCAGACATATTGCTGCTGACTCCACGACTACAACAACTGTTCCAACAGATCCAGTGACAGGACTTGCAGAAGGTCAAACAGTGTTGCCTGGTCGTAAAGACGGCCTGATTTATTTAGTTGGTCCTGCTGAAGCAACTGGGGAAGTGTTCTCCAATGATTCAGCCGCAGAAGTCAGCAATGGCGCATGGGTTGTTGTTGCTCAATTGAAAAGTGGAGCAGCAGGTGAAGATCAGTGGAATGCGCTAGCAGGCAAGTGCTATGCCGGTGGTGCAGATTGCCCAACCAAGCAGATCGCCATCATCTTGGACGGCGAAGTAATTTCCGCACCCGTCGTGCAGGCGCCATCTTTCGATAACTCGGTTCAGATCAGTGGTTCGTTTACTGAAAAAGAAGCAAACGAACTGGCTCGTGTCTTGCAGTTCGGTGCAGTTCCTGTTCAATTCGACATTCCTACAGTTCAGACAGTGTCGGCCACGCTAGGTAAAGACTCTTTGAAGGCCGCGATTGTCTCTGGTCTTATTGGTGTTTTGTTGGTGCTTGTTTTCTTGTTGTTCTACTACCGCATTCTCGCGTTAGTTGTTGTGGGCGGACTCACAGTCTCAGGTCTGTTGTTGTGGAGCGTTATCTCGTGGCTGTCGAAAACCAATGGTCTAGCGCTCACACTCTCAGGTGTTGCGGGAATCATTGTGTCTATTGGCGTCACGGTGGACTCATACGTGGTTTTCTTTGAAAAAATCAAGGACGACGTGCAGTCGGGGCGCTCGCTTCGTAACTCAGCCGCCCGTGGTTTTGAAAGCGCTTGGCGCACGATTCTTGCTGCCGACACCGTGTCGTTTATCGGAGCA
>JAPKZX010000018.1 GCA_026393575.1 Actinomycetota bacterium
TGCGATGGAGCCACGTATGTTTCCAACGGCGTCTTTGAAACGTGCGAGACCAAAACAATGTGGGTGGCGCCAGCGGCAATGGCTTCGTCCATCACCAGTTGCAGGGCCGGCACATCCACGATGGGAAGCAGTTCTTTGGGTACTGCCTTTGTCCACGGGTAAAAACGGGTGCCAAGGCCCGCGGCTGGGATGACGGCGAAACGGGCTCTCATGGAATCCCACGCTAGCCAGTTACAATTTGGCACTCGATGGACCTGAGTGCCAACCCCGGAGACACCAATGCCTACATACGTCTATAAGTTCACTGAAACTGGCGAAACCATTGAGGTACACCAGGATTTCTCCGATGATTCGCTCACCGAGGCCGTCCACCCAGTCGATGGCACCGTGCGCCCCGTGAAGAAAGTCTTTCTGCCTGTGGGCATCACTTTCAAAGGTGGCGGCTTCTATAAGACTGACAGCGGAAAATCTGGCACCACTCCAGCACCAAGCTCGTCGTCTGACTCGGGCAGTGCTCCTGCTGCTCCTGCAGCCACTCCTTCATCCTCTGCTGAATAGGTAACGCACACATTGGGTCCGAAAGGATTCCCATGTCGCAACTTCGCAATTTTCTTCACGCAGCACACACACAATTGCGTCAATTGGTTGCTGTGCTCATTCACATGTTGCATACAAAACGAACGTCGCAACTTGTATTCGTTGTTTCCGTCTCACTTATTGTCGGCACGGTCACAGGGGTCATTACGCAGCAGGCAACTACAGAAAAACGTCAATGGGCATCGCAGGTTTCAGTGCTGGTTTCTACACGCGCACTTCGTGCTGGCGAATCTCTCACACTCGCAAATACTCACCAGGTAGATCTTCCTGAAGCAATCATCGCCGATGATGCCATTGCAGACATTCCCACCAACGCAACAACCCGCATTGGCATCGCAGCGAACACGCCGTTGTCGTTATCGCTCATTTCGTCCGACGATGCACCGTTGCAATTACCCGAAGGATGGAAAGGTGTTGCGTTACCAGTTGATCTCATCACTCCCCCGGTGCGCGTGGGTGACACGGTCGATGTGGTTGCGCGCGACGTGGTCATCGCCACCAGTGCGTTAGTTGCTCAGATAGACCCTGCGCGCGGCATCACACTTGCGGTGCCTGGCGAACAGGCGGCAATGGTTGCCACTGCTGCCCATTTGGGTGAAATTGGCATTGTTCTTTCGAGCAAATAGAACCCCAGAGCACGTTCTCCCATTCGCCTATTCCACCTAGGGTGACTACACTTCACCTCACTAACGAACCAAGGGGGAACCATGGCTTACGGAGCAGAAAATCGCCCAGATACACCACCAGTGACTGACTGGGTGAACGACTGGGACTGGCTTGACGACGGCTGGGGCGAAAACGCAATCGACATTTGGAACGATGTTCGTGAGGTATGCCCTGTTGGCTCCACCGAGCGTTATGGCCGCGCTTTTATGCCGGTCACTATGGATGCGGTTCGCGACATCGCTAACAACACAGAGGACTTCTCTTCCATTTGGGTCAACGTGGCTCGCCCCGACGCACCACGCGCAGCGGCTCCCCCTATCACATCAGATCCGCCAGACCATCACGGTCATCGCCGCCTGATTCTTCCTGCATTCAACCCGAAAGCAATTGCTGCAATTGAACAAGAAATGCGTGACTACTGCCGTGGCCTCATCAAAGAACTCGACGGCATGGACGCTGTGGATGCTGCAGTGCAGTACACACAAAACATCCCTGTGCACGGCATCTGCATCGTTACCGGGTTGCCAGAAGAAGACGCCGACTTGTTCCGCGACTGGATCTATAAGAACTTCCAACTCGCACCGAAAGACAACGCCATTCGTTTGCAAGTTCTCACCGAGATGACGCACTACATCAGTGCCATCTTGAAAGATCGCTTGGAAAATCCGAAAGACGATTTGCTCACTGTTGTTGCCAATGCAGAGATTGACGGCAAAGAAGTTGATTGGGACATCAAGGTTGGCTACATCCGTTTGCAAATCATTGCTGGCATCGACACCACGTGGAGTGCCATTGGTTCTGGGTTGTGGCACTTTGCGCAACACAACAACGAAGTGCAACAACTCATTGCAGTACCAAACGACGATCCGTTGTGGCAAACAGCAAACGAAGAAGTGCTTCGTTACTACGCACCTGTCACCATGGCGCGCAAAGTAATCAACGATGTCAATGTGCAGGGTTGCCCCATGCACGCGGGTGATCAAACGCTTGTTACGTTCCCTGCAGCAAACCACGACCCTGCAGCATTTGAAGATGCGCACATTTTCAAACTCGACCGCCAGAACAATCGCCATGTTGCGTTTGGTTTAGGTATTCACCGTTGCGCAGGTTCAAACTTGGCTCGCCTCGAGATGTTGGTGGCATTCCAAGAATGGCTTCGCGCCTTCCCGAACTACTCACTTGATCCCACAAAGAAGACAACGTGGGCAAATGGTCAGGTTCGTGGCCCACGCCAGATTCCTGTACTACTGAATCGTTAGTAATCGTCAGTAACTGAAGGGATAATTCGCGCACTCCATGGGCGTGCTTTATCCCAGTGATGGCCCACAATTCGGCCTTCTCGAAGCTTCGATAAGAACTCTGTAGGGCCGTCGAAATCGGGCATCTCTACAAATGCACTTCCCAATGCATGAGGTACGTGTGCATCGCTGCCTGCACCTAAGCCAAGTGCATGTTCCACACCAAAACCAAGCGCACGCGCGTTCAATGACTGCAACGAAGTCTTTGAGTTATGCACTTCAATGGCATCAACTAATCCGGCTGCAGTGATCTCTTCCAGTGATGCCTCTGTGAGATTGCGACGCATGGGGTCGAACGGGTGCGGAATGTATACAAGTGCACCTTGAGAGCGAATCTGGCGTGCGGTCTCTGCGGCCGGCGCACCAAACGGAATGCGCTCAGACAAGAATAAGCCAATGATTTCGCCAGTGTGCGTACGAACTTCTTCGCCCACTACTACGCGGCACACACCATCGCCTTCCAGTGCACGTTGTAGGCGCAACGCTCCTTCAATGGCGTTGTGGTCGGTTACACACAACACGTCAATGCCAGCTTCAATCACCGATTCTGCAATCTCATCAATTGTTGTGGTGGAGTCTCCAGAAAACATGGTGTGCGAATGCATGTCGACACGCACAAACCCAGCAGGTGTGTGTTCGGCAAGATGTGGATGCCTCTCTATGGCAGCCGCGGCCGCAATAGCCATGGCTGTTTATTCTCCACTCATTGTGACGTCGTTAATCACCAAGGTGACACCGGCTGCGCGTGATGGCAGCCAGTCAACATCGTTGCCAATGGCTTGCACATCGAGCAACATGCGCTGCAATGTAGAAGCAATCGTGAACTCACGAATGGGTTCAGCAGTTTTGCCATTGCGAATCATCACACCAGAAGCACCTGTTGAGAAGTCACCAGAAATGGGGTTCACACCAGAGTGCAAACCTTGCACGCTCTGAATAAGTACTCCTTCTTCAATGCCAGCGATGAGTTCTTCCTGTGATTTCGTTCCAGGGGTGAGCTGCAATGCCATGCACCCCACGCCGCCGCCCACTGCGTTGCCGGTGCTCTTTGTCTCTGCACGGCGTGCCGAGTACGAGGAGTGCACATACATCTGCAACACACCATCTTTAATGAGCACATTGCGTCGCGCGGCAAGGCCTTCACTATCAATTTCTGTTGCGGTGTACGCACGTGAATCAGTGGGGTCATCGGTCAAAGTAATCAAAGGGCTTGCCACTTCTTCACCAAGACGGCCAGCAAACAAACTGCGCCCCTTCACCACGCTCTCACCATTCAAGGTGGAACCAATGATTCCCAAGAACTGTGACGTGACCATGGGGTCAAGCACCACGGTGGTGCGCTTGCTTGGTGGCTTCACAGCACCTAACAAACTGGTGGCACGCAGAGCTGCTTGTGTAGCCGCCTTTGGAAGATCAAACTCACCTGGGTTTTTGCCCAATGCATAGGCCCAACCCGTTTGTGTTTCACCATTGTCATCAGCCATCACACTGATGCTGGCGTAGCAACTGTTTGAACGGCCACTACTGCGAATACCATTCGTGGTTGCGAATGCTTCCTCCGAAGCGCCATCTGAATAATTCGAATCGTCAATACGAATGCGTGGGTCTGCTGCCAATGCCAAGCGTTCGAGTTCTTTAGCAATTTCAATCTTGCGGGCGGTGTCAAAAGAATCGAGTTCGTCGTCCCACAATTGCTGTTCCACTACGGGAACGCCATCGGGTGACGCAAGGCCGGCCCATTCGTCTACACCGCCAAGCAGTGCGTTCTCACGTGCCTCTTCCAACACTTCGCGCCATGAAGCTTCATCAAGTCGTCCAGCGTGTGATGTTCCGGTGCGACCATCGATGATGACACGAATGCCAACACCTTGACTCTGTGCCGAAACAAAATGCTCTACTTCACCTTGGTACACACGAATATCTGTTTCACGACCACGCGAAACATGCGCTTCGATTTGTTCACCCGGACGCGCCTCAGCAATAACGGCATCGGCAATTGCTTGCAGGTCGTCAACGCTCTTCTTGCTCATGCTGCGGTTCCACCAATGGTGAGTGACTTCACACGAAGTGTTGGTTGTCCATCGCCAACAGGTACGCCTTGGCCATCTTTGCCACATGTTCCTGGGTTACCCATTGCAAAGTCGTTACCGAGTAAGTCAATGTCTGCAAGTACTTGTGGTCCGTTACCAATGAGATTGCTTTCACGCAGTGGCTCGGTGATTTGTCCGTTTTCAATGAGGTATGCCTCGGTCATGCCGAATACAAAGTCGCCGGTTGCAGTGTTTACTTGGCCGCCACCCAACTTGGCTACGTACACACCTTTTTCAGTAGCGCGCACAATTGCGTCGGGCTCTTCGTTGCCATTCAGTACGAATGTGTTTGTCATGCGCACCATTGGCAAGTGTTCATAGCTTTGGCGCCTGCCGTTGCCACTTGGTGCACGACCTTCTTTGCGGGCACGAATGTGATCCCACATGTAATCGGTGAGCACACCATCTTTAATGAGCACATTGCGCTGGCTTGCGTGACCTTCATCGTCGATACCAATGGCGCCCCACTCGCGCGACATTGTGCCGTCGTCTACCAAGGTGACAAGCGGAGACGCGACAAGTTCACCAACTCGGTTTGCGTACACACTGGCACCGCGCGCAACAAGGTCTGCTTCCAAACCGTGTCCACATGCTTCGTGAAACAACACGCCACCAGAACCACATTTGATAACAACTGGCATAGCGCCACTTGGCGCTGGGCGCGCACGAAGTTTGCTTACTGCCTGGCGAGCTGCGCGCTCTGCCAACTCGGCAACGCTTTCTTCTTCAAACAATTCAAAACCAATGGTGTGACCAAGCGAGTCATAACCCGTTTGCATGCCACCATCGCCGTTGGCAACTGCGCTCACACGAAAAATGGTGCGTACTTGTTCGTCGGTTGCAAATACGCCATCAGAGTTTGCAATAAGAATGCGTCGCGTGCTGTCGCTGTAGCCGGCGCTCACTTGCACAATGCTTCCGTCAATTCCGCGTGCAACATCATTTGCAATGCTGAGCAGTTCAATCTTGCGTGCCTTCGGAACTGTTTGCGGCGCAATACGTACGTTGTTTACCTGCTGGCGCTTTACGGGACCAAGCGACACTGTGTGCGTGTGGCCATCGCCCGTGCTCGCTGCGGCTGCGGCTGCTTCAGCAGCTGCCATCAGGCCCGCTTCGCTGAGATCTGCTGTGTACGCAAAACCTGTGGTCTCCCCATTGATGACACGAATGCCAGCACCCGAGTCACGACCGCTAGACACCTGCTCCACCACGCCGTCATCAAGGCCGGCGCCCATAGAGCGTTTGTCCTCTATAAAGACCTCGGAGAACCCTGCTCCGGTGGCCCTTCCTTTTGCCAGCACCCGTGCCAAGACGGATGAATCGAACTCGTGGGAAAGATCTATGAGACTCACAAGGTCAAATCCTACTTGGGCTGTGGAGTCCAAGCCTCGGGCGGGGTCGTATTGTGGAGGGCACATGTCAGACGCATCAATTGCCTCTTCCCCCGACGAGGTGCGTGAGCACCGTACGAGGTGGTGGAAAGAAGTCCTCATTATGGGTGGCTTCTATTTCGTGTACTCCTTGACGCGTAACCAATTTGGGTCCATCGAAGTGAAGGGCTCAGACGTGCCACTTCATTCGTTCAACAACGCGATGAAGGTCATTCGCTGGGAGCGCGCTGTTGGCCTGTATCACGAGGAATCTATTCAGCAGTTCATGCTTCCGTACAAATGGATTCTTCAGGCATTGAATACGTATTACGGCACTGCCCACTTTGCCGTCACAATTGGAGTGTTCTACGTACTCTTTCGTCGTCGTAAAGATGTGTTCCCACTGTTTCGTAACGCACTTGCCGCAATGACTGGTCTTGCCATTATCGGTTTTGCACTTTTCCCATTGATGCCACCACGATTGCTCGATGCACCGTGTCCTGGAACTGTCACGTCGGTCGCAGAGGGCGCAACCATTGTTGATGGCGTAGTCGTGCCGAAAGCGACGTTTGGTGGCGAATGCATCCCCACCAAGTTGCGCAACTACAACGGCGCCACCAGTTTCGGTTTTGTTGACACGTTGAAAGATTATGGCGGGCCATGGGATTTCGATTCTGGCAGCATCGCTAAACGATCGAATCAATACGCGGCAATGCCAAGTCTCCACATTGGGTGGGCATCATGGTGTGCGTTTGGTATCTGGCCACTAGCGCGTCGCAAATGGGTGCGCGCTGCAGTGTTGTTGTATCCCGCGCTCACATTGTTCTGCATCATCGTTACCGGCAACCACTACTGGCTCGATGGCCTTGGTGGACTCGTCGCGTTAGGCGGCGGCTTTGTTGTAGGCGGGGCTATACATCGTTGGAATCAACGTCGCCTAGATGCAAAGTTTGAAGAATTACGTGCCGGCCATCCAGCAGCCGGCGGCATCGCATAATTCAGAAACTGTGATAACCACCGTCAATGGTGATGACATCGCCAGTGTGATACTTGCTCGCGTCGCTTGCAAAGTACGCAGCAATTCCTGAGAAGTCATTCGGGTCTCCCCACCTACGCATCGGAATACGTGGCATTACTTTTTCAACGAACGTGCTCCAGCCAAGTGCGGGTGCTGTCATTTCACTTTCAATCCAGCCAGGCAATACTGCGTTACTACGAATGCCGTGGCGTGCATGCTCAACAGCAATTGCACGCATCATAGAAATGACACCAGCTTTTGATGCTCCGTAATGCTGTCCGCGTTGCTGACCAAAATATGCAGAGCCAGATGTAGTGAAGACAACTGAACCACCAGTGCCTGCTGCCACCATGCTGCGTACTGCAACTTGTGCTGTGTAAAAAGCACCATCCAAATTCACACGCAAGACGCGATGCCATTCGTCATCTGTCATGCTCACAAAACTTTCGGCCTGACCGCCAACACCGGCATTGACGAAACATGAGTCCACGCGGCCCAGTGCTGCAAGCCCCCGCGCCATGCCGAGGCCAATGCCCCCGTTACCGCCCGTAATCAGGGCCACTTTGCCAGCAAGGTTGAAAATATCTGTCATAAATGCACCGTATCGCTAGTCACATGAGCCACAACGAGCCCGAGAGATAGCCTGAGAACCCATGGCAATTCTCGAGCGCATCAAAGAGCCGGCCGATCTTCGTGCCCTGCCTGCTGCTCAGTTAGATGACCTTGCCACCGAGATTCGTGACTTCATCGTGCACGCTGTTGCCGAGGCCGGCGGACACCTTGGTTCAAACCTTGGTGCTGTGGAACTCACCATTGCATTGCACCGTGTTTTCGAAAGCCCTACCGATGCCATCTTGTGGGACACAGGACATCAGTCGTATGTGCACAAGATTCTCACGGGTCGTCAATCTGGTTTTGCCAAGCTTCGCCAGACTGGTGGCATCTCGGGCTACCCCAGCCGCGAAGAAAGTCGCCATGACTTCATTGAGAACAGTCATGCATCAACAGTTCTGTCGTATGCACATGGTTTAGCCGTCGCACGAGACGCAGGTGTTGCGCAACATCGCCATGTTGTCGCTGTTATTGGTGATGGTTCCATGACAGGCGGCATGGCATACGAGGCTCTAAACAACTTGGGTCATTCAAAGAGTCGCGTCATCATCGTGCTGAACGACAATGGCCGTAGTTATGCGCCAACTATTTCTAACCTCACTTCTGTTGGTGTCGCACCTGCCGATGCAACAGGTGAAGTTCCGAAGTTGACAGATCGTGTCACCGGAAAATTGTCGCGCGCACTCACAGACATTCGCCTCAACCCTGTGTATGTGCGTCGTCAACGCAAACTGGAAGCGTTCATGCGTGACTTGCCAGTGATAGGAAGGCAAGCTGAGCTTGGTGTTGAAGCATTTAAGGCAGCTGTTCGTGAGTTCTTACAACCGCCGTCATTCTTCGAAGCACTTGGTGTTCATTATGTGGGCCCGTTTGATGGTCACGACATTGCCGGGCTTGAGAACGCATTTCAATCTGCACTTGCTCGTCAAGACGAAGGCCCCGTTGTGGTGCACGTGCTCACGCAAAAAGGCCGTGGTTACTCGCCTGCTGAAGATGACGACGAGAAGCACCTGCACGACACGTCAAAGTTTGACCCACTTGACGGACCACGCAAGACCGCCGTTAGCGGATACACGGGTGCATTTAGTTCTGCGATTGTGAAGGAAGCATCAGCTGATCCACGCATTGTTGCAATCACTGCAGCTATGCCAGGGCCAACAGGGTTGCTTGATTTTCAGTCGCAATTCCCTTCGCGCTTCTTCGATGTTGGTATCGCGGAACAACATGCTGTGACTGCAGCAGCAGGCATGGCCCTTGGTGGCATGCGTCCGATAGTTGCTTTGTACTCCACGTTCTTGTCTCGCGCGTGGGATCAAGTGGTGTACGACGTTGCATTGCATCGTTTGCCTGTGGTGTTTTGTTTAGACCGCGCCGGCGTTACGGGTGACGACGGCCCAAGTCACCACGGTGTGTATGACATGGCGTTGTTGTCGAAAGTTCCTGGCATGCGAGTGCTTGCGCCTTCGTCTGTGGAAGAGCTAGAGCAGATGCTGCACGACGCGACAACATTGACGAACGAAGGTCCAGTTGTTATTCGTTATCCAAAGGGCACTGCCCGCAGTGTTGGTGCTGGTGCGATAGGCGGCGGTGTGCTTGCGAACAAGATGGTTTCTGGCGACGGACGCATTGCCATTCTTGCAATTGGAAAAATGGTGGGCGCAGCCGAGAAAGCTATTGCGGTGTTGAGTGAGGCTGGCATTTCTGCCACGTTGTATGACGTTCGTTGTTGTGCGCCATTAGATCCGGCGATGATTCGCGATGCTGCAAGCCACGGTGCCGTGCTTACCGTGGAAGACGGTATTCGCGATGGCGGCATTGGCGCGGCGATTGCAAGCCAGGTGCATGCCATTTCGTCTGCTGTGCCCGTTGAGTCGCTGGGAGTTCCCACACAGTTCATTCCTCATGACAAGCCTGATGCCATCTTGGCTCGCTTCGGTTTGGATACAGATGGAATTGTTGCTGCGGTTCGCGGGCTTCTTTCGTAAGACGCTTTTGCATAAGTAGTCGGAAAACCAAACACGCCAGGTACTACCGTGGACACCATGAGTGACCTCGCCGCTGAACTTCAATTTGCCATCGCATTGGCAGACGCAGCAGATGCAATCACTCTCCCCCGTTTCAACGCGCGCAACTTCACTGTCGACATCAAGGCCAATCAAACAGAGGTCACCGAAGTAGATCGCGGCACAGAGACGGTGATTATGGATCTCATTCGTGCGCAACGCCCACACCATGCGTGGTACGGCGAAGAACATGGCTCTGGTGGCGACGGCGAATACACCTGGGTTATCGACCCTATTGATGGCACGTCAAACTTTGTTCGCGGTGTTCCTGTGTGGGCCACGTTGATTGGCTTGGTGCATCGCGATCGCGGGCCTGTGCTTGGCATGGTGTCGGCTCCTGCAATGGCCACACGGTGGTGGGGCTTTGAAGGTGCTGGTGCATTTTGTAATGGCCAGCCCATTCGCGTGAGCGATGTTGACACTCTTGCCGAAGCATCACTATCTATTACGGAGAATGCCGCGTGGCGCGAGGCCGGGTACGGCGACGCAATTAAGAATTTGAAACGTTCAGTGAAACGCGTGCGTGGTTATGGCGATTTTTGGCAACACATGTTGGTGGCGCAAGGCGCAGTAGATGTTGCTGTTGATGCAATTGGTCTCGAGCCATACGACATTGCGGCACTCGTGCCGATTGTGCAGGCTGCTGGCGGGCACATGGTGGATCAAAGCGGCGTGATGAACTGGCAAGGAAACACGTCCATCACCACTAACGCTGCGCTTCACAACGCCGTGAAGTCAACCCTGCTGGGGTAGACATCAGCCACTGAGCGAAATCTCGGTACACTTTTTCTCACACGACACTGGACATTAAGTAGGGCTAGGCACTAGTTGCCTAGCCCTCTTTTTTGCCCTTCTTCCGACCCCTATGTCCACATTTGTGTTGGCCCTGGTGGTGTAGTGATAACGCGTCCAGTGTCGTGAACTGGGAGAGAGGGGTTTGATTCCCCTCCAGGGCTCCTCACAAAACCAAATGCAATGCTCGTGCAAAGCTCACTCTCCTTCACGAAGAGAGGTAATGCAAAGTAGTCAAAGGCGGCACCGAAGGGTGTCGCCTTTGTTGCGTTCTACGACGAGAACCGATCTCGACAAGGAAGGCCTAGACCTCTTCGGGGCACCATTCACGGGCATGGTGTAGGCCCAACAACTTGAGACTGAATCGTCTCAGTTCCATCCAGACCAATAGTGAAATAGGTATTGCGATATTGAGATTCAGTTTCGTTTTGGGTCACTAGATCTGACCTGCATTGCGTGACAAAGCCAGTGTTCTCAGTAATTCCACCAGGCAATCCAAAATCCAAATTCGGTTCTTCTTGTTTACTACTGCTGCACGCAGTTGTAGTTACAACGACAAGCACAGTCACTGCAACAAGTTTTCTAAAGCGATGCACGGATTCTCCCCCTTCTTCTCCCACTTAGAGATATCTCTTTATACTTCACATTGTCACCTATTTAATAGGTACAAGGGGGAAACTTGAAGCGTTCACATAATTTCCGACGAGTGTTTGTGCATCTTGCACTTGCACTCTCAACATTTGCAGTCATTACAAGTTCTGCAGAAGTTGTTCATGCAGCCACAGGAACCGCCACAGGAACAATCACTGCCGGCGGCATGCCTGTGCCAAAAGGAACAGTGCAGATTGCTTTTGTGCAATATCCCATGGGCTCTGGTTGTATGTCGCTACCAACAGGCCAACTAGAAGTGGCAATGGTTGGAAACAATGGAACTTTTTCTCAAGCCCTCGACACACGATTCCCGTGGAAGATTATTTATCGCCCATTGTCATCTGCCCCACGTACAGCATTATGGCGTTTGTACAAAACGGGAACTATTGGTGGAGTGACAAGGTTTTTTCCTGACGCGACCTGCCTAACCCTCACTGCATCCGGCGTAACCAATATTGATTTGTCAACCACTGATACAGGAGTCCGTGTATCTGGATCACTTTCCACAAGTACTGGCGCACCTGTCACCGAAAAAGCAACCATCTATCTCTCTCGTACCGCAACCTCTTATCAGTCAACCGGCGACGGCTACGTCGTAAGAGTTGGAGAAAACGGCACATGGGACATTTCTGGCGTTGACCAAAGCCAACCCAATCTGTATTTGCAAGTCAACTTAAACGGAACTTACTTCTCAGTAAAAAAAGTAGATAATCAATACCTAGTCATCCCACTCGACGCCACATGCGGTGACTCATGCAAATTCCCTGTTGCATCAAGCGACATTTCAGGAGTGCAATTGACCTTGCCTCAAGTTGGTTCGATCACTGGAACTATCAGTGGACCATCAGGTCCAGTTGGCGCTGGAGAAGTGTGCGCTACCGCGTTCAAAGACGGTGGTTCGGGGCGAAGCTACAGCTTACTCGAAGCCGCACGTGCATGCACAGATTCTGCTGGTGTATACACCCTTGGACTCATCTTCGGTTCCTATCGCATTCATTTTGGCAGCATGCCAGGTGCGCCGTTTAAAAGCGAGTGGTACGACCAAGTCATTCCCACCCGTGGTTACTCGGAAGCAACAGTCGTTTCACTCGCAGCCGGAGCAACTGCCACCAAAACAATTAGCCCCACTTTGGTAGCAGGTAAATACATCCGCGGCCAAGTAACGGATGCGAGTGGGTTACCAGTGTCTGAAGCATCAGTCACCGCAATGCTCATTGATCCCGAGACATCTAGGCCCATGGGGGGCTTTGGTGTCCGAACTTTGTCTGATGGCACATATTCCATCTGGGGTGTAGACCCAGGAACCTACACACTTTCCACCTTTCACTCAGATTACGGGATGAGTTATCTCGGTGGATCACGTGACTCACTGACACAGATTGTTATTTCATCAAGTTCGCCGGGAGTATCTGGGCAAGACATTTCGTTTCCCCGTGGTTATGCAATTTCTGGAAACCTTTCCACAGGTGATGGCTCCGAAGGTCGAGTTTGCGCTGCCGCATATAAAAGCAATGATTCTGATATAGGTTGGGGCGATTACGTAACATCCAACTGCTTCACTGCTCCTGGACCGTGGAAACTAAAAGGTCTTTCAGTTGGCACTTATCGCGTTCGATTTGATGCTCAGTCAGGAAATCTTCGCTCTATCTTTCTCGGAGGCAGCACCGATTACAACTCCGCAACAACTCAAAGCATTACAACTGCAGACATCAATAACGTTGATGTGACTATTCCAGCTGGGAAATCAATCTCAGGAAAAGTGAGCAACACAGATCCAGCCGGTATCCAAGGGGCGTGCGTCACTGCAATCAAGCAAACTAGTCAAGACAGTTTTTCGGTCGGAATTTGGGTTGCTAGTAGCTGTACAAACGTCGACGGAGAATTTCTACTACGCGGTTTAGAAGATGGCGACTACAAACTCTTTATCAATCCTCCGATGAGCTCCGATTACGGATCTGGTTACTTCACCGAATCCGGAAATCCATCGAAATCCGCAGATGATGCTCAGGTGTTCACCATCGGAAGTTCAATATCTAATCTGACTCAGATCCTGCGAACGGGTCCAAAATTTACGGCCACAGTTAAAGATGGTTCTACGCCTGTTGCAAATGTTTGCATCACCGCATACAAGAAAGTCAATAACTACGGCTGGGGTGATTGGGGCGGCAGCAGTTGTTCAGGCACAGATGGAAAAGTCAACATTCGCGGCCTCACTTCGGGCGACTACACATTTGAGGTTCGACCAAACGCGGGCGACTACCAGAATGGCTGGTATGTCCAATCCGCTACAACATCACAAACTAAATCTGATGCAACTCTTAAAACTCTTGCATCTGTTGATGTTTCGCTAGGAGATGTAACTCTTTCAGCTGGAAAGAAAGCTACTGGCAGAATTGTCAATTCATCTGGCGATGCCGTTTCAGGTGTCTGTATCGGCGCACTGAAAGACTCAACCAATGGATGGGGCGACTGGGCTGGCTCAACGTGCACTAGTTCTGACGGAAAATTCACGCTCAGAGGACTTAATCCAACTGCTTCGTATCGATTCAGAGTTGACGTGTGGGCCAGCGATTACAAGCCCGGATTTATCAATGCAAGCAATGGGATCAGTGCCGACATCGGCACTATTTCGTCGCGTCTTGCTGATAGTGACATCGCTCTTGGTGACATCACAATCTCACGGGGTCCGTCAATCTCTGGGATCATCACGAGTGGTGCCGATCAGCCAGAGTCAAATGTTTGTATCACTGCACACGATGCAGAGACCTTGGCTTGGAAAACTTCAACGTGCACACAAAGCAACGGAAAATTCTCACTTCGCGGCCTGGACGCTGGGACATTCAAATTGTCATGGTGGACTCAAAAAGCCCTTCTGACAAACGGTTGGTACAAAGCCACTGGGTCGGGCGCTACACAGGTGGCATCTCCAGAAGGCGCTGAGACTCTGACACTGACCTCTAGTGGATTATCAAACATCTCTGTCCGCCTTGCGAACGGTGGAAAGATTTACGGGGTTATTGAAGGTTCCACAAGTTCAGAAATATGTATTGCAGCCTGGACGTCTGATTCGACGGTTACCGGAAGCAGAGAAAATGCAACCGCCATTTCCTGCGTCAATAGTGAGATGAGGTTTGAACTCAAAGGCCTTACCCCAAGTACCAACTACTACTTGCAAGTGTTTAGAAAAGATTCAGCCGCTATCAGCCAGAACTCCCCCGATACGGACACAGCAATACAAAGTGGCGGCGCAGCAGTCACGATCTCTGTCTCGTGAGGGTGACCATGGGAAATGTATCTAAGCCAGTAACCATTTGTATTGCACTAGTAGTGGGAATCCTCACTCCTGTGAGCACTGCATTAGCCGCAGGAACTATTCCGCCCTCTCGGGTTGCAACTTCTACTCCTGGCACTGGTACCGCCACAATTACCTGGGCTGCTGCAACTAGTGCCACGGCTTACCAGGCACGAGTTTTGATTGGCAGTGTTCCAATCAAAACTTCTGCATCTCTGCCAGCAAGTGCGAGAACGTACACGTTTACGGGGCTTGAATACAAAGTCCCAATCAAACTTCAAGTTCGTTCTTTATATGGGACCTGGTCGACGTATGGAGACACGGATCCGATTACACCAGTTGCGGCATCACCTTCAACGCCCGACCCAGCGACAGTGTCGGTGTTGGCAGACAAAAAAATCAAGGCGGAATGGACACTTCCATCATCGGACGGTGGTTCTCCAATTGCCTCATACTCGATTCAGCTTCTCAAGGGAAGTGAACCAACGGGTGAACCTATAACCAGCACTGCGCTGCAGATCGAGATGGATACAGCCGATACAACTAGTTCATATTCAGTCACGATTGCTGCCATCAACTCTGCGGGTATGAAGTCGAGCCCCTCAGAACCAAGCGCTCCGATTGCAGCCAAGAAGCAAGCAGTGGCAACTGTAGACCTCTCCCCCGGTGCCCCATCAGGTGGCGGTGGTGGTGCGCCTTCTTCAGGCGGTGGCGGCGGTACGCCTTCTTCAGGCAATTCACCAGCGACCAACACAGAAAAAGCACCAACTACTAAATCTCCGGAAATCAATCAATCGACACAAGTGGTTTCACCAGTACCTGGTATTCCGGCTTACACCAAAGTAATAAAAGTGAGAACAAGAGTTACGGGCAAAACGCTTGTCACTTTAAGCAAACTAACCGTGCTTAAAGGTTCCACCACGAACATTGCACTGTCATCATCCTCTAAAAAGTATTGCCAACAAACAGGCACAACAGTTAAGAGTCTCAAAGCAGGAACCTGCCTTATCAAAGTTACAGTGACCTCTAAATCAGGCGTGAAAAAATCACGAACTGTAAAACTGATATCTCGTTAGACCTCTTCGGGGCACCATTCACAGCCACGCGATGGTGGCACTGGTGAGCCGCACTGCAAGCAGGTCTTGTGCGCAGGTGCTTCTGTTTCTTTCAACACAACACGTGGCTTCGACACTGCAGGCAACGTAGTCACATAAAACGTCTTGCCCATGCTCTCGCTCAAGAACGAACCCTTGATTTCTTCGCGCGTATTGATCTGACCGCGGTGGATCCATGCAACACCGGCGTGATTGCTGTTGTGCAACACAACTGCCAAGTAGGTCTTTGTATCAAGGAAGAAGTATTCCTGAATCTTTGATCCGAAGTGTGCTTCCACTTTGCGCAAGATCACGCCCACTTTTGAAATCACTTTTGGATCGTTGGCAAAACCACCCCATGCAGAAATTGCTTCGTCACGATCAGTGAAGTAATGACGCAACTTCGAGTGTTCGTACTCAGATTCGCTCTGCAACACCTGGTGAGTAAATGGATTCACCCAAACAGCACCGGCACGAGCACCCTGGTCATCAGCGAGACTCTCGGTGACCTCTTCAATCTCATTGGGGTTGAAATGGGTCTTTGTTGTCGCTGCGTCGTTACTCATTCATCCATTTGACCACCGTTTCAGCCCAGTTCCCCCTGAAACCCAATAATCGTCCAATTCATAGTGGCGCCGAGAGCTACGCCAGCACTACAAGGCCAAAAACCACGCCAAGTACACTTGCCACATGAGCCTCGCTGAGCAATCCGGCAAGAAAACAGTCATTCGTAATGCCCGCCTTATAGATGGCACGGGTGCACCCGAAACCACTGCCGATGTGGTGTTTGAAGATGGCATCATTCGTGAAGTCACACCAGCAGGCAAAGCACCTACTGCACATGCGCATCGCATTGTTGATGCTGATGGTCTCCTTCTCACACCAGGTTGGGTAGATATTCACACGCACTACGACGCGCAAGCAACGTGGGACCCGTGGCTCACACCAAGTAGTTGGCACGGCGCCACCACTGTTGTTATGGGTAACTGCGGCGTTGGGTTTGCCCCCGCACATGAAGACCGTCATGAGTGGCTCATTGAGTTAATGGAATCTGTGGAAGACATTCCTGGCTCTGCAATGACTGAAGGTCTCACATGGGGTTGGCGATCATTTCCTGAATACATGGATGTTCTTGATGCGCAACCACGCGTGATCGACGTGGGCACACAGATTGGCCATAGTCCCCTGCGCGCATATGTCATGGGTGAACGTGGTGCATCAAACGAACGCGCCACTGTTGAAGACATCTCGCTCATGTCAAAGATGGTGGAAGAAGCAATGACCGCTGGTGCGCTAGGTTTCTCTACAAGTCGCACACCTATTCACCGCACGAAAGCTGGCGATGTTATTCCTGGTACTCACGCAGAGGAAGATGAACTCTTCGGCATTGCACAAGGCCTCGCAAAGTCAGGTGGCATTTTTCAGTTCGCACCGGAGCACAAGATTTTGCCGGTCGATGAGTGGCCGTGGATGCGCGAACTCGCAGGAACATTCCCGAACATCACGGTGAGTGTGAACTTGAATCAAGACGATGCCGCACCAGATGTGTGGAAACAAGTGTTGAAGCAACTCGACGAAGCACAACGCGATGGTTTGAACATCATTGCTCAGGTTGCTGGTCGCTCAATTGGCGTTCTTATGTGTTTGGAAGGAAGCTTCCACCCTCTTGCCTTCCACCCTGCATGGCAAGAGATTGCTCACTTGCCGCACGACGCAAAAGTAAAGGCGTTGAAAGACCCCACATTGCGCAACAAGTTCGTGAATGACGTTCCACGCGACAATGGTTTCTTCGAAGGCATTGTATTGTCGCGATTGTGGAAGATGTTCCCTGTTACAGATGCGAACATCAACTACGAACCAGATCCAAAGATAGATAGCATCGACGCTCTTGCAGCCAAGCAGCGCATCACACCAATGGACATGGTGTACGACCAATTGTTACGTGACAACGGCAAGGGCATGATCTATATGCCGTTCTTCAACTACTCATATGGTGATCTTTCAATGACACATGAGTTGTTACAACACCCACATACCCGCAATGGCCTTTCCGATGCCGGTGCACACTGTGGCGCTATTTGCGACGGTGGCATGCCCACCTTCTTGCTGACGCATTGGGTGCGCGACAGGCAACGCGGCCCACGTTTGCAGTTAGAGATGATGGTGCAACGCCAGACACAAAAGACAGCTCAGATGTATGGGCTAAATGATCGCGGTGTTATTGCACCTGGGTTACGTGCAGATATGAACCTGATCAACTTTGAATCACTCACGTTCGACATGCCCACTATGGCGTACGACTTCCCTGCTAATGGCCGCCGTTTGGTGCAACACGCCAAGGGTTATGAGGCAACGTTTGTAAACGGCGTGCAGATTGTGGCAGTCGATGAATTCACGGGGACACTGCCTGGCAAGTTGCTCCGCGGCCGGCGGTAAATCAGTACTAGACCAGCTGTGAGTTAACAATCCGGACTTAAGAAGCTCAATAGATTCCTATGAAACTTCGCGTGCATTCACAAATTTTGCACTCTTCTTGTTCTTCTTCTTGTCCATAGTCTCAACGAGAGCTCCAACGACCATCGTTCCAATTCGTGGTGGCCAACTAAG
>JAPKZX010000054.1 GCA_026393575.1 Actinomycetota bacterium
CTGATTCGGCAATTGCAATTGCAGCAGCAAGCTTCATACCTTCAGTGATGTCTGTTGCGTTCGCATCGAGTGCGCCACGGAAGATGCCAGGGAACGCAAGAACGTTGTTGATCTGGTTCGGATAATCGCTGCGACCTGTCGCCATGATGGATGCGAGACCATCAACTTGTTCAGGACGAATCTCTGGGTTTGGGTTTGCCATTGCAAACACAATGGGATCCTTTGCCATTGAACGAACATCGGCTGCAGTAATGAGGTCTGGACCACTAACACCAACGAATACATCGGCGCCCTTCATGACGTCACTGATGGTTCCCATCTTGCGAGAGGAGTTTGTATTTGCAGCAAACCATTCCTTGGCAGAGTTCATTTCTCCACGGCCGGTGTAGATGGCGCCTACTCGGTCACATCCGATGACATCGCCAATGCCTGCGTTCAAAAGAATCTTTCCGATGGCTACACCTGCAGCGCCAACACCAGCGATAACCACTGTGAGGTCTTCCATTTTTTTGCCGGTGATTTTTAATGAGTTCCAGAGCGCTGCCAATGTGACAACTGCAGTTCCGTGTTGGTCATCATGAAAAACAGGAATGTCGAGGCTGGCACGCAAACGCTCTTCGATTTCGAAACACTCAGGAGCCTTGATGTCTTCGAGGTTGATGCCACCAAACGTTGGGGCAATGCGCTGTACGAAATCGACAACTTCGTCGGCTGTTTGCGCATTGATACAAATAGGGAAACCGTTAACGCCACCGAACTCTTTGAACAGAAGAGCCTTGCCCTCCATTACCGGCATCGCGCCTTCAGGCCCGATGTCTCCAAGGCCAAGAACTGCAGTTCCGTTGCTCACAATCGCCACAGTGTTCTTACGAATTGTGAACTGATGCGAAAGAGCGGGATTGTTTTCGATTGCGGTGCAGACGCGCGCAACACCGGGTGTGTACGCCATGGACAGGTCGTCACGGTCATTCACCGGCGCAGTTGTGATCACTTCAATTTTTCCGGCTTCATGCATGCGGAATGTGCGATCCCACCAATCAAGCAAGGTAACGCCATTAAGTTTTTGTACTGCAGAGACAATTGCCTGCTGGTGCGCTTCATCGCGACAATGGACGACAACGCTGCGGCGAAGAATTGGCCCACGCACGTCGAATCCGTCGAGAGCACCAATGTTGCCACCGGCCTCACCAATAGCGGCGCAGAGCTGGCCGAGCGTGCCCGGCACATTGTCAAGCTGGCAATCGAGAGCAATAGAAAAAGCGGCTGAAGGAAGTATCGACATAGGGAATACCGAGGATACGCCATTTCGGCATCAATCTGGCAGGTACTTAGGTGAACTGGCACCGACCCTGAGGGAACATGGGCGCAAACACTGGCTCCAATAAGGTGGGCAAATGGCTTTTGCGCGTAAGAAGAACCCTCTCTCCCCCGTTGACCCAGTTGAGATTGTCACCACTATCTACAGAGGCCTCTTGGGCAGAGAGCCTGACGAAATGGGACTACCCAATTTTGTTGAACTCTATGAGTCCCAGGGGCTGCAAAAAGTCTTAGAAGCAATCGGTGGTAGCGAAGAAATGCGCAAGCGAGTTTCTGCAACTGATTACCGCAAGCATTGGTCACTCTCACAGTTTCGAGAGGTAGAAATTCTGCTCTCCCTCATGACTGCAGCTGCCGCACCATCGAAGATCATTGTTGATGTCGGTGCCGCAGGAGTACATCTTTCGAACTCCATCGACCTCATCTCCAGCATCGGCTGGAAAGGGATACTGGTTGAGGCAAACCCCAAGGATGCAGAAATACTCGCAGAAGCCGTGAAGGACATCGATGCAACCGTTCTGAATTATGCAGTTTCAGACTCAGAGGGCGAAGCGACATTCTTTCTCGGCAAGCACCCTCACCACTCTTCATTGAAATCTGAGATGACGTCATGGTGGGGCCCCATCAGCGGAGAGATCACTGTCACCAAACGCAGACTCCCAAATATTCTGAAAGATCACAATGTTCCGGAAATCTTCGGTGTGCTCTCTCTCGACATTGAAGGTGTCGAGTTCGAAGTAATCAACGACTTACTCGACAACTCCAATTACCGACCACAGTGGATGATTATTGAATGGGGCGAGAAGCTCTATGAAGCGACACTCAACGATGAACGGTTGACAGAAAAGATCCGCCACGAATACTCAATCGTTGGCGGCACCGAGGCCAACATTTTTCTGCAACACAGAAGTGTTACAGAATCCTGAACTGATGGCCTCGGCGCGGACGCTTACTTCTGGATGGTGCCGTTCGGCATCTGAGTACCGGTAAAGATTGCGCCGGTCTGCACTGAGCCAGTTGTGATTGCACCCAACATGAATGCATAGTCAATTGTTGCGTTCGTGAGGTTCGCGTTCGTGAGATTTGTAGAAGTCATGTTCGAATACATTGCTGTGATTGACGAAAGATTCGCACCTGTCAGGTTTGCCTGAAAAAGATACGAGCTATCCAACTTTGCACTGGTCAGGTTTGTGTTGACAAGAGTTGCGCCGTTGAGGTTGATGTAGGACAAGTTTGCCTTGATCCCTGATGCGTTGGTGAAATCTGCTTTGCTGGCACTTGCGCCAGTCAAGTTGGCCTTACCAAGTTTGGAAGTCTTCAAAATTGCGTTCGTCAACTTTGCTCCACGAAGATTTGCACCAGTCAGGTTTGCGCCAGTCAAGTCTGCGCCAGTCAAATCTGCACGGCTGAGATCGGCACCTGCAAGATTTGCATTGCGTAGTTTTGCGCTGCGCAAGTTTGCTTTTGTCAAGTTTGCTTTCGCCAAAGAAGCACCATTCAGGTTTGCCTTTTTGCACTGCGCATTTGCTTTGATGACGCAACCATTAACGGTCTTGGCAGGGACACTGGTGGTTGCACCGAATCCAAAAATTGATAATGCTGAAATTGAAAGTGTTGCTATAAATGTGAACATCTAACGAAAGTACATTCACAACTGTTAGTGATGTACGTCAACTTCCAATGATGTATGTCACCAAAGAACTAACACACAAGCGTGAATGCTTTGCATTTTCTTGCAACGCAAAAACATTGTGCGTAAGTGATGTACTGTGCGATTGTGAATGCAAACGAAATTCCTATCGCCCACACACCATCAGGTGGTTATGGAGAACACTTTCCTCCTCTTATTCTTGGTAAATGCACAGAACCATTAGTAGATGGTGCTCCCGATCTTCGTGGTATCTGGAAAACCGTTAGTGCCACACGCGGTGGAGAACCAGTCCCATCTGATGATCGCCTCATGTCATACACCGAACGCATCGAACAATGCGGAAACAGAATCGTTGATTGTGGTGGAGGAACTATTGCTGATGCACGAGCCGACGGCACTGAAGAAAATGGTGTGCACGATGTTTCGGTGTTTGACTACACCACACCTATTCACATCATTGCTTCCTACGAAGACGGAGCATTCGTTCTGCGACCAATTGGAATTCCCGGCATTGAAGTACGCCGAGAACTTGATGCCGACGGCCACATGATCTGGACACGTCCAGATATGGGCGGCATTCGAGTTGTTCTAGAGCGAGTCAGCCCACCGAAATAGTTCGGCAGTTGGCTATTCGCCGATTAGTTCTTTACGTAGTTCACGCTTCAAGAATTTGCCAGTTGCGTTACGTGGAATCGGTTCAGACCGGAACCACACCTTTGTTGGAATCTTGTGCTTAGCAAGCGATGCCGATAGGAACGTGCGAAGTTCTTCTTCCGTAAGTGTTGCTCCAGGGCGCAACACGAGCACTGCTGCCACTTCTTCGCCAAGACGCTCCTCAGGTATTCCAAAGACGGCCGCTTCGGCAATCGCGTCATGGTTGTAGATGACGGTCTCCACCTCGCTGCAATAGACATTCTCGCCACCACGGATAACCATGTCCTTTGCGCGATCGACGATGTAAACAAAACC
>JAPKZX010000066.1 GCA_026393575.1 Actinomycetota bacterium
CTGGTGGGGCCTTCCCATTTCTTCAGTGTTCGACATTGGTGCAGGAATGGGAATGTGGCGCGACTGGTATCGCGATAATCACCCAGAGGTAGTTCTTCGTTCCATCGATGTCAGTGAACACGCGTGTGAAACGTGGGGCCACGAATTTAGAAACATTGCGGATTGGAAACCCAGAGGCAAATACGACCTTGTGATCTGTCACAGCGTTCTTCAGTACTTATCGAACGAAGAATGCGAAAATGCCATCGCCAACATCGCAGCAGCCACTCGCTATGTCTTGTATCTGGAACTACCTACAAAGTGGGATTTCGAGAATGTTGTCGACGAAACAGGCACTGACCTTCAGGTGTATCAACGCAGTGCTGCTTGGTACCGCAAGCGCCTGGGAGAACACTTTCGCCAAATAGGCGCGGGCCTCTGGACGCCACTCAATGGGCTACCCATGTATGAGTTGGAAGCGGGTCGCTAAACATCGCCCTAGATAACCGAAATCCCAACCCCGTGGAGGGCTGGGATTTCAGACTGTTTGTATTAGTGGCGGGGGCAGGATTTGAACCTGCGACCTTTGGGTTATGAGCCCAACGAGCTACCGGGCTGCTCCACCCCGCGATGTAGTTGAAGCATTACGGTACAAGGCAAGCATCCCACTCACAACTTCACCGCTCTAGGTACACAGATCATGTTCTCCCGCAACAAGCAAACTCAACGGGCAATCGAAGCCCTGCAGGCCGAAGTGGCTTCTTTGCGTGTTGACCTCTATCAACAAGTTGAACAACTGGCTATCGAAAAAGAGATGGCACGGACTATCGCCGACCGACTCGTCAGCCTCGACACCCGTGTCTCAAGCATGGGTTCTGAACTCTCACGTCAATTTCAAGAGTTGGGTGGCGAGATTGAACAACTTGCCAAAGAGGTGCAGAACTCTGGTGTCAACGAAATAGTTGACACCATAAAGGCTTCACAGACGCGACTCGCCAACGAACAAGCTCGTTACGAAATTACGTTTAGACAAGACCTTGCGGCACTTGCAGACAAGTTATTGCGTCGGAACTAATTACTTCACTGCCGCAAGTGCTTGCTGCACTAGGGCACGTGCTTGTTGCAGTTTTTGTTGGTACGTCACGAAATCTGGCGGCGTCTTGGCAAGTGCAGCATCTGCCTGAGCAAATAATGACTCTGCCTGACGCAAGAGTTGTGATGGTGTGGAACCAGTATTCGTAGGAACTGTTGTTGCAGTTCCTGGCAGTGTTGTGGTTGTAACACCGGTTGTGCCGCCAACACGATCACCAAGATCCATATTGAAGCCCGGGAACAACTGTTGAATGACGCTTGTCAAACTGTCACCAATGACAGACCTGCCGTCGTACGAACCCAACACTTTTCGCACGAAGACTTGCTTGTCTTGCCCATCAGGTTGAACAAACATTGGACGCAGATACACAATGCCCTTGCCCACAGGTACGAGTTGCAAGTCGCCATAGGTAACACGTGAACCACGTTGGTCTAACGGTGTGATCGTTTGAGAAATTGCTGGTTCACTCTCAAACTCAGCAGACACAGTTGCTGGGCCAGGAGGCAGTGGAGCAGAAATGTCGTACACCGTCATTCGTCCATAGGTCTTCGGGTCACTTGAGACCACCATCAATGAACGAAGTTCTTTACGACTGTCGTCTGCAGAGAACGGAACGAACGGACGAATCATTGCAAAAACGCCAATGTCTGTCTTTGTATTAGGTGCGTGGAAGATTGAGTAATACGGACTGAATCGCTCGACATCTGAGTCCGTTGCATTGATGGAATCGACACCGGCTACAGCAGTTGCACCCGTTGCAGAAATCACGCCGCCAGTTGAGGATTCCGGGGCGTCAGCTGGTGCCTGTGCCACGCTCCATGCGGCGTCACGATTGAAGAACAATGTTGCATCGTCGAACTGGTAACGGCCATACATATTCGTCTGTACTCGGAAGAGATCTTCTGGGTAACGGAAGTGCGCGGCTAGTTCTGCTGGAATAAGCGACTTATTCGTAAACAGTTTTGGAAACGCAGACTTCCACATTTGAACAATGGGGTCTTTCGTGTCCACTACATACAGAGTGACTTCACCTGAATAGGCATCCACCACTGCTTTAACGCTATTTCTTACATAGTTGAAAGCATGGTTAAGTCCACTTCCGTTGCTGAGTTGCGACACGTTGGCGGACTCTGCATATGGATACCGATTAGTTGTTGTGAATGCATCAACAACCCATTTCATACTTCCGTTAACTACAACGGGGTACGGATCTGAATCTAAATGCAGGAACGGTGCAATCTTTGAAACACGGTCGCGAACATCGCGAACCAAAAGAATTTGAGATTCCTGCGTAATGAGGCTTGAACCGAAAAGGTTGAACTCACCAAAATTGACAGCCAATGCCAACTTGCGAACGAGGCTATTGAATTTGACGCCACCTGTTCCGACAAACGAAGTTTCGTTTCGGCCTGGGCATGCCTGTTCCTTCTGAGAAGTCTTTACAACTGCATACTCACCAAGACCATCACCGAAATACACCTGCGGCTTTGTAACTTTCAGATCTACATAGGAAGGGCGACCATCTTCTGTGGCCAAACTTGCAGGAGCAGCAATCATTCCGCAACCGTGCGTATAAATGAGATGTCGTGACACC
Source organism: Actinomycetota bacterium (assembly GCA_026393575.1). GTDB lineage: Bacteria > Actinomycetota > Acidimicrobiia > Acidimicrobiales > Ilumatobacteraceae > UBA2093. Next base: position 2,667 of record JAPKZX010000066.1, read on the forward strand.
CACGTACGGTTAGGAATACCCGCTGGATTGAGTTCTCGTGCTGCGACCAGTACTTGCTGAACGCTACCATCAACTGCGTAACGGTCGACGTCGAGGTCGTTGACGGTATAGAACGACGTAAGACCTTGGTCTAATGCAAAGCGAGCGCGCATCTGAACTGGGTCAAGCTGTCGCACGTCGCGCAAGGCAGCGTCATTCGCAGTGACTTCAGAAGCCGAGACATTCTCAAACACGGTGTTGACACGTTCAACATTGGAAAGACCCATCGCAGCTTTCGTTGCAACAATATTGCGCTGAATGTACGGCAATTCCCTTGTGCTCACGTTTGGCTGGACAACAAAGCGTTGCACCACTGCTGGATACACAGTTCCCACAACAACAGCAACAACAACCCAAAGTCCCATTCCAAGAACAGGCAAACGCCAACCACGTTGACGAATGTTCCACATCAACAATGCAGTTACTGCCAACGACACCAAGATCATGAGATTCAACGCTGGAATCTGAGCGTTCACGTCGGTGTACAACGCACCACGCACCACGCCACGCTGAGAAGACGTGAGGTCATACTTCGACAACCAGTAATTCGCTGCGCGCAGCAACGTGCCACCAGCAACAAGCACGGACAGATGCACTTTTGCCTGAGGCGTTACACGTTGCACACGATCTTGTGGACGAATACTGCCGTTAATGAAATGGAATGCAGTAATCACAATCGTTGCGAGTACAAGAGCTCCAAAAGCCCATGCCACTACAAATTGTGCAAACGGTAAACGAAAGACATAGAAGCCGACGTTTGCTTTGAATTGTGGGTCACCAACAGCAAATGCCTGACGATGACGGAACATGAGCCACTCTTGCCATTGAGACGATGCTGGTAAACCAAGCATGAGAGCGATGAGTGCAGCGACTGCAATGCGAAGTTTTCCTCTGCTCTTTGCTGTCGCCTCACGAATGCGAATAATCGCTTGATCCTCTGGAGTATTTGGCAATGTGAGAGGCGCAACTCGGTCGGCCAACATGAGGTTTACCCATAAGAACAGGAACGCGCCGATAGAAAAGATTGCTGCTAGTTCAAACTTGCTACGCAACACTCCCCAGTACACGTCGCTGCGGCCAACACTGTCGAACCACAACAAGTTCACATAGAACGAAGACATTCCTCGCGCACTGAAAATAAGGAACAGCACGAGCCCGATGGCAGCAGACAACAAGATGCGCCCACGGGAAGGCTTACCGAAGTTAGGAAGACGAAAGACGGGGCCGGTCGGGCCGCGAGGGGGAAGGTCTGAGGAGTTACGCACGCATGGGAACGCTAGTCCTGAACAGGGCTAACGAGGCATCGGCACCCTGGATGTGCAGGGGGATGTGGGTGACCAGCGGGGAAATCGTCTCCCCTGGTAACAGCACCAGCCAATGAATTGTCTTCGCACTCGCTGCAACACTCGGCTGCAGGGTCAACCATCCACGAAATCGTGGCGCCTGGCTCGAGCGCAAGGTAAGCGCCCTTGCTGTAGGCAGAGCAGGCAATGTCGTCCACGTGGGAATCGATGAGTTCCATCTTCCACTTGCGATACACCTCGCGCATCAGTCCGGAAAGAATCTCGCGATCACCTTCTGCTTCACCGATTGCAATGCGTGCTTCTTCTCGAAACGCTGCAACAAGCCCAGCAACAACAGTGGCTGCCGTATGGTCGGTAATTGCCTTCTGAGTCACTCGCCGACCTGAACCCCCGGAGGACTTCACAGACTTTGCACCAGCAGATGCTGAGGCCATGGCTTCTTCTGCAATGGCACCGGCATATCGCTGAGCTTGTTCGGTCGGAGTGCCAAACACGGCATCAATCTCCAGAGATGACTTTTTGAGACGCAAGTGCTGAAGAACGTCGTTTTGTTCATCTGCCAAAACACGCTTCAGTTTGCGGGCCAGCGTGACTACTTGTTCAGATAAGGCTTCATCACGGGCCTGAAAGCGAGCAGGATCAGCAGCGATAACTGCCACTTTCTTCGCTTTTTTGTCAGCTTTGGTTCGAGTCTTCTCAGGCTTAGCTTCAACAACAGCAGGCGCTTCTTTTGACGTCTTAGAAATAGGTAGTGCCGGAGAAGACACTGCCTCTACTTTTTCAGCAACTTTTGCAGTGCTACCGGCACGCAACTTCGCAAAAATATCATCGACTTCCGGAACAGACTTCTTTACGAAACTCGGCGCAGGTGCTTCTGTCTCTTCAATAACTTCAACAGCAAGTTCTTCAGTTGGCGCAATCATTTCATCAGCAACTGGAACTTCAGTTTTACGATGACGACCAAAAAGAGAAACAACATTTGTTGTTTTATCTTCCGTTGCGTCTACAACAACTTCTTCAACAAGATTTTCATGCACAGGGTGCTCTGACGGAACAGCATCTTGTTCATCAACTAATCGTTGAACGTCATCGATGATTTCAGCAATTTCTTCCTGAGTGATTTCAACAACATCAGACTCGTGATCGAATATCACAACATCTTCGGGCGCAATTTGCGTTTCAGCTGCTGGTGTTTCTACGACTGCTTCACGATCAAACACTTTTACTGATGGGTGCTCAGGATTAACAATTGGAATAGGACCAGTAGTTGGTGATAAATCCACAATGAATTCAGGCTCATCGTGAGCATCTGTGAGTCCACCAATTACATCTTCGGTAGCAATACGAGCACGCTCAAAAGCGTTCATCAGTCGATCGCGACCATGAAGAAGTTGTTCGATTTGTGCACGCGCCGCATCACGACGACGAGACAATTCAGACAGAACCTTTTCACGGTATTCACGCGCTTCATTAACCATGTCGCGGCCCTGTTGCTTTGCCATATCTATTTCAGATTCGGCATCGTGTACAGAGTCTTCACGAATACGAGTTGCTTCGATCACGGCTGACTCACGAATGCGCGAGGCATCTTCAGCGGCATCTTTTACCAAGCGCGTTGCAGATTCTTCGGCGCGATCGCGAATCTGTGTACTTGCATCACGTGCCGCAGTAAGAACTCGCGCTGCTTCTTCACCCAACAAGGTGGTCACAGTTTCCTCATCGAGTCGACCTGGCGCAGATAATCCACGAGTCTGGAGTGCCCGCAATTCGCCTTCCAAGAAACGCTCGCGTTCCTGAAGACGAGCCATCTCGGCAGCCACCATTTTGAGGAAATCCCGGACCTCGGCCTGATCAAATCCGCGTCGATTAACGGGGAACGCAGCCGAACCCACCGCCGCGGGCGATGAAGGATCAGGTCGAGAGAAAGAGATAGCCATTAGGCCTCAAGAGTACGACTCTCGCGAGGTCAAGTGGTGCATTATCCACAGGGCTACTTAGTCGGCACCAAGAGACCTTCGCCGCCATTCTGTGCGAGTTGCACAAGAGCCTCTTCCACGGTGCCCACTTGAACGATGGTCACTGAACTTCCGGCAGCGGCACGTGCTGCTTTCATCTCACTTGGCGACTGACCAGCAGGCACCAAGAACAGCGTTCCACCTGCATCTTTAACTGCAACGGCCTTCTGTTCCAGGGCTCCAATTGCACCCACTGAGCCATCCTCGTTGATGGTTCCCGTCGCAACCACTCGACCACGACCCATGAGATTTCCTGGGGTCAATTCATCAAGCAACGAAAGCGTGAAAGCCAATCCGGCAGATGGCCCGCCAATACCAGCGGTAGAGATTTGGACATCAAAGGGAACGCGAACAGTGCGCGTATCAGATGGCACAAAACCAATGATGACCCGATTGGGATCATCAGGGCTTTTCATTAATTGAATTGTCCTGTTCTCTGGCTCTACAGATTCATCCTCGTCTGACTCATACGGCAATACAGAGAGTGTCACGCGCGTTCCGGCCGATAGACCTTTCATTTGAGCTGCTAATTCAGTGAGTGTCTCAACTTTCACACCATTGAATCCCACGATTGTTTCGCCAATTGCTAATTCGGTACACGCAGCTTGAGTAGTTGGTGCCCCATCGCACACCAGTTCTTCAACCAAAATCTTTCCCTCAACAAGAGCTACATCAAGTCCTAAACGCTTCATTGCCACATAGTCGGCAATCTGTTTTGCGCCCACCATTGCCTGAAACCCAAGTCGACGAGAATCTGTAGGAGTCTGATCGCCGAAATGTTCCTTATATGTGTGCACAACAACATGTGGATCTAACCAACCCACCAATGTGTCAAGAACAGAAAGTTGCCCACCAAAGGCAGTGACAAAATTGATTCCGTTCTCTGCTCGATAACGAGTAGGTACGGGCTCGCCACCTTTTACAGGTGCAAACTCCACGAGGGGTGCCACCGCAGACGCCTCGCCTGGTGCCAACTCCCACCGTTGGATACGTACTGCAGCCAGCACGATGATGCTCGCTAACAGCAACCACGAAACGGTTAGTAGTGGCAAGGCAATGCGCAGGGATCGAACATCTGTCGGGCGCTCGGGGGGCGGGAGAGGTACGCTGAAGTTGTTCATGAGTTCTCTGATTGTTTCATTTTCTATGGTCTCCATGACGGCAGCAGGCGCAGCGTCCCGTGCTTTATGGGTTGTGGCGTTGGCACTCATCGCACTCGCCGCGATTGACCGCATGAAGCCTTCCTCTCCTCGCCGTGCGGTGGTGCGTGTCGACAATAAGCCAACTCCCCTGTATCAAGAGCCCGATCAGCAACAACGCAGGCGTGCTATCACCAACTTGTCTGCCGGTGCAGTCATTCTTGGCGCACTTATCGCGTGCATTGTCGGATTCCTCTTCACGATTGTTCTTGAAGTAGTCGGCGGACTTCTCAGGGCCTGATCTTCCTTTCTCTATGGAACGATTCGATGTCATTCAGGCTGGGTTTACTGGCGATGCCGTGCTTGCTCGGGCGGGACTAGTACATAACGAAGCACTCATTCGTGCGAGTGCATTACGTGCATTACACAGAATGGGCCATCTCACCAGTGATGATCTCAATGCTTGCATCAGTGATGCCGATGCAGATGTTCGCCGCACAGTTGTCGAACTCTCTGCGCAATTTTTAGATGTTGAGATTTACCACTTAGTTAACGACACTGATCTGTTTGTTGCGGAGATGACAGCGTGGGCATTAGGTGAACGAACCGCCATCACCGATGTTGAGATAGAAATGCTCATTCAACAAACAACTGAACACGCCGAACCTGTCGTGCGAGAAGCGTGCGCTGCCGCTTTAGGTTCAATCGGCGATGAACGCGGACTGCAAGCTGTTCTTTCCGCATGCACAGATAAACCAGCGGTACGACGACGTGCAATTCTTGCTCTAGCAGCATTTGAGGGCGACGAAGTTGACGCAGCATTGACTGCAGCACTCGAAGACAAAGATTGGCAAGTTCGTCAGAACGCGGAAGATCTGATTAATCCGCGTAGTTAAATGCGCCAGTTAGCTACTTTGCAATTTGCGTCTGAGCTTTACTCCCAGACGAGCTAGTTCACACTCATCGCGCACAAAACAATCTTCAACGTGGTCATTTATCAGTCCCATTGATTGCATAAATGAGTACACAGTCGTTGGCCCCACAAATTTCCAACCACGTTTTTTCAGCGCCCGCGACAATGCAGTTGCTGAGGGTGAAACGCTCGCCACACCAGATGGATGTGAGGATTCTCCATCTCTTCCAAATGCTGTATCGGGCGCAAAGGACCAGAAAAAATCTGAGAGCGAACTTTCTGTTTCTATGAGTTCAAGAGCACGTGCGGCATTGTTAATGGTCGCTTCAATCTTTCCCCGATGGCGAACAATGCCGGCGTCTGATAGCAACCGTTGCACATCGCCGTCACTAAACGATGCAACATCTTCTAGATCGAAATTATTGAATGCTTGACGAAAGTTCTCTCGTTTACGAAGAATCGTGAGCCACGACAAGCCTGCTTGAAATCCCTCAAGACACAACTTTTCAAACAATCGCTGATCGTCCTGCACGGGTCTACCCCACTCGGAATCGTGATACGCGACATACTGTGCATCTTCACCAGGCCACCAGCATCGATGCAGGCCAGCCTCGGTTGCCTGGAGCCACTGCGAAGTCATGCGCAGAGCGTATGCGGGCTACCACCGCACACCACGAGCCACGTTCCACTAGCCCAGCAACCTTGCGTTGGGGGTACGGTGACGATATGGCTACTGAGTCCCTCGTTCCTGGTTTTACCAATAACCGTCTGTACGTAGTTCTTGGTGCGTTGGCGTTAGCAGTCATGCTGGCCAACTTGGAGACCTCCATCATCGCGACTGCGCTACCCACTATCACCGGGCAGTTCAACGCATTTGAGAGTTTTGCTTGGGTAGGTACGGCGTACATCGTGACGTCAGCCATCAGCACCCCACTCCTTGGAAAACTTTCAGACCTCTACGGACGTCGAATGATCTTTCAAACAACGATGGGCCTTTTCTTGGTTGGATCCATCTTGTGTGGTGCCTCACAGAGCATCGGCCAACTTATTGCTGCGCGTGCGTTCCAAGGAATGGGCGGTGGCGGTATTCAAGCACTTGCATTCGCAATTCTTGGCGACATCATTCCTCCACGTGAGCGTGGCCGATACATGGGTTACTTCACGCTCGCGTTTGTAGGTTCAGCATTACTTGGCCCGCTAGTCGGCGGTTTGATTATCGACCACTTCTCGTGGCCGTGGATCTTCTACTTCAACGTTCCGTTCATCATCATTGTTGCAATCATTTGCCACTTCGCTCTCAAACTTCCCTTCAAGCGTCGCACTGCAAAATTGGACTTTCTTGGTGCCGGTCTTTTGTCTGTAACAGTCGCATCTCTCATGATTGGTTTGGAAGAAGGTCGATCTGGTTGGACACATCAAAATGTTCTGATTTTGTTCGCTGTCTCGATCATCACTTTGATTCTCTTTATTTTGGTAGAGCAGCGCGCCCAAGAACCCATGATTCCATTACGACTATTTTCTAATGATGTAGTCCGAACCGCCGCACTCCTTGGTATGTGCGCTGGTTGTGTCACTTATGGCGCAGGTTCATTTCTCTCTTTGTACTTTCAAGACTCACTATTTGTTTCACCAACCGAATCTGGTCTTCGCAACATGCCGCAAATGCTGGGCGTCACCATCGCTACATTTGGCATCGGACGCCTCATCTCTAAAACCGGCAAGTACAAGATGTTTCCGATTGTCGGTTCGATTTGTTCCATAGGTGGACTCGTTGCCGTTGCGCAAATAAATGGTTCTACGCCCTATCTCTTCCTTGCAGTTGCCATGGTGTTCATGGGGTTTGGTACTGCTTCGGTATTCACTTCAACTTCTATCGCAAGTCAAAACGCAGTGGAATTCCAAGACTTGGGTGTTGCTACTGCAACGGTGATGTTTTTGCGTTCACTCGGTGGTTCGTTCGGTATGGCTATTTTTGGAACGGTGTTGAACTCAACAATTCGCGTGGAGATTCCAAAGAGAATTGATCTACCCGCAGATAAAGCATCATCGATTATTCGGTCACCGCAGGAAATTGCCAAACTTCCCTCTGCTGCTCGTGCGGCGGTTGCCGACAGCGTTGCTATGGGCGTCAGCCGTATCTATTGGTTGTGCGCGGCCGTAATGGTCATCGGATTATTTCTTGCTCTTTCATTGAAAGAACTACCTCTTCGTCAACGCGCGGGATTATCCGACGCGATGGAAAACACTGCCGGGTAAAGCACCCACTCGTTACTGAGGGTCGGCCACCAGCAACGGAATAACCCTGGCAGTCTTTGCTTTGTACTCGTTGTACTGCGGGAACACAGCTGCAGAACGTTCCCACCAAGTGTTGTACTCCTCGCCTTTCACTTCACGAACAGTCACGCGAAATGGTGCAGGACCATCTTGCACCAATACCTCAGTCGGGTGTGCAAGAAGGTTGGAGTACCAATCCGGATTCTCGTCTGAACCGCCACGTGATGCAACTAGCGCGTACGAACCTTCATGTTCCACACGCATGAGTGCAATTTTTCGAACGTTGCCACTTTTGGCACCACGCATCGTGACGATGATGACAGGGATTCCTGTTTTAAGAAGAGTGTTTCCTTCAGTCCCTGCAGATTTTTCGTAGGTCTCTACTTGATTGCGTACCCATTCACTAGTGCTTGGTACATAGGTGCCGGAAAGTTCAGTCATGCACACAGTGTATGACGCTCATTGCGTAACGATTACACGTTGTAGCGATAGACGTTTGTATCGCGAGCCACAAAGCCAATGCGCTGATACAGACGGTTTGCAGCTTCACGCGAAGGACGAGATGTAAGGTCGACGGTGATGGCGCCACGGTGATGTGCTTCCAAGATGGCTGCTTGATTCAGTGCTTCACCGACACCATGTCCACGCGCGGCCGAATCAACGACAACGTCTTCAATCCACGCTCTGACGCCGGTAGGGATACGGAAAGTAGCCAGTGTGAGAGTGCCCACAATATGTTCGTCAAGCCGCGCAATGAATAACACTGTGGAAGGAGCCGAAATGATCTCTGCTAGTTCTTCTTGTGTCGGGGGCGGATTCGAAGATGACAGTTGCGGGATGAGTCTCTGAAAAGCCTCAATCAATTCAGCGTTCGCAATGGTGGCTTGCTCGACAACGACTGACATGTACCTACCTTGCCACATATCTGTTCGTGTTCGCACGGCATTGCGCGGTGGTCTAACTTCTCATCATGACTTCTAGCCATATTTCACGAGACCTTGCCTCAGTTTTAGAACCTGTTACGGGCCAGGTGTATTTCTCACCCGAATGCCATTCGAACTACGAAAAATTAGGATTCGCACCCAGTCGCGGAGAGTTCAATGGCGTCATGGCACCCGATGGTCCTGCCTACTTCACCAGTCGTGGTTCAGTGATGGGGCAAGTTCCAGGAGAAGTTGTTGCTGCTGCCTTTGGTGTGTTCAACCCGGCCACTGTCATCCCTTCCGTAAGCCATGGTTGGTCAATTACGGATGCCGCAACCATTTGCGCTGCCCGCGATAATGGTGCCATCGCACAACTTGTACGACTTCTTGGAGCTTCGCCAGATGGAGTCTCGACGGCTCGTTCCATATTGTTGCGAGCAACAGAAGTTCTACGCCCTGAAGGCCGCGCGCTATTTGCCGGACTGCGCTCATTGCCGCTTCCTGGTACGGAACTAGGAGATGTATGGCGGCTTGGCGACATGTTGCGCGAATATCGCGGAGACAGCCACACTGCTGCATGGATCAGTGCGGGACTCACTGCATGCGAGATCGGATTGATGAGTGAGTTGTATTGGGGGCTCCCCATTAAGTCATACAGTCGCACTCGCGGATGGAGCGAAGAAGACTTTGCTGAAGCAGTTGAGAACTTGCAACGCCTCGGTTGTATTTCAGCAGATGGTGAACTGACCCCTCACGGTCGTGATGTGCGCGAACAGATTGAAGTGAACACAGACAAACAAATGGAATGTGTGTTGCGCGCCATCGGTACAGATGTCAATGAACTCATCACAATTCTGAAGCCGTGGGGAGCAGCGATTCGAGCCGGTAAAGGGTACCCAGCAAGTGGCCCACATGACCTTGCAAATGCGGCGAAATAACTAATTTGAGGCACCCTTTTCGGCGATAGATTTCAGGTCAATGACGGAATCCGATCACGTCCGCTGGTTGTCAAACCCACAATTGCAAACGCCTGCAGTTATCGCTGGCTTCAGCGGTTGGAACGACGCTGCCGACGCTGCAAGTAGCGCAGTGCGCACACTCATCGATGCGTGGAAAGCAGAACCACTTGCGGAAATTGATCCAGAAGATTTCACAGACTTCGCCACGATTCGTCCCATGGTCAAGCTTGAAGATGGAATTCACCGCTCAATTGTCTGGCCCAAAGTAAGTCTCTGGCATGCCAGCACTCCAGGAACAGATGTCATCTTGGTTCTTGGTCCAGAACCAAGTTTGAAGTGGCGCCTTTTCACTGAGCAAATTGTCAGCATTGCAGCGAAGTACAACTCTTCTATGGTGCTCACACTTGGGGCCTTATTGGCCGACGTTGTGCACTCTCGTGAAGTACGAGTCATGGGAACATCAAACGATCAATCCACCCTCGACCGCTTTGAACTGCAGCGCTCTACCTATGAAGGCCCCACCGGCATCATCGGAGTGTTGCAAGACGCTTGTACTCAATCTTCAATTCCATCTGCATCGCTATGGGCTGCCGTGCCTGCATATGCATCGCAAATTCCTTCTCCCAAAGCTGCAAGTGCACTCATTGCCCGAGCCGGCGAGATCATCGGAACACCGGCACCTCTCAGTGCTCTGCATAATTCAATTGTCGCCTACGACCGCCGCGTAGAAGAACTTGTTGAAGACGACGAAGACCTCAGGGAATACGTTGAGCGCCTCGACTCCATGGGTGACGACGCATTCAATATCGAGAACCCCAATCAACTTGAATTTGAGTTTGGTGAAAACGAAGATGAAGTCGACGAAGAAGACGCCAATTCACTTGTTGATGAAGTTGAACAGTTCTTGCGAGACCAAGACTCCAACTAATTAATCCGTTGCGTCACCGCGCCACAAATTTTCGCGGGGTGCATCAAACGTTGCAGGTCGCACATCGCCAGCAATTGCGGCAAACGCCATTTCTCCCCACCATTGAGCACCAGCAGTAGGCGTGGGCAAGGCATCGGGCGCAAACCAACCAACATCGCCAGTCTCTAACGGGTGTCCATTGAGTTCACCGCCAGTTGCACGAAGATGAAACAGCAACATGTACATTCCGAATCGAGAAAATCCCATGCGCATGCCGTCGACAACTCCGAGAAGCTGCAATGGTTCTGCGATGATTCCTGTTTCTTCTTCCACTTCTTTCATGGCTACTTCTGCGGGTGAATACCCCACATCGGCCCATCCCGTGGGATACAGCCACACACCACTGTCTTTTCGTTGTACTAAGAGAATTTCGCCCTTTTCGTTTCCAACGATTGCGCCAATGGCAACTTTTGGAGTCACGTAACCTGGCACGCCCTCGCCAATTGACTCCATCCATTCCTGCACAAAGTGATCTTGCTCGCGGCGAATCTCGAGTGCGCGTAACGCTCTTTCTCGTACAAACTTTGGGTGAAGCCCATACCAGTGCGAGCAATGGCAGCAAGCGTCTCACTCCATCGAATGAGGTCTCTGGTGAAATCTTGGGGATGCGCATCGCTCACGGGAGCAACCTTAGTAGCAATGACTACTGTGGCGAATTGCCGACAGCAAAAAGAATGGCACGAGCAATTTCCTCTTTGTATGCAGGGTCTGTGATTACCCCACCACCTGATTCACGAACATAAAAGGAGTCAACAACCTCGTTGCCTAATGTAAGAACTCGAGCATGACGAATATCGAGACCAAAGTCAGCTATCGCCTTTGTGATTCGATGCAGTACGCCCACCATGTCTGGTGCGCGTACTTCTAAGAATGTTGCGTTAGATGAAGCACCATCGTCAAAGCGCACAGTTGGTGCTGCAGGAGCAACAGCAGAAGTTGCACGCCGCGGGCGTGCATTCGCAGCACGATCTGCTAAACGAGAATCAAGTGCAAGACGATCAGAAAGTGCGCGTTCAAGGTTGAGAACTATTGGCTCCCACTCAATGTCACCGTGTGGACTAGTAACACGAAATTCAGAAGCAGCCATTCCTTGCTCGTCAGAGTGCGCTTCTGCACCAAGAACGTCGAGGCTATGCAAGGCCAAGACTCCAGCCACTTTGCTAAATGTTCCCGGGCGGTCTGGGCTGACCACGGTGACACGATCGCTCTCAGTACGAATTTGTAACTCACCTGTTGCCATCATTTCGAGGACTCCAGCATCTGGAAAAAGTCGCCACATCACTTCCTGTACATCGCCACCTCCGAGAACGTGGCGCGAACGCTCAACAAGAAGCGCAACAAGTTCTGCTTTCCACTCACTCCATGCAGACGGACCGGTTGCTAATGAGTCTGCTTGAGTAAGAGCGTGCAGCAAGTCGAGCACAAGAGTTGAACCCAACTTGTTTGTCACCATCGTGATTGTTGCATCGTCTGATAAATCTCGGCGCGTTGCGGTGTCGGCCAACAACAGATGATGCTCGATCAAAGAAATAACAACCGCAGTGTCAGCATCATTTAGACCCATGCGTGGACCTATGGTGGCAAACATCTCTACGCCTACTTCAGTGTGATCACCCGGATATCCCTTACCAATGTCGTGAAACAACGCACCAATCACCAGCAAGTCTGGACGCAATACGCGATGAACTAACTCCGCCGCATTTGCAACTGTCTGCCATAAATGACGATCAACTGTGTAACGGTGGAAAGCATTGCGCTGTGGTTTGCTGCGAACAGGAGCCCACTCCGGAAGAACGCGAACAAGCAAGTTACGTTGGTCTAACGCTTCCAACACAGGAATAGCTGCCTGGCCCTCCAGTAGTAGCGCCACTAAATCATCGCTAGCTCCTGCGGGCCATGGGTCTGGCCATACGGGCGAGGCATCGCCTAACCGATCAAGTGAAGATCTATTAATACGCACTCCCGCACGCGCAGCTGCTGTGGCCACACGCAGTAAGAGGGTTGGATCCTCGGCTATATCGACGCCTTCGGCGATATGAATCTCACCGTTAATCAACTGCACTCCCGGTGCAAGCAATTGAGGAATCGGCGATCGATCTGCCGGTGGGTCTAGTTGCGCCCATGCTTCGTCGGCAATCCACGCAACTTTTCTTCCCACTTCAGCAATGGCAGCCATCAAAGCATCGTCTGATGCGTAACGAGCTAAGACTGCCACGGGAGATTGATCTTCTAGCCGAAGTATTTCGCTCGCGCGTGCAGTGTGACGGTGCAACGCAACGCGAGCGCCCAACAGGACTTCATTGCAGAGTTCAAGTTGGCGACGGTCATCTGCAGATAAATCAAGGCCCGCCATGACTGCCCACTGCAGTGCATGAATATCGCGCAACCCACCGAGGCCTTCCTTCAAGTTCGGCTCTAGCAAGAATGCAACTTCCCCATCTTTGGCATAGCGATCGAGAATGCGTTGATGAAGTTCTACTAACCATTCACGACCACGTTTACGCCAACTCTCTGCAGCACCATTAATGATTTCTGCACCCAAAGATTGGTTTCCAGCAATTACACGAGCTGTCACTAGTGCGGTCGCTGTATCTAAGTCGGTTCCGCACAATTGAATAGTTTCTTTTGGTGTGCGAACAGCGTGACCGAGCTTTACACCCGCATCCCAGATGGGATACCAAATCTTTGAAGCAATGTCTGAAACATTCTTTACTGATTTATGTACTAACAGAATATCTAGGTCACTATGCGGGGAAAGTTCTCGCCGTCCATAACCACCAACGGCAAGAATAACTAAGTCGTCGGCTTTCTTTTCTCCCGCGATCGCATCTGTAAAAATCTGAGAAATCCAAGTGTCGGTAACTTCCGACAATGCTTGGCACGCACCGAGACCACCTATGGAATGATCTGCAATGATTTCAGCTCGTGTAACCATCAGGAGATCTTTCCTTCTGCACGACGACGCGTGAGGATGGCAGCTGCTTTCCAAGCTCCCCAAGTAATTCCAGCCTCATGTACTTCTTCTCCGAGGTCTTTCCATGTCAATGGGCCAATGGCGTACACATCGTGTGGCATAGATCTTGTTTCAAACTCATCGCGCATCGGCATTGGAACTGAATATCGTTGCATCAATTCTGTTGCTGGCCCTACGCAACTGCGCAATACATGTAGTGGGTTCTGTCGTTGCTCGTCAACATCGGTAGCAAGTAACTGAAGCAAAGCGTGTTCTATTTCGTGTTCAACGCGGCCAACCACCACAGGCATTTCGGATGCCATGTCTTTGGGTACAGCGCCGACACCAGATCGAGTGATCGATGTGATGCGGTCAGTCATCCAATTCGGTACAGCACTAATGACAGCGAGATACATCTCACGGGAATACGGCTCTAACTCAGATACTGGTGGCTGGTCTGTCATCTCATTTTGGAGTGTATGGAATCCAGAAACCCTCTGACCACCACGAAACAAAGACGCAACAATTCCTCTGCGCTCCATACCTAGTAAACATGATGATATGAGTCGTGCTTTAGTTCTTGCAGGTGGTGGGGTCACGGGTGTGGCATGGGAAACTGGCGTGCTCATGGGCATGCTGGATTTGGGTTGCGATGTTGTCACCGGAGTCGATTTGGTGGTGGGCACATCAGCTGGGTCCACCGTGGGTGCACAAATACTTTCCGGAGAAAGTCTGGCGACCTCGTACGCACGTCAGATAGACGACAATCATGCAGAGATATCGCCCCAAATAGATCTTGAATTATTGGCGCTCATCTTTGGCGAACTCGCTGCAGGTGGCACCACCACAGAAGAACAACGCATTCGTGTCGGAACGCTTGCACTTCAAACACCAACTGTCAGCGAAGAGATTCGACGCGCGGTTATCGAGCAGAGACTTCCCTCTCATGAATGGCCATCCACTCCCCTCGTTCTCACCGCCATCGACGCTGCGACAGGTGAGTTTGTGACGTGGGACAAACACAGTGGAGTATTACTCATTGATGCTGTGGCATCAAGTTGTGCAGTGCCATCTGTGTGGCCTTGCGTATCTATCGGCGGCAAGAAGTACTACGACGGTGGATTACGAAATGCAGCGAATGCATTTTTGGTCGCAGGTCATTCTGAGGTAATCGTGATTGCACCTCAGACAACTGGGCTCTCACCTCTCGTTGAAGAAGAGCTTGAAGAATTGCGCGCTTCGGGTTCCGTTGTGCATCTCATTACCTGTGATGCTGAAGCCATCGAAGCAATGGGGCCAAATTCACTTGACCCACGTTTTCGCAGACCAGCCGCAGAACATGGTCGCCGCCAGGGTCGCACTTTCCACCTCTAACGAACTGTTTGCGCTCTGAACGCACCTCATTATCTGAGCAATACAGGCTCGCTAGTACGCTGACTACACCACAGACGGAGCCGATGATGACGTTCAATCCCACACAACCTAAAGACTTTCCAGGAACTATTGGTCGCACACTTGCAGACTCTTCTCCGCACTTTCCCGAACACAACTCGGGCAAAGGAAAACCAAATATCTTGATGGTTCTTCTCGACGATGTGGGCTTTGCCGACTTCGGTTGTTACGGAGCAGAAAACGCAACTCCAACCATCGATGCCATCGCACAACGCGGACTTCGTTTCTCTGGTTTTCACACCACTGCAATGTGTTCCACCACGCGTGCTGCTCTTCATACTGGGCGTAACCATCACTCCGTCGGCGTTGGCTGCTTAGCCAACTTCGATAGCGGCTTTCCTGGGTACCGCGGAAAGATTGCTAAAGAAGCAGGCACGTTGGCCGAGATGCTTCGCCCACACGGATACCGCAACTACATGGTGGGTAAATGGCATGTCACGCCGTTAACAGAAACCGGACCGACTGGTCCGTTTGATGGTTGGCCACTTGCACGCGGCTTCGATCGCTTTTACGGATTTCTCGATGCAGAGACAGACCAGTACAGCCCAGAAGTTGTGCGCGACAACACGCATGTCACCGCCGATGGTACGTACTGGACCGGTTACCACCTCACTGAAGATCTGTGCGACAACGCCATCACATACCTTGCTGAACACACCGCTGGTGCACCTGATGCTCCGTGGTTCATGTTGTTGGCACCAGGTGCATGTCATGCGCCGCATCAAGCACCACTCGACATCATCAATCGTTGTGAGCAGTACTACCTCGACGGATGGGATGCTGCGCGCGAGCGTCGATTGGCAAATCAAATAAAGATTGGTCTTGTACCTCCAGGCACTCAGTTGCCTGCACGTAATGATTTTGTACTTGCTTGGGAAGATATTCCTGTCGAACAAAAGCCGCTCTTTGTTCGCCTCATGGCTGCATACGCTGCGATGTTGGAACACTTCGATGAAAATCTTGCACGCGTCATTAAGCAGTTAGAAGTTTCAGGTCAACTTGACAACACCGTCGTCATGGTGATGAGCGACAACGGAGCAAGCCAAGAAGGTGGCCCGTGGGGTTTCATCAATGCAATGGGTCCGTTCAACCTCATCCCTGAGACCATTGAAGAAAAGATTGCCAAAGTCGGCGACATTGGTGGCCCAGATACCCACAGCAACTTCCCATGGGGTTGGGCAATGGCTGCCAACACTCCACTGAAGCGTTACAAACAAAACACTCACTCGGGTGGCATTCGCGATCCATTCGTATTGGCTTGGCCTGGCGTCGTGCCCGACCAAGGTGGGCTGCGGCACAACTTCTGCCATGCAATCGATCTTGCGCCAACCATTCTCGACATGTTGGGTCTCGAGGCTCCTTCACATATCAATGGCGTTCCACAAATGCCGATTGAAGGCGAATCCTTTGCTCCGCTAATTGGCAATGCACAAGCACTCGTGGAACGTGGACCCCAATATTTCGAAATGTTCGGTCACAGAGGTTTGTGGTTAGACGGTTGGAAAGCAGTTGCGTTCCACCAAATGGGTACACCGTTTGAGAACGACACGTGGGAGTTATACAACCTCAACGAAGATTTCAACGAATGTCATGATCTTGCACAGGCCGAACCTGAACGCCTCGCTTCCATGATTGAGATGTGGTGGAAAGAAGCAGACAAGCATTCTGTTTTGCCACTAGACGATCGCTTTGCTCCTCGCTTCGCAGAAAACGCAGAGCGTCACACCGGTCAACGCACCAACTTCACCTTCTGGAAAGGAATGGGTCACTTGCCATCAGACGTGGCACCGGACTTACGTAGCCGCTCGTACACCATCTCTGCATTCATTGACGTTCCTAAAGAAGGCTGTGAGGGTGTTTTGGTTTCCCATGGTGACCTCACTAGTGGTTACAGCCTCTTTATTCGCGATGGCCATCTCGAACATGACCTCAACATTGGTGGAAGTCATCAGATGTTGAAATCAGATCGACCAATTACACCAGGGGCACATACTGTTGGCGTACGCATGAAGCGAGTCGGTAACGAAGGAACGCTCACTATGTTCATCGATGATGTTGTGGTCGGAACTATGACTACTAACAACATCTTTTGGATTTTGATCTCATGGTCTGGCCTTGACATTGGACTAGACCGCGGGACACCAGTAAGCGATTACGAATCTCCGTTTTTGTTCACGGGTCATCTCACCAAGGTGGAAATCAATCTTGACAATGATCAAGTACTGGACTTCCACGGTGAAAGTCGTGCCACCATGGCACGCGACTAATTATTTGCGAGCAGTTGCCGGTACTTCACGAAACGGCATCTCACGGTCCAACTGAGGCTCTTTCGGCAGTCCCAAAATCATTTCACCGATGATG
This sequence comes from Actinomycetota bacterium, assembly GCA_026393575.1. Lineage (GTDB taxonomy): Bacteria > Actinomycetota > Acidimicrobiia > Acidimicrobiales > Ilumatobacteraceae > UBA2093. The sequence continues at coordinate 19,966 of JAPKZX010000066.1, forward strand.
TTGCGCTGAATCTGATCCGTGCCGCCACCAATCGAAGTGAAGTATGCATTGAGATGAGAATAATTCGCATCACGTGCAGATGGATTCGCATCGCCATCAAGTGCGCCCTCTGCTCCCAATAGTTCGCTGTGCAAATGCCCGGCGTAATGCAAGATGCCTGACATGGCCAACTTGCCGAACGAAGCCAACGGCGAGGATCCACCCGCTTCACTTACAGCTTTTGCCCTGTCGCCGTTCCAGTCATTTACTAAACGCATGCAATACAAACGAGCAAGTTTTTGACGAATCACATGATCGTTTGATTTACCTGCCTGCTGTGCAACTTTCACAAGCGACAAGTCTGGACTTGGAATACTTCCGTGGGCTGCAGATGTTGCACCGCCGGGGCCGCGAGGACCACGCCGAGAAATACCCATCGCTGCGCGCTCATATGCAAGAGCGGACTGCAAGACCCACCAACCCTTGTTCAAGTCACCCAACAAGTTGGCATGGGGTACGCGTGCATCGGTGATGAATACTTCGTTGAATCGCGAATCACCAGTGGCTTGGCGTAATGGTCGTACTTCAACACCAGGTTGTTTCATGGGGAAATAGAAAAATGAAATGCCACGATGTTTTGGTTGGTCCCAATCGGTACGTGCAATCAACATGCCAATGTCTGCACCCTTGGCGCCCGATGTCCATACCTTCTGACCATTGATCACCCACTCGTCACCATCTCGCACTGCAGTGGTGCGGATGCCAGCCAAGTCAGAACCTGCACCTGGTTCGCTATAGAGCAAACACATCGCTACTTCGTCAAGTAACAATCGACGCACGTATTGCTGCTTGAGTTCGTCGGTACCAAACCCCACCAGCGTTCCTGCCCACAGATTGAATTTGTCTTGACCAGGACCAGAGATTCCCGCTTCTGAAAAGACTGCTTCCACTGCTTCGGCTTCTTCGTCGTTCAAACCACGACCATAAGAACCCACAGGCCAACGAAGTGCGGCCCATTTGGCGTCGACTACTTTTTCACGCCACTCAGCGAGATCTATATCTTTGCTCCAGTTGTTACTGATGAAATCACGTGCTTCTTGCACAAGTGCAGATACTGAACTCATTTAGTTCTCCCAGCGGTTGCAGCTAATGCACCAAGACCCACAAACAGTGTGCCTGATACATAGCGTTGAATAAATGGCAAAGTCTTACCTCGTAGCAACAGATGGCGTAATCCACTTGCCATCAGAGAATACGAACCATTGAAGATTGTGGCCAATACGACAAAAATAACTCCAAGAAATAGAGACTGCAAGTTCGCATGAGTTGCGTTCGTGTCTACAAACTGCGGAAAGATTGATAAGAAGAACAGTGCTGTTTTTGGATTCAATGCGTTCACAATGATTCCTTGACGGAATGCTTGCTGTGTTGTTACAGCAGTCTGATCAGCATCAACAGCAGTGGGAACTCTCAGAAGAGTCCGAATTCCCGTGTACACCAGATAGACAACACCGGCCCACTTCACAATATTGAACAACGTTGCCGATGCAGCAAGAACAGCACTCAGCCCGACCGAGGCAAAAATGACCTGGATTGCATCGCCCACTTCTAGACCTGCGACTGCAGCTAGCCCAACACGTCGGCCATCAGCGATACTGCGGTTCAAGATATACAACACTGCCGGACCAGGAATAAGCAATAGGGCAACCGTGGCAACGCAGAACGCGAAGATTGTTGACAACTCAGGCACAGCCCAACCGTAGCAATTACATGCCAAGAGCTCCACTACTCTGAAGCTATGCGTGCATTAATTCAACGAGTTCTCAGTGCATCAGTTGACGCTGAAGTAGATGGTGCGACAATTCGATCTGGCCAGATCGACAAAGGGCTTTTGGTATTCATTGGTATTACTCATACCGATACAGACGCGCTAACAAAGAAGATGGCCGAAAAGATTTGGCATCTCCGCATTATGGAAGACGAAGCCGGCGTCATGAACTTGTCTGTTGCAGACACGACGCAATCGATTCTCGTGGTGAGTCAATTCACTTTGTATGGCGAGACAAACTCTGGTCGACGTCCTACCTGGACTGCTGCTGCTAAACCAGAATATGCAGAGCCGTTAGTGAATCAAGTAGTGAAGGAACTACAAGCCCTTGGTGCCTCAGTCCAAACTGGTGTTTTCCGCACATACATGCAAGTGTCGCTTGTGAACGATGGTCCAACCACCGTGAACATCGAACTCTAAATGTGGTGAATCAGTTCTTCTACCGGAGTAACCATTCCTACGTAGAACGCGCCGAAGTCTGCATACACAGCAGAAGCTTCATCAAAGCGCATTGTGTACACCACTTCTTTTAGGTCATCTGGGTGCACACCAAACAATGTGACTCCCCATTCGAAATCATCAAGTCCAGCAGAACCTGTGACCATCTGAATGACACGTCCGGCAAATGTTCGACCACTCTTGCCGTGCTCTTCCATCAGTTCTTTACGCTTATCGAACTCGAGAGTGAACCAGTTCTGTTCAGGATCTCTGCGCTTTGACATTGGATAGAAACACCACGCATTTTTTCCGGCTGGTGGTAGTTGCGGATACAAACGAGCATTCAACATTTCCTGCGGCATGCCTTTTGCGTACTCAGAAACTTCAGTGAGCGATACGTAGCTATCCACTATTTCTAGACCCGCATGTTGAATACCAGTCTGCAATGCCTTCAGCTGACGCATGTCTGCTGCAACACCCATGAAAGCCAAATCCGCTTTGTGACCCAACATGGAGACAGATACAACGCTGACGCCATTGTTCTCCGCAGCTTTCACTGCGTTCACTAACGCTTCGCCGTCGAAATTAGGAAAGGGCTTGCAGAACAAGTGGATGACCGCAAGGCCAACCGAGGGGGACATTGGTTCGCTCATGTTTCTAACCTACCTATTTGCGAGTAGCAGCGACGACTGCAGACGCAAACCGTGCCGGCGCATCGTGGTCTAAATGGACATACAACGATGGTTCAGCAAGTTCGACTTCCATCACTACTGGCACTCCCTGAGCACCCCGCACTACGTCGACGCGCGCATACAGAGGCTTCTGGGAGAACTTGCGAGTGATGAAGTCAATTACTTGATCGCCCAATTCGCGTTCTTGTGTAGAAGCTTCACGAGGCGTGATGTCTTCTTCGGTGTATAGGCCATTTTTCACATTGTCGCCCGTTGCCAAAATGGCACCTTTTCTAAATGCGTGGCTGTATTCACCATTGAAATACAACATGCCGGTCTCGCCGCGTTCGTCAATGAATCTTTGATACGGCTGCACCATGGCAATCTTTCCCGCATCAATGAGAGATCCAAGATGTGCAGCTGCTTTCACGGGAGACTCAATGTGGCGCTCAGTGTTGTTAGAGCCCGCACTAACTGTCGGTTTCACAACAATGTCGTTCTCGAGCATTCCCTCATTTGTGATCAGCACTAAATCTTCTGCACCACGCACATACGTTGTTGGAATCACTGGAATACCAGCGTCGACAAGTTCGGCAAGGTACGTCTTGTCGGTATTCCATTTCACAATGGCAGCGCTATTGAACAATGCTGTTTGTTCTGACACATGGTCAAGCCACAACAGGAACTTCTCGTAATGACGGTGATAATCCCACGGCGAGCGAATAATCGCAGCAGAAAATCGCGACCAATCTGTTTCAGGGTTTTCCCAGTCAACAATCTCTGCCACTATTCCACGATCTTGAAGACCGCGAATGATGAGTGGTAGATCTGTGTCGTGATGACGCGCCTCAGCGCAACTAACTAGTGCGAGAGGCCGCGACATCGACGATAAAGAATTGAACGACTAGAAGTCGCCCATGCCGCCATGGTCATGGCCAGCATGTGAAGCATCTTCAGGCTTGTCGGCAATGACGCACTCGGTGGTGAGGAACAATGCAGCAATTGATGCGGCGTTCTGCAATGCAGAGCGAGTCACCTTTGCAGCGTCGATAACACCCAACTTTACGAGGTCTTCGTATTCACCAGTTGCAGCGTTCAGGCCTTCATTGCCCTTCAGGCTCTTCACCTTGGCAACAACGACTCCGCCTTCCATGCCGGCATTTTCAGCGATTTGCTTCAATGGGCCTTCGAGCGAACGAGCAACCATGCGAGCACCGGTTTGTTCGTCGCCAGCAAGCGTGTCTGCAACTGCGTTGACAGCGTCTTGTGCACGAAGCAACGCAACGCCACCGCCAGGAACAACACCCTCTTCAATCGCAGCCTTTGTGGTGCTGACAGCGTCTTCAATGCGGTGCTTCTTTTCCTTCAGTTCAACTTCAGTAGCAGCGCCCACCTTGAGGACAGCAACTCCGCCGGACAACTTGGCAAGACGCTCTTGCAACTTCTCACGGTCGTAATCGGAATCTGTGTTCTCGATTTCAGTCTTGATCTGGCTAATGCGTCCCTTGATGTCTGCTTCAGGGCCGGCGCCTTCAATGATGGTGGTCTCATCTTTGGTGATGAGCACTTTCTTCGCACGTCCAAGAAGATCGAGAGTTGCGTTCTCAAGCTTGAGACCAACTTCCTCGCTGATGACCTGACCACCTGTGAGGATTGCGATGTCTTGCAACATTGCTTTACGACGGTCACCAAAACCAGGAGCCTTGACTGCAACGCTCTTGAATGTTCCGCGAATCTTGTTCACAACAAGCGTTGCCAATGCTTCGCCTTCAATATCTTCGGCGATGATGATGAGAGCTTTTCCGCTCTGCATCACTTTTTCAAGTACAGGCAACATGTCGCGCACGTTTGTGATCTTGCCCGAGACAAGAAGGATGTATGCATCGTCGAGAGATGCTTCCATGCGATCTGTGTCTGTCACGAAGTAAGGCGAAATGTAACCCTTGTCGAAGCGCATACCTTCAACAAGATCCATCTCCATGCCGAATGTTTGGCTCTCTTCAACAGTGATAACACCGTCTTTGCCTACCTTGTCGATGGCTTCTGAAATCATGCGACCGATTTCTGGGTCTGCAGCAGAGATAGATGCAACTTGCGCGATCTGCTCTTTTGAATCGACTTCCTTCGACAGCGCACGAATGCTTTCGATCGCAGCAGCAACTGCAGCCTCGATGCCCTTCTTCAAAGACATTGGGTTTGCACCGGCAGCAACGTTGCGCAATCCTTCGCGCACCATTGTCCATGCAAGAACTGTGGCTGTGGTTGTTCCGTCACCAGCAACATCGTCGGTCTTCTTGGCGACTTCTTTCACCAATTCAGCACCAATGCGCTCGTACGGATCTTCAAGATCGATTTCTTTGGCGATTGAAACGCCGTCGTTTGTGATGGTGGGTGCACCCCACTGTTTTGCAAGAACAACGTTGCGACCCTTTGGTCCGAGCGTGACGCGCACTGCGTCTGCCAACTTGTTCATGCCTGCCTCGAGACCGCGACGGGCCTCTTCATCAAATGCAATGAGCTTTGCCATGGGGGTTTCCTCCGAAAATGGGGTTTTGCCTGTTATTGGGGGCTCGCACCGGGGCGAACCTGACCGCTAGCACTCTACCGTTGAGACTGCTAACGGCACACCTGGTGGCGGCCAATGCAGGGAAATTGGGGCCCAGTCGGGGACTGGGATTGGGGCTAGAGCCCGCCAGCAACCGCTGGGATAATCGAGACCGTGTCTCCGTTATTCACAGGGGTTTCAAGACCCTGGAGGTAGCGCACGTCGTCATCTGAGACGAAGATATTGACGAACTTGTGTAGTTCGCCTTCGCCGTCAAATAGGCGCTCGTCAAAACCACCGTGAGCAGCATTCAGTGCTGTGAGCACTTCACGCAAGGTTGTTCCTTCCACTTCAACGGTGGATGCACCGCCAGAGATGGGACGCATGGTGGTGGGGATTCGAACGGTAACGGCCATAGGAAAACCCTACCGAATTGCTAGGGATTCGCCACCACAGGGGCAACGCGGTCAACCCATGGCATTGCTTCTTCAAGTTGAGCAGCAAGTCGCACCAACACATCTTCACGAAACGGTGCGCCCACGAATTGCACACCCATTGGCAAACCAGACTCAGACCAGTGCAACGGCAAACTAATTGCCGGTTGACCCGTGAGATTGAATTGCGAGGTGTACGCCATGATCTCTCGCAAGTGACGTCCACCTTGTGGGCCACTGAGATGACCGATGCGCGGTGGTGGTCCAGCGAGTGTTGGCGTCAGCAAAATGTCATACGGTTCAGAACCATCAATTGGTTCCCACCACTGAACAACGCGACGACACCATGCGTGCAGCCATGTCATGTTCGACAAATACATTTCTGCAGTGACTGCACGACCCATCTCGCGCATTCGAATGTTGTCGGGCTCCAAATCATTTTCGCCAATGGCGCGTCCGAACATTCGTTCAAACGCAGAGACATCATTGTGTGTCCACGCTGCAACTATCGCAGTGAACTTTCCTGCGAACTCTTCTTCAGCTAATGCGTTGGGATACGAAACATCTACACGATGTCCAAGTGAAGTTAAAACCTTTGCAACAAGTGCAACAGATTCACTTGATTCATGATTGCGCATTTGATACTCAAACAATGGATGATCAAGAATGCCGATGCGCAATGAACCAGGATCTACTCCCACTTCTTGTACAAGTGGTCGCACGAATGGTGGTGCTGTGTAGGGGTCGCCTGACTCGTATCCACTGATGACATCGAGAACCGCAGCAGTGTCACGCACGGTGCGAGTAACGCAACCGTCAATCGTTGCACCCATCCATGTTTCGCCCATGTCGGGGCCTTTGCTCACACGACCACGCGATGGCTTTAACCCAACAAGACCGCATTCGCTAGCTGGAACACGAATAGAACCACCGCCGTCATTTGCATGACCCACAGGAACAATGTGCGCAGCAACACTTGCGGCAGACCCACCACTTGAACCACCGGTTGAATGTTCAAGATTCCACGGATTACGTGACGGACCATACGACAAAGGTTCAGTAGTGATGGTGTTTCCAAATTCGGGCGTATTGGTGCGACCAATCACAACAAAGCCGGCGCGAAGAAATCGATCCGTGAGGTAACTGTTTGACGGAGCTATGTAGCCAGCTTCTTTTAGGAAACGTGTTCCCATGTGGTGCGGCTCACCAGCAAGTGGCGCACCTAAGTCTTTCAATACCAACGGCACACCAGTAAATGCACCTTGTGGCAATGTGCCTGACGCTTCCTGTTGTGCTTTTTCAAAACGTGGGTGAATGATGGCGTTGATGTCACCGTTTACAGCGTGTGCCTGCTGAATGGCCGCATCAACGAGTTCTCGTGCAGACACTTCCCCTCGCGCCACCAAGGCGGCTTGTTCTGTTGCGTCGCAGTTAGTCAATTTGCTCATGTCTCAACCCTATGTCCGACCTAGGGTGTCCTCGTGCGTGTACTTGCAGCAGCAGACAAATTCAAGGGAACTGCAAGCGCTGCCAGTATCTGTGCAGCAATTGGTCATGCCTGCTGGGACCTTGGTATTGATTGCGTGGAAATGCCTATGGCCGACGGTGGCGAAGGAACTCTTGATGTTCTTGGCGGCCCAAACAGAACCAGCGTGGTCACTGGCCCATTAGGAACTGCTGTGGAAGCAGAGTGGCGCCTTCACCGTGGTGTTGCAGTTATCGAGATGGCTCGCGCATCTGGGCTCACACTTGCGGGCGGACCAGACAACAACAATCCATTAGATGCCACAACCCAAGGCACTGGCGAACTCATTGACAAAGCACTAAACGAAGGTGCCAAGAAAATCATTGTGTGTCTCGGTGGTTCTGCAACAACCGATGGCGGTCTCGGTGCATTGCGTGCCATCAGCACTCCTGCTCGTCTGCGTGCTGTGGAATTTCTTGTGGCGTACGACGTGGACACGTACTTCACTGATGCAGCAAAAGTTTTTGCACCACAAAAAGGTGCGAGCAAATCTCAAGTCACCATGTTGACAGGCCGACTAGAACGGTTAGCCCAAATGTACGAATCTGAATATGGCATCGCCGTAAACGACATTCCCGGATCTGGTGCCGCAGGTGGACTAGCCGGCGCACTTGCAGCACTCGGCGCAACACTGATGCCCGGGTTTGACATCGTGGCCGAAGAGGTGGAGTTCTACGACGCGATACGCGCTACTGATCTTGTCATTACCGGTGAAGGTCTTTTGGATGAAACAAGTTTCGATGGAAAAGTTGTGGGCAGCGTGTATGACTACACACAAAACTCAAAAACAAAAATGGCTGTTGTTGCGGGCGACGTTGACATAGACATGTCTAGTTACACAGACATTGACGTTATGAATCTCACTGCGCAGTTCGGCGCGGAGTTATCTATGCAACAAGTGTTGCGCTGCGTCGAGGACGCCACGCGCTTGTACTTACAGAAAAAGTAGGTCAGCCCGCAGGCGGCACAGTGGTGGTGGTTGCGGCACCACCAGCATCAGTACCAACACTTGGCAATGGCTTGCCCGAAAGATCGGTTCCCAACAAGATCAGAATGCAGGCATCACCCAGTGTTCCGTCTTCAAGAGGCACGGGCACTGGCATCACAGCAACTTCTACAGTTCCACCAAGAACGCCGGCCATCTTTTGTGCAGCAGCTTCACAACCAGCAAGGTAGAACACGCCTGTTGTCTTTCGCTTGGCTGTTCCGGCTGCCACGTTCTTTGCAGGTAACACCTTGTATCCCTGATCTTGCAGATTGCCAGTCATCACACCTGCGCTGCCAGCAATACCAGAAGCGTTAGCTACTTGAATCTTGAATCCGTTGACGTCTAACGGAAGAGTGGTGGTCGTAACGGAAGGGTCGACAGAGCCATCGCCAGGAGTTGGCGCAGCAGATGTGGGCACGGCGCCGTTCGTGGTGCTGGAGTCGCGCACGTCACGCAAGATGAGGAAACCAAGGAGCAGTGCCACCACGGCAACTGCAGCACCCAAGGTGCCTGTGCTTGGTGATGGAAGAGATGGGCGCGAGCCGCGAGATTGTTGTTGGTTCATAATGAAAAGTCCTCTTTTCGAATTCAAGGAGACATGACCACGGTAGTGGCTGGGTAGAACAAGGCGTATGACACCCAGCCAACCCTTATGGCATAAAGGCTTGCCACGAAGCTTGCCCGCACAGGGCCATATGGAGCCGGGTGTGGGGATTGAACCCACGACCTACGCATTACAAGTGCGTTGCTCTACCACTGAGCTAACCCGGCGAGGAAGTACAGCCTAGGCGCGCTCAGCCATTCGGACACGGGTGACTTCATAAGTTGCCAAGGCAGCGGCTGCCGACACGTTGAGAGACGAGACCTGGCCAAGCATGGGGATGCCCACGATGGTGTCGCAACGGTCCCGCACGAGGCGCGACAGGCCAGCCCCTTCGGACCCCAGAACCAGGCAGATGCCCTCGTTGGCCAATTTGCCGATCTCAAAGAGCGTGTTATCGCTTGAGTCATCAAGGCCGACGACCCAGATGCCCTTGTCGCGCATCTGTTGAATAGCGGTGGGTAGACCTGAGACCAAGGCCATGGGCACATGCTCGATTGCCCCAGCTGACGCCTTTGCCACCGTAGGGGTGACGTGCACGGCGCGATGTTTTGGCAACAACACGCCAGTTACGCCGGCGCCATCACAACAACGAAGCAGTGCGCCGAGGTTGCCAGGGTCTGTCACACCATCGACAGCCACAAGGAATGGTGCCACTCCATTACGCGGGCGCAACAGTGCAGCAAAATCTGCTTCTTCAAGTGGCGCAGCAAAAGCAATGATTCCTTGTGGTGCTTCGCTTCGTGCAGTCTCTTCTAATTTGCGACGTGGCACTTCAAGCACAGTGACTCGTTGCGCATCGGCGATCTGTTCGATGTCTTCAAGAATTGGTGCTGGATCAATATCTGCCGCAATCCAAATTTCACGAACTTTGCGACGTTGACCAATGAGCAATTCACGCACGGCCTGACGGCCTTCAATTTGTTCGCCGCCTAAACCTTTAGCAACTGGCGCATTACGACGTGGAGATTCTCCGCGACGTGCACCAGGTTGTGGCGCGCCACGACGAGCTTGCGGACGTGGTGCACCGTCACGGGGTGCACCCACTCGTGATGCTCCGCCTGCGCCTGCACCTTTGCTTCGCGAGACAACCCCGCGCGATGATGCAGCGCCACTACGTGTTGATGGTCCTTTTGGTTCGTCACTACGTGAACGACTGCCAGTATTGCGACCGCCTGCAGGACGACCTGGCTTACCGGTATTTACTTTTGGTTTTGATGATTTGCGTGGCGCCATGGTCACGACTCCTTGATGATGATTGCTGAAGAGAAACAGGCGATTCCTTCGCCACGACCGATTGCGCCAAGACCCTCGGCACGTCGACCTTTGACAGACACGGGTGCGCCGGCTGCAGCAGAAAGTAACGACACCATTTCATCACGAACGGGCGCGATACGTGGTGATTCACACACGACACTGCAATCAATATTGCCGACGCGCCATCCAAGTGCTGTGACTTTGGCTGCGACATCTTTCAAAATTGCAAGAGAGTTCGCGCCTTTCCATGCTGGATCGGTGTCGGGGTAATGCTGACCAATGTCACCAAGACCAGCTGCGCCAAGCAATGCATCGGCAGCTGCATGTGCAATCACATCTGCATCACTATGACCTACAAGAACTGGCTCTCCAGGAAATGCAACACCGCCGAGTATGAGAACACGGCCTTCGATTGGTGTATCTGCAAAACGATGAACATCAAAACCTTGTCCGACACGTATGTCAACCATCAGATTTCGCCTTTCAACATTCGCTCCGCATGAATGACTGCCCATTCAAGATCTTCAGGAGTTGTGATTTTTCGGTTGACTACTTCGCCCTCAACGACAACAACTTCCCCACCGATTTTTTCAATCAAGGTTGCGTCATCTGTACCTTCGCCACCATGTTCATGTGCACGGCGCAACGATGAAGCACGGAATGCTTGTGGCGTCTGTACTGCACGCAATGTTTCACGTCGTGGCGTAGACACAACTACTTCAGATTCGTTCACTTGTTTGATGGTGTCGGTCACGGCAATACCCGGAACAGCGGCATCTGCTCCGTCAACAACAGCAGAGATCACGCGTTGAAAAATTGCAGGGCTTGCAAACGGACGCGCTGCGTCATGAACACACACGATGGTGGCGTCGACAGGAACTGCCGCAAGTCCACGACGAACCGATTCTGAGCGAGTTGCCCCGCCTTCTACTTGTCCTGGTGAAGTGGCTTCACCTTTTGGCAACACCACAATCACACCTACTGAATGTTCGGCCGCCTCATCCATAGCCCAGTCCACAATGCGCTTGCCACCGATGGTCTCAAACTGTTTGGCACTGCCAAAACGGAGCCCTGAGCCCGCCGCTACCACGATTGTCCATACGGTCTCATTTTCAGCCATGCTCGCAGGGTAGTACCATGAGATTGTTATGGCACACGAACAGGTTCTCGCAGACACAGAATTCTTCGCAGACGCTCCAGCATCAATGCTGGCAGACGTTGCAGCATCAGGAAAGATCCGCAATCTCGTCAGAGGAGATGTCCTCTTTGAAGCCGGCGATGACCCCGACTCCATATATGTAGTACTCACTGGCCGCATCGCAATCGCGTTGGGCAACCGCCCGTTTGATCATCGCGAGAGCGTGATTGCGCTCATGGAAGAAGGCGACCTGTTTGGCGAAATGGGCATGCTCGATAAGAGCGCCCGTTCTGCCGGAGCTCGTGCGCTTGAGACTTCAACAGTGCTCGAGATTCCATACACATCTGTTCTCGATCAACTCAATGCATCAACTTCACTCATGTGGAATGTCGTGCGTATGTTGAGCCGCCGTTTGCGTGCGATGGATCAAGCTTTGGCCGACAGTGTGTTCCTCGACGTCACAGGAAGAACTGCGAAGCGTCTTGTTGATCTGTCTGGTGGCAAAGATGAATTCATGCTTCCCGTGACACAAGAAGAACTTGCAGGCATGGTTGGTGCGTCACGTGAGCGCGTCAACAAAGCAATCGCTAGTTTCATCAAACTGCACTGGCTAGAACAGCATGATCGTTCATACCGTATTTTGGATCGCGCAAAACTAGAGCAACGCGCTCTGTAATTCACAGTGTTGCGCTGAGCAACCAATCTTTCGCGCGAGCGTAAGCATCTGCAGCATCTTCAGGTCTGTGTGCCGGGCGTGATGCGTCATGTGCAAAACCATGTTCTGCTTCGGGATACAACACCACTTGTGCGCCAGTGGATCGCAATTGATCAATGTCAACAATTGGTGTGTAGTGGTCTTGCCCGCCAACAATTGCCAACACATTTTCTGCATAGCCAGACAACAACATTCCAAGTGGCTCACCTTGTGTTCGGCTTCGCCATGCTTCAGGCAAAGTAATCATTCCGTAGAAACTGGCAATTCGAAAAAACCGTTCGCTACGTGCAGCTTTGAAGCAATACATGCCACCCATACAAAACCCGATGAGCCCCACAACCGGAGTCTGCAATGCATCGGCGGCTTCTAAGAGGTCGCGCAAATTCACTTCATCATTCAGTGAAGGCACTACTGCAAATCGTGGGTCTATTTCTGGACCTAGTTCTAAGCCAGGAAATGGATCCACCGCACACACCGACATCTGCCATTCGCTAGAGAACTGTTGCACCATGTCGTCATACAAGGGGCGCAGGCCGAAAATGTCCGGGGCTACCACAAGACCCATTCGGGGTGAATCGTGATGAACAATCTCGGCTGAGGTGCCAGACGGAAGTGTGATGCGCATCCCTTCAGTATTGCCCACTGTGCCGTGCCCTCTTGACCAAGAAATTTTGCGGGGTGAGACATTGGGTGAGACCTGCGAGCCCACCTGCAACAAGCCCTTGTTTGCACAGTGCTCGCCATGTCACACACAACACCCAATGCACCAATACCCGACACTCCCCTTGTCTGGACAACAGTTTCTAATGGCACCGCACGCCAGATTGTGGATGAGTGGTCGCGGCTCTGTCGCCGGCCCTCCACTCTGCGCCACGTCAACACATGGGATTTCCTACCTCATCCCATCACCCATCTCGACCAACTCTTGACGCTCTCAGGTTTCGGGTCAGAACTAGACGACACTGCCGGCGACACTTTCTTATGGCACCTCGTTCGTCAAGCACACACAGACGACATTGCGGCGAGAGTTGTCTTGCACAGAATCTTTCCATCGCTAGTCGCAATCGCACGTCGTCGTGGACGTATCTTCAGCGGCGGCATAAATGCTGCTCTCATTGAGGTTTTTGCTCATGCGTGGATTGTGATTCGTGAATTTCCCTCCGAGCGACGAACATCAAAAATTGCATCCAACCTTGTTCGAGATACCGAATACTTTGCCTTTGTAAGACACACACGACTTCGCCGCGTAGAGGAAGCTCAAGTTGGTTCCGAAGTCTTATCCAGCATTGTGGACACAACAGATATAGGAGCATCAGACATGGAACTAGACGATGTCCTCGCATACGCAGCTGAATTGGGAGTTCACCAGGACGACATTGAACTGCTTACACTTCTGGGATCAGGCGTGCGTGGAGTTGAAATTGCTAACGCACGTGGTGTCGCACCGAGAACAATTCGTAATCATCGGCGATACGCCATAGACGCAGTCATTGACGCACTGACAGATGCGCATCAATAGTGGTTTGAAAAGTTACCGGTGCAACTTCACGCGACGAAGTCGCAAACTATTGGTCACAACAAAAACCGAAGAGGATGCCATTGCAAGGCCAGCCCACATTGGGTTTAGTCGACCAGAAGCAGCCAATGGTATTGCTGCGACGTTGTAAGCAAATGCCCAGAAAACATTCGTGCGAATGGTGCGTAATGTTGCACGAGACAGACGGATGGCATCTGGCACTGACCGCAGATCTCCATTAACAATGGTGAGATCACTTGCTTGCATTGCAACATCTGTTCCGCCACCCATCGCGATACCTACGTCAGCTTGAGTAAGAGCTGCAGCATCATTGACACCATCTCCCACCATTGCTACGGCATATCCACGTTCTTGCAGATCACGCACCACTGCAACTTTGTCTTCCGGCATGACGCCCGCATACAAGTGATGCTCATCAGTATCGATGCCCACCGATTCGGCAATCGCGCGAGCAGTAGTGGGGTTGTCACCCGTCAACAAAATAGGTGCAAGCCCCATCAGTTTCAGCGAAGCAATAGCTTCGGCACTTGTTGGCTTTGGCTGATCTGCAAGTGCTAAAACAGCCTTTGCTTGTCCATCCCATGTCACTATGACTGCTGTGTGACCATCTTCCCGAGATGTTGCCAATGCTTCACGAATCATTTTCGGCAAAATCACTAACCGCTCACGAAACATCTCTTCGCGCCCGACCGTGACAATGGTTCCGCCAATACGGCCCGTGGCACCAACGCCGGGTAGCGATTCAAAATCATCTAAAGCGGGCAGCGTGCCTACTTCTTCTTCCGCAGTGCGCACAATCGCTCGCGCAATTGGATGCTCACTGCTTTTCTCTACCGCACCTGCAAACGTAAGCGCGTCATTGCGTGTCACGCCATCAACGCACACAACATCGACTAACGACATCACACCAGTCGTCACAGTTCCTGTCTTGTCAAGAACAACCGTGTCAATGCGTCGTGTGCTTTGCAATACATCGATGCCCTTGATGACGATTCCCATTTGAGCAGCGCGACCACTTCCCACCATGAGTGCAGTGGGTGTGGCTAAGCCAAGTGCACACGGGCAAGCGATGATGAGAACAGCAACTGCTGCTGTAAATGCTCTAGCTGAATCACCGTCTAGATACATCCAAACACCAAATGTGCCAGCGCTAATGGCAAAAACCACGGGGACAAACACACTGCTGACCTTGTCTGCAAATTTCTGCACAGGAGCTTTCGTTGCTTGTGCATCACGCACAAGTTTGGCCATGCGCGCAAAAGTTGTTTCAGCACCCACGCGTGTAGCGCGCACCAACAGTCGACCGTTCATGTTCACTGTGGCCGATGTAACTGCATCTCCCACAGTGACGTCAACAGGAACGCTCTCTCCGGTGACCATGCTCATGTCCACGCTTGATGAACCATCTGTCACGACACCATCTGCAGCAATTTTTTCACCAGGCCGCACAACCAATACGTCGCCTTCACGCACCACCGAGGCAGGAATAGATACTTCTTCACCATCACGAAGGACTGTGGCGTATTTGGCGCCAAGGGCAAGCAAGGATCGAAGTGCATCGCCTGCTGAATGCTTTGCACGCATTTCTAAATAGCGCCCAATAAGAATGAACGCGGTAACGGTTGCTCCAACTTCGAAATAGACATGCGAGGAACTGCTCTGTTCCATTGTCATTCCGTTGTGAGCAGAAGACATAATCGCGTCGCCCCAAATAACAGCCCACACACTCCATGCTGTGGCAGCGATAACTCCAACACTGATGAGTGTGTCCATTGTGGTTGTGCCGTGCAGTGCGTTCTTTATTGCCGCCTTATGAAATGGCCATGCTCCCCAAGTGACCACCGGGGCGGATAGAGCCATCGCCCACCACTGCCAATTATGGAATTGCCATGGCATCACCATAGAAATAAGCACAACCGGAACCGTGAATACGATGGAAATTGTTAAGCGGATAAGTGCAGACCGCAATCGAGCATCAAGATCATCGTCGAATGGTTGATCATCAAGCACGTGTGCTGAGTAACCGATTTTCGTAATTGCCGAAAGAACTGCAGACTCAGTCACCGTGTCGCCGTCGTAAGCAACCATTGCAGTTTCGGTTGCATAGTTCACGGCTGCTTCAATGCCGGGAATGTGATTTAGTTCTTTCTCAATTTTTGCAGCGCACGCACCACAGGTCATCCCTTGCACAGCAAGTTCAACCTCAACGATTGACGCTGGGGGAACAACAACACTCATAGGTATTACCTACCACCAAAATCTGGTGGGCGCTTCTCAAGGAAAGCATTAATTCCTTCTTGGGCTACATCTGACACAACAGACTCTGCCATTACTGCTGAAGCAAACGCATATGCATCAGACTCATTCATACTTACCTGTCGGTAAAACGCCTTTTTGCCAATGCCTTTACTTTCACGAGAACCACGACACGCACGCTCTAACAATGACTGGGTTGCATTTTGTAGTTCGCCATCGGCAACAACTTCATTAATGAATCCCCACTCCAATGCAGTCTGGGCACTAATGACGTCACCTGTCATCGCCATTTCTAAAGCACGCTTTGGTGTTAGTGATCGCGCAACAGCAACAAGTGGCGTGTGGCAGAACAGGCCGCCCTTGCCACCAGGAATTGCGAATCCAGCAGATTCCGAAGCGACGGCAAGATCACATGTGGCAACTAATTGGCATCCGGCCGCAGTTGCGAGTGCATGCACTCGCGCAACTATTGGTTGAGGAATGGAATGCATGGTCTGCATCAGTTCAGAGCACACGGTAAATAGGTGAAGAGCATCGGCTTCAGATGCGCCCTTCATTTCGCCGAAGTTATGGCCGGCGGAAAACACTGGACCCTCGGCAGCAAGAATGACTCCAAGTGCATCAGAGCGGCCAATGTCATCAAATGCAGTTGTCAACGCAAGCAACACATCGAGCGACAACGCATTGCGTTTGGCAGCATTACTTAATGTGACAGTGACATAGTCACCGTTGCGATTGACTCGCACTGGTTGGTCCACAACACACCTCCACGGCCCCCATATATATGGTGACCATTTGTGCGCCCTCTGGGGCTCGAACCCAGGACCTGCG
>JAPKZX010000036.1 GCA_026393575.1 Actinomycetota bacterium
GGAACGTAGCAATTCTCTGGGCAAGCGCAACAGCGTGAGCAGACGGATTGTCGACAACACTATTCACCCACCCCCACTCGTATGCGGTCTGCGCATCAATGTCTTCGCAACCAAGAATGACTTCCATTGCCCGCGAACGACCTAATAGCCGCGATAAACGTACTGTTCCACTGCCGCCTGGGATGATTCCTAATGCGACCTCAGGCTGGCTAAACACAGCATTCGGGGAAGCAAAGCGCATATCCATACTGAGAGTCAGTTCGCTGCCGCCGCCACCAACCCGGCCGTTAATGACGCTGATTGTTGGTTTCGGCATTGTGCGGAAGTTCTCGCACATCTGGTGGAATTCATTGAGTTCCGTTGGCGCAGGCCGATGTGTTGGCAAATGCAAGATGAGCGACACATCGAAATGAGCAATAAAGAATTCAGGGTTAGCCGACTCCACAACAACTACTCGGATATTGTCGTCATCTCGTAACTGCGATGACAAACGCGACAACTCTGGGTACAACTTGAGATCGAACAAGTTGATTGGAGGGTTATCAATAACTACAGAGGCGACACCATGTTGAACTTCTACTCGAAGAGTTTCAAAAGTGCCGTAGTCCATCTCTAACGCAACAAACCTTTCATTGCTTCACGGGTCTGAGCAATCTCGTCTGGAGTTGCACCAAATTCAACGGCTGCAAAATCTGTAACACCTATTGTGGCCAGAGCTGCCACACGGTCTTGCACTTCACCGATTGTGCCGGTGATTGCAATATCGGCTGGGCCAGCTGCGCCTTCTTTGTCGAGCATGGCGCGATAGCTAGGAAGCGTTCCGTACACGGCAAAAACCTTGGCGGCACGTTCTGCAGCCGCAGCCTTGTCGGAGGTGACGCACACGGGAAGCGCTGCAATGACGCGTGGGGTTGGGCGACCCAACTCGTCTGCTGCTTTTGTGATGGTGGGAATGGTGTGACCAGCAAGAGTTGCTGGGCCAGTGCACCATGTCAGTGTTCCATCAGCCAAAGCAGCAGTTACGCGAAGCATCTGCTCGCCGAGCGCTGCTACAACAACTCCGAATCCGTTGGAACCCTTTGCAGAGATTCCTCCATGAACAGAATATGTCTCGCCGACAAAACTTGCTGGCTCGTTACGAGACAGCGGCATCAACACACTGAGGTATTCGCGCAAGTGGCGTACTGGTTTGTCGTATGACATGCCAAGCATGCTCTCAATCACAACTTTATGACTAAGGCCAATGCCGAGCGTGAGGCGATTGCCTGAAGATGCAGCAACCGTATGACACTGCTGCGCAATCGCATGGGGGTGCCGTGGGTACGTGGGCACAACAGACGTGCCAAGTTCAATACGTGGAACTTCGCGACCAACAATTGCTAATGCTGTAAGCGCATCGTGACCAAAGATGTTTGGTGCCCAATAGCTAGCAAAACCATCTTGTTCTGCTGCACGGGCCTCAGCCACTACATCGTCAACTGTTCCGTCGTTTACTGCTCCGCCAAAGATTCCTATTTTCATAAATAGTGACGGTATCAGGGCAAAGCCGTCACTCTCTTACGAAAGGCTGACGAGGTCCAGCCATTCCTTGCTGTAGTAGTCCACTTGGCCATCTGGCATAAGCAGCACTTTGGTGGGAACTACGCGCTTCACGAAATCCTCATCGTGACTCACCATGATGATGGCTCCCGGCCAGTTCTCTAATGCCTCAGCTACTGCCTCACGACTTGAAGGGTCAAGGTTGTTCGTTGGTTCGTCGAGAAGCAACACATTGTTTCGTCCCACCATCAACATGGCAAGTGTCAGTTTTGTTTTTTCTCCACCAGACAACGAACCAGATTCTTGAAATACTTTGCTTCCCTGCAGGCCAAACATGCCGAGCAATGCACGCAGTTGTGTCTCGGTGAGTCCTGAACCATTCGGTAGTTCACGGCGCATGTGCCACATCAATGATTGTTGAGGGTCAATGGTGTCATGTTCTTGAGCAAAGTAACCAACAGCAACGTTGTATCCCCACTCAATATCACCAATGTTTGCATGAGTGGCGCCCGCCAAAATTCGTAGCAATGAAGTCTTTCCGGCTCCATTTAAGCCCAAGACAAGGAGACGCTCTCCACGACCAAGATCAAAAGAAACATCTTCAAAGACTGGTGGCCCGCCGTACCCCTTTGAAAGTCCCTTCGTTGTGACAACGGTGATACCACTTTGCGGTGGCTCGGGGAACTTCACATGAAGCACTCGATCTTTCTTTCGAACTCCACTGCCTTCAGACTCAATACGCGCGATTCTCTTTTCAATGCTGTGCGCCATAGTGGCCTTTGAAGCTTTCGCACCAAAACGATCCACGACTTCCTGCAAGCGATTCACTTCCTTGGCCTGCATCATGGCTTTCTTCTCGGCACGAGCTTCATCTTCGGCGCGAGAACGCTTGTACTGACTGTAAGTACCGCGATATTCGTACACCACTCCAGTGTCATCTTCGTCTGGTCTATCAAGATGAATGACGCGGGTAATTGCTTCGTCGAGCAATTCAAGGTCGTGACTAATTACTAGAAGTGCACCCTTGTAATTGCGCAAGAAGTTCAACAACCACGTTTTGGCATCAATATCTAAGTGGTTCGTTGGTTCGTCTAACAACAACATGTCACTGCCAGCAAAAAGAATGCGCGCAAGTTCAATACGGCGCCGCTCGCCACCAGAAAGCACCCCAAGAGCCAAGTCGAGTCGTTCTGCTTTCACGCCAAGACCAGCAGCAATGGAACGCGCTTCGCTATCGGCTGAATAGCCACCCTTCATGGTGAACTCTTCCTCAGCCTTGGCAAACTTGGCCACATTTTTTGTATTCGGAGATTCCTCCATTGCAATGCGCAACTTCTCAAGACGAACCAAATCTGCATCAATGTTTCGACCAGAGAGAATATGACTGATTGCAGAACGCAATTCTTGCTCTTTTGAGGTACGAGGGTCTTGCGACAGATAGCCATATGCCCCGGTGCGCATCACTTTTCCTGCAGCAGGATCCAACTCTCCGCCAAGCACCTTAAACATTGAGGTTTTGCCTGCACCGTTACGGCCAACAATGCCAACCTTGTCTCGCGCCATCACGGTAAAGGTCGCGTCCTGCACAACATTTTTTCCACCCACCTCAACGGTGAGGCTCTGTACCTGCAACATAATTACGGCACTGTCGTCACAACGGACGGCGCAATGGTTGTTGGCACCATTTTTGTTGTTGTGGTTGTTATCTGCGGGGAAATAGTTGAGCTACCTGGAACCGTGGATTGACCAGCAATGGTGCTCGACGGCATGGTGTCGTCACCTGTAACAAGGGAGTCGTCTGTGTACTTAGAAGGCAAGCAACTACCTGTGCCGACTGGCGCATTCCCTAATGCCGCGGCAATTGAACCCACCAACACTTGGCGACCTGTGTCATTTGGATGAACATTGTCTCGATTCATAAGCCCTGGTTGTGCAGAAGCAGTGCCCCAATCGAGAACAGCAACGTTCGGATACTTTGAAGCAACAGTCCTAATTACTGTGTTGACATCTTGCATGACGGGTTTGAAAAGTGAAGCTGTCAATAACAACGTTGGTCGAGGCGCTAACGCATCAACAATTGCTGTGAGATCACGAGAGTAATTTGTTGCGCTACCGCCATAGTTCGTGCCTAAAAACACGACTGCGGCATTCCAACCTTCATAGATACGGTCTTTCAAAACTGTGCGTCCGAATCCCACCATCTGTCCGGCTTCAGCTTCAACAGCAACGCTCCAACCGAGTGGAACTAATGCAGAACACATTGCGCCGCCGTAACGGCTTGCAGTTGCAGCAAGAATTGAATCTCCGAGAATGAGCAATCTGTTTCCATCTGCACGAGACCCAAGCGTGCTTCCTTCATAATTCGCATACGAAGCACGAACACCATTCACCACTACTGCACCACCGGCCGAGTTGATACCCGGGATGCGACCCACATTGTTCAGTTGCAAAACGTCGCGACCAGGGGTCGGGTTCAGACATGCAGATAGCACGGCACAGAGAATGACCACTGGGATAAAAGAACGCAGACGAGGGGGTGTCATGACCCCTCAAGGCTATTGGCTAGAGACCCCAAAAAAGGGGCAGAATCAGCCCTTCTCTGAATTACGAGAGGCCCGCAACTCATCGCGAATTTCGACAAGCAAGTCGTTCGTATTCAATGCGGCCTTTGCTTTGTCGTCTGTTGAGCGAAACTTGTTGTACAACTTCACCACCATAAACAACGCCAGTGCCACGAAAAAGAAATTCAAAGCCGAAGTGGCGAATGCTCCAAATGGAATATCGCTGCCGTTTACGTTCAGAACTTTCTTTGAAAAGTCAGGCTGCTTGCCACCGAACATTGCGCCGATCAACCCACCAAGAATGCCGGGCCCTTTTTCACTACCAGCGAACGAGTCGACAACAGTCTTGAAGGCAGCACCCATCACAAAGGCCACAGCGATATCAATGACATTGCCTCTGTTGATGAACTCTTTGAATTCAACGATGACGCCGCGCTTGGCAAGTTTCTCTACTTTGGTCAAAATCTCAGCCATGTGTATCTGCCTTTTCAATAAGAACTAATGCTTCATTGAAGCAGGCTCCACCACCCAAGTCATTGACCACATCTGAAATCAAAGCATTCGGTGTCAGACCGCCCTGTAAATGACGCATCCAGAGGCCTTTAGGTATCTCACACACACCTTGACGAATTCGGCTGTCAATCGAGACAGGCAGCGTGATTGAAGCGAGATCGTTTCTCACTTGTACCAGTTCCCCGTCAACAAGACTTCTTTCGCGAGCATTGTTCGGATGCACGGCAATGGCAATCGTTGGTGGGTCATATTCAGCAAACATTGAGTTTGTATTACGAGCAGTAGCAGAAGTAACCAGACGCAACCATTGGCCGGTGTGAGAGCGCCCAACTACAGGCGACGGAAGCGGCAACTCCGCGGAAGGTGCATACACGATGGCCCGACCATCTGTAGGGAAGACATCACGGAACTGCACCGATTTCTCCGGCGCGATGACAACTTCCATTGGCTTAATGTCAATCTCTTCGGCGCGCGGCGTTGCAATCTCTACATTCAAACGACTGGCAAGTTCACGCCCAAGCCAATCATTGCTACGGGCATCACCTACTGGCTCAATTACTTTTTGCACACGTTGCAGTACGAAAGAGCCGTAACTGCCAGAAACGTCATTTACCTCGAACTGTGTTGTGGCTGGCAATACAACATCTGCCATGCGCGCGGTGTCTGTCATTACCTGTTCGTGCACCACAGTGAATACGTTCTCATTCATCATGGCAGCAATCATCGTTTGCTGATCATTGGCGGTGGCCACCGGATTTGCCCCCTGCACGACCAACACATTGGGAGTGGTTGTCTGCTGAAGCAGACGGCCAACATGATTCATGTTGATGGTGTTGCGAGATACATCAATAGTCGGAAGCATCGCCGATACAGACTCAGATGATTTCCGAGACGTGGACGCCAATACACCACTTCCCTCTTGACCAAATTTTCCTGCAACAGCCCACAGCGACAACACAGCCAACATTCCGCTGCCACCGTTGATGTTGCGTTCTACGCCCCACCCAATTCGCAACATCGCTTTCGAGTGTTTCTCCAAGAGGTCAACACATTGAGAGATAACCGATGCCTCAACACCACACTCTTCAGCACCACTCTCTATGCTCCACGACGAACAGGCGCGCAAGAACTCATCTGCTCCACTTACATATTGAGAGATAAATGCAGAGTCGAGCGCCCCGCGTTGCGACAGTTCAGACGCAAGAGTCATCGCAAAGACAGCATCGGTCCCAGGCAAGAGCGAAACATGAAGGTCACTACGTTCGGCTATTCCCGTACGTCGTGGGTCCACCACCACAACAATTCCCCCATTTTCCTTGCACTTATTAATGAGTGGTGGAAGGTGAGAGTTCGATGCAGTGGAGTTAGCGCCCCAGACAAAGAGAACCTCTGCCGACGGGATTGTGAATGGATCTGCAGAGTCCATGCCGGGGAAAACTTGCCTCCACGCTTCACCAAATGTGAAAGCGCAGATTGTGTGTTCAATGTCTGGACATCCGAGCCGGGCAAATAACTCGACAGTGCTTCCTTCGCTTTCAATGATTCCAGACGAGGAGTTGTACAAGTACGGAAACACAGAATCCACTCCGTGGTCAGCAATTGAAGACGACACACGTTGTGCCACAAGATCAAGAGCCTCGTCCCACGAAGCACTTCTGGAAGCCATCAGTGAATGGACTGGCATCAGCACCTTTCGCGGCATCAATGTCTGTGATTACTCCGTCAGTCACGGTGACATCAAGCGAACATGCGTCGGGACAATCAAGGGTGCACGCTGTGCGCAGAACTTTCACGTTCATGTCTCTATCCGATCTTCTAAATCTTCAAAGCGATCAATGCCTCGTAATGACGGAAACGCCACCCACCACACGCCAGCAACCACCATTGTTGCAATACCTCCACCAATAACCGTGGCCGGCGTTCCTACAAGACTAGAGACCGCACCAGATTCGAATGCGCCTAATTCATTAGATGCACCAATAAACACGTTCTCTACTGCGCTAACTCGACCGCGTTTGTCGTCGGGTGTCACAAGCGGTACCAAAGAGCTTCGAATAAACACACTCACCATGTCTGCCGCGAAGATAACAAGCATCGCGATGAACGCGACCAGATACGAGTGCGTCGTGCCAAGGACAATGGTTGAGATTCCAAAAATGGCGACTACCACTAACAACGTTCGCCCAACATGTCGACGGATGGGTCTAAACGCAAGGAATATGGCCATGGTTGCAGCGCCAATGCCACCGGCTGCGCGCAACCATCCGTAGGCCACGTCGCCTACTTTCAATTGTTCTTCTGCAATAACCGGCAACAGCGCAACGGCTCCGCCAAAGAGAACGGCAAAGAGGTCCAACGAAATAGCAGCCAGCAGCACTGGAGTTTTACGAATGAACACCAGGCCTTCAACAGCATCGCGAAGTGTTGGACGCTCGAGGGGCACTACTGGTTCTGCCACCGGAGGCAACTTCACTAACGAGAGGAAAAACATGCCACCAGCTATGAGAATTGCCGCCACTCCATATGCAAGAGCTGGATCTACTGCATATAAGAAGCCACTAACTGCGGGACCCAAGATTGCAGCGCCAGTCCATGTAGCGCTGTAAAAACCAATGACGCGGGGCAAGCCCCCTGAAGGAGCAATCATTGCCGCGATGGGACGCAACGCCGGCGATAGGAACGCACGAGACGCGCCGAACAGAACTGCAATCGCAAACATTGGTCCAGCCGATGTTGGGTTTGTCAATGCATAGAACATCAACAAAATAGAAGAGACAAACTCTCCGAACTGAGCAACCAATGAAATTTTCTTTCGGTTGAGCCTGTCTGCGATTGTGCCAGTGATGAGTACCAGCAATACGGCGGGCATAAATTCTGCAAGCCCAAGCCACCCAATATCTAATTCAGAATCAGTGATGTCGAAGATGTGCTTGCCCAATGCAGCAGCTTGCAACATGACACCTGTTGTCAAAACAAAACTAGAGATGAGAAGCGGGCGCACTCCGGGCGCAGATAGCGCCTCACGTGCAGGCATTGCGCCCGGTTGATCGGTCATCGAGCGGTCCAGCCGCCGTCAACCACCACAGTTTGTCCAGTCATGAATGAAGATGCATCGCTAGCCATAAACAACAATGCACCATCAAGTTCATGTTCGGCACCCATGCGCGGAATCGGCGAGTTCTGCATCACATATTTTTGTGAACTGTCGTCAGTATCCATTCCTGCTGTCATCTCACTCACAAACCAACCGGGGCATAGGGAGTTCACGCGCACGCCTTTTCGGGCCCACTGCACAGCAATCTCACGCGAGAGAGCAATAACGGCGCCTTTGCTCGCGGCATAGTTCGCCTGCTTAATTGGCGTTCCTGCAATCATTCCCAAAATGGATGCAACATTCACGATGGCCCCACTTCTATTGGCAACCATGTTTTCTCCGGCAAGTTTGCAAAGATGCCAAATTGCCGTTGTGTTCACTTCCATTGTTTCTTCAAACATGTCAAGCGTTTCAGATTCAATTGCAATCTTGTGAGTAATGCCGGCGTTATTCACCAAGATGTCAATGCGTCCCAATTTTGCCAAAACTTCTGCGATCAATTTCTCGCGGTCACTTGCCTGAGCAACGTCGCACTGCACAGCAAGCGAGCCAGGCAAATCCGCAGACAGTGCCTCAAGGCGATCAAGACGTCGGGCTGTGACCACCACAGTTGCACCTGCTGCGTGTAGGACGCGAGCAAATCGTGCTCCTAGGCCAGAAGACGCTCCCGTGACAATGGCAATTTTGCCGTCGAGACGAAATTGAGCGATGGGGTCAAAAGAAGTATCAGAAGCCATGCGCCGAGGCTATTGCGTTCGGCCTCATGTGTCAGCATGGAAAACATGAAGGTTCGCATTGGCTATGGCCTAGGGGTAAGAACAACCCTCAATGACACGGGTTTTCTTGATGTCGTTGACACTCTGGAGCGTCTGCGCTTTGACAGCCTGTGGCTGAGCGAGCGGATTGGTGGAGACGCCCCAGACCCTCTCGTTGCGATGTCTATGGCTGCGGCACGCACCACTCGCCTCAAGGTGGGAATGAGTGTCATGGTGCTACCTGGCCGCAACCCCATCGTGTTAGCTAAAGAATTAGCAACGCTCGATCGCATGTCAAACGGACGACTACTCCCCGCCTTCGGTCTTGGCGTTGCCGACGTTCATGAACAACAAGCATTCGGCGTTGAACGCACCAAGAGAGCAAAGATGTTCAACGAGGCACTTGCGGTCCTGCGTTCATGTTGGATGGATGATGAAGTCACGTTCCATGGCGAGTTTTACAACTACGACAACTTGCGTGTGAATCCAAAACCAAAACAACAACCACCAGATGTATGGCTAGGCGGAATTGCCGAGAGCGAATTGAAGCGCGTGGGACGACTAGCTGATGGATGGTTGCCGTCGTTTGTTACGCCCCAAGACGCAGAAGCAGGTTGGAAGACAATCAGTACTGTTGCTTCCGAACACGACCGCGAAATCGAAGATGAACACTTCGGCGTACTTATCCCCTATGTCATCGGCGATGCACCTCCACAATTACTTACCGGCCTCAAAGCCCGTCGACCAGACCTAGAAGATGTATCGGTGCTTGTTCCTCAAGGATGGAAACAGCTGCAGCACGCCATTCAACAATTCATCGATGTTGGAGCATCCAAGTTCGTTGTGATTCCGCTTGCAGAACCGTCATCAGTACCTGAGTGGAATTCTCATCTTGAAGAGGCAGCAACATATTTGTTGCCACTAGAAAACTAGCTACTTCTTTTTTGACGGCTTTGTGAAGTTGGCGCAGAAGTCAATAAGAAGTCGGGTACCAAATGCGGTTGCTCCGCGATTGAGCCACCCGTCGTCACCGTCGGCATCCATGGGGCCTGCGATATCGAGATGCGCCCAAGGTGTCGAGCCAACAAACTCATGCAAGAACAATGCTGCGGTAGTTGCACCTGCATATGGCCCACCAATGTTTCTCATGTCTGCAACGTTTGAATCCAAGAGACGTCGGTAATCGTGGAACAACGGCAATTCCCACAACAACTCATCTGTGCGGGCACTGGAATCCATCAATTGAGAAACCACACCAGAGTTATTGCTGAGAACCCCAGCCATCTTCTTGCCTAATGCTCCAAGACATGCTCCGGTGAGTGTCGCAATGTCGATCATCGCATCGGGCTTTGACTCTGCACCCAGTGACAGACCGTCGGCCAAGATTAAACGGCCTTCAGCATCTGTGTTGTGGATCTCAACAGTCTTCTTATTGCGCATCGTAAGTACATCACCCAATTTGAGCGCACTTCCACTTGGCATGTTGTCTGTGCACATGAGGTATGCAGTTACTTGAGTCTTTACTTTCAATGCACGAAGCGCACCCATTGTTGCCAGCACTGCTGCCGCGCCACTCATATCCATTTTCATCATGGCGTGCATACCGTCGCTTGGCTTGAGCGAAATACCACCCGAGTCGTACATGACGCCTTTGCCAACAAGAACTACCTTGCCTCTTGCCGCTGTCGGCTTGTATTCCAATTTCACCATGCGTGGCGGTTCGGTGCTGCCCGCATTAACGCCAACAAGCCCTCCACAACCCATAGCAATGAGTTGATCTTTGTTGTACACGGTGGCCTCAAGGCCAGATGCGCTGGCAATTGCCACAGCATGCTCTGCAAACTGGCGCGCCGTGAGGTGCGACGGCGGAGTGTTTGCAAAGTCGCGTGCGGTGCACACTGCAGTAGATGTAGCAATACCCATCAACATGCCTGCTTGCACTTCTGCAGTTTTTTCAGCAGATACCAAAGTGACGGAAGTAAGTTTCGAAAGTCCAGATTTGTCGTTCTTCAATGCAACCCAACGATGAAGCGCAAGAGCGATTCCTTCAACAACTGCTTGCGTTGGTGCTTTTGCACTGCCACGCATAACGCCAGGCATTGATGTAGCAATTGATTCGTATCGTGCACACGCGCGCGCCGCTGTTGCTGCCACATTACGAAGCACACTGGTATCTAGGTCGCGGACCTCGCCGATACCCACAAGTACACGCACGGCAGTTTTGCCGGCAGCAGGTGGCAATGTCTGTGTTTGCGACGCTCTTCCTTCAAAGCCAAGAGCAGATAGTTGTGCACGGTTGAGGCCAACACCACCGGGAACAGGACCAGAAGCAGCAACCGGGATAACGATGGCTGCCACTTTGGCAGGAATGGACTTTGATACAGAAAAAGCAGTACGCATAGCCCCACTCTATGTGGCGGCGCTCACTGCCCTATCGCCGAAGCGACTACAGGCTCTTGACTGGCCGCGAAACGCCTTCTTGCCAACGCGCCATTGTCCACAACAAGTCTGACAAACGATTCAGATACGGCACCACATAACTAGGTGGTGGAGCAGCACCAAATGCTTGGCGTTCAGCTCGGCGCACCGTGGTGCGCGCAAAGTCCAACCATGCAGACACTGGGTGCTCACCGGGGACTACAAATTCTGTTGGAGGGTCAAACTTTGTATCAAGGTCGTCAATGATTGCTTCTAAACGATCAACCATCTCGGAAGTGACACTGCTTTTCCCCGGCGTAAGTTTGTGACGATTCTCTGGCAATGTCGCAAGCTCAGCCATGAGGACATACAAGTCCTTCATCATGGGCACCACGATGGCATCAACTTCAGAACCATGCCCTGCTGCAGTGCGAACAAGACCAATGACAGCTTGAGCTTCATCGACTGCACCGTATGCACGTGGTAATTCAGAATCCTTCGGAACTCGGCCTCCATAAAAGAGGCCTGTTGTGCCGTCGTCGCCTTCTCGGGTGTAGATCTTTTCGCGAGCCATGCCATTGACTCTAGGGGCGGGGCTCCTGTAAGGCAGGTTTCACACCTCATAATTGCCACAGAGATAAGCACCCCTATGGGTTTCACAAGTAGCGTGGAGCAGTCATGAGTCGCCAGCCCTACCTTGAAGCCGTCAACGAACGAGTCATCGTTTTCGATGGCGCTTTCGGAACTTTCGTACAAGATCTAGACCTTGGTCCAGCCGACTTTGGTGGCGAGTCCCTTGAGGGTTGCAATGAAATGCTGTGCCTCACCCGCCCCGACGTCATTGAATCTATGCACCGTGCTTTCCTTGACGCAGGTGTTGACGCCATTGAAACAGCCAGCTTTGGCAGCTTCTCTACTGTGTTGGCCGAGTACAACATCCCAGAACAGGCGTATGAACTCAACGTTGCAGCCGCTTCTATTGCCCGCCGCGTCGCCGACTCATACGAGTCCGATGGTCGCCCTCGCTACGTGGCCGGAAGTATCGGACCAGGTACGAAATTGCCAAGCCTTGGCCATATTGATTTCATCACCTTGCGTGATTCATACGAAGAGCAAGCTCGCGGTCTTATTGATGGTGGTGCTGATCTTTTCCTCATTGAAACGTGCATGGACTTGTTGCAGATCAAGGCAGCAATGCAGGCATGCCGTCGCGCAATGTCTGCATGTGGTCGCACTCTTCCTATTCAGGTACAAGTCACCATGGAGACCACCGGACGCATGTTGGTGGGTACCGAGATTGGTGCTGCATACGCATCGTTACAAGCAATGAAGCCAGACGTCATTGGTATTAACTGCGCAACAGGCCCTTCTGAAATGCAAGAGCACTTGCGTTATCTCAGCCAGCACTCGCAAATCCCCATCAGTGTTTTGCCAAATGCTGGATTGCCAAGTGTTGTCGACGGCAAGACGCATTACGACCTCACTCCCGAACAACTTGCTGAATTTCATCGCCGCCACGTGGCTGATCTTGGTATTGGCATTGTTGGTGGTTGTTGCGGAACTACTCCAGAACACTTACGTCAAGTAGTTGAGGCAGTGCGAGGTATTGCACTCAAACAACGCACACCAGAGTTTGAGCCAAGCGTGTCGTCGCTGTATTCGCCTGTCACGCTTGCTCAGGACAACAGCTTCCTCATCATTGGTGAGCGCACCAACGCAAACGGTTCGAAGGCTTTTCGCGATGCAATGTTGCGCGAAGACTGGGATACATGCTTGAAGATGGCAACCGAGCAAATTCGTGAAGGTTCTCACGTGCTCGACGTCTGTGTTGACTACGTAGGTCACGACGGCACCGTCGACATGAATCACATTGCGTCACGTTTCGCCAGTCAAGCAAGTGTTCCACTTGTTCTTGACTCCACTGAACCAGAAGTCATGGAAGCCGGACTTCTTCACACCGGTGGACGAAGCATCTTGAACTCAGCCAACTTGGAAGACGGTGAAGCCCCTGGCAGTCGCCTCGACCGAGTGTTTACATTGGCTCGCGACTATGGCGCAGCAGTGATTTGTCTTCTCATCGACGAGCGCGGGCAAGCACGCGATGTTGAATGGAAGATGGAAGTTGCTCATCGCATTGCAAAGATTGCTACTGAGCGTTACGGCCTCTCACACAGTGACCTCATCTTTGATGCTCTCACCTTCCCCATCGGAACTGGTGATGAAGACCTTCGCAAAGACGGCATCGCCACACTCGAAGCAATCAAACGCATCAAGAGTGAAATCCCTGGCGCGTTCACCACACTTGGACTTTCCAATGTGAGCTTTGGTCTTAGCCCTGCAACTCGTCAGGTGCTCAACAGTGTGTTCCTGCACGAGGCCCGTGAAGTTGGTCTCGACTCAGCAATCGTTCACGCTTCAAAGATCCTCCCGCTATCTCGCATTCCCGACGAACAGATTGAAGTCTGCACAGACCTCATTTTTGATCGCCGTTCACAGGGCTACGACCCGCTGACAAAACTTCTTGAGATTTTTGCCGACGTCTCCACTATCGATGCAGTCAAAGAAGATCGCACCGACTGGACCATTGAGCAGATTCTGCGTCAACGCATTATTGATGGCGACCGTGAAGGGCTCATCGACGATCTCAACGCTGCACGTAGCCAAGGCATCGCACCTCTCGACATCATTAACGAAGTATTGCTCGACGGCATGCGTGAAGTGGGAGAACTCTTTGGTTCTGGCCGTATGCAATTACCTTTCGTATTGGGGCGACGTGCACGACATCGGCAAGAACCTGGTCGACATTATTTGCACCAACAATGGCTACGAAGTGCACAACATTGGTATCAAGATTGGTATCAACGAAATGATTGAGAAAGTTAAGGAAGTTGGAGCTGACGCTCTTGGTATGAGTGGGCTCCTTGTAAAAAGCACCATCATCATGCGTGACAATCTCCTCGAGCTAAACGAGCAGGGCCTCAGCGACATTCCAGTACTTCTTGGTGGCGCAGCTCTCACGCGTAGCTACGTGGAACAAGATTTGCGCAAGATCTACGACGGTCGTGTGCTGTACGGCAAAGATGCCTTCGAAGGCCTCTCCACTCTCGACAAATTGATGGACATCAAGAAGTCGGGCGTTGATGACCCAGATTTTGGTCGCAAGGTAGGCGAACGCCGTATCCCTCGCCGCGAAAAGGTTGAAGTAGATCCCTCCACTTTGCCTGCACGTTCACCAGAGGTTGAAACAGACAACACAGTGTTTACCCCTCCATTCCTTGGCTCGAAGGTTGTCAAGGGCATCGGTATTGATGAGATTGCTGAATACATCAACGAGACCGCCCTCTACCGCAACCAATGGCAGTACCGCCCTAATGCCGGCGAGACCGACGAAGACTTCAAATCACGTATTCGCCCCATCCTCCGTCAACAATTGTCTGACGCAAAAGCAAGCGGCGTTCTCGTTCCACAACTTGTGTACGGATACTTCCCTGTTAATGCCGATGGCGATGACCTTGTGGTCTACACCGACGACACTCGCGCTACAGAACAAACACGGTTCCATTATCCACGTCAAAAAGTTGCACCATTTATGTGCATCTCTGACTTCTTCCGCTCTGTTGAATCTGGTGAGCCAGATTATGCAGCGTTCCACATTGTCACCATGGGCCAACCCGTCAGTGAGAAGGCTGCCGAACTCTTCGCAGCAAACAAGTACCAGGACTATCTCGAGCTTCACGGCATCGGTGTAGAAATGGCTGAAGCGCTCGCTGAATACTGGCACCATCGCATTCGTACCGAATGGGGCTTCGTCGAGGAAGACGGCCCAACTATTGCCGGACTATTCCGTCAGCAATACCGCGGTGGTCGATACAGCTGGGGCTACCCCGCATGTCCAGACCTGGAAGACAACGCACGCGTTGCCGAACTACTTGAGGCAGGCCGAATTGGTATTGAAGTCAGTGAAGAAACTGGTTGGCAGTACCAACCAGAGCAAACGACTTCAGCGATTATCTGTCATCACCCGAAGTCGAAGTACTTCGTCGCTCGCGACTAAAACAACGAGCCGAAGAGCCCCACCTAGTGGGGTTGGGTTTTGTTCCAGGTTGAAGCAAGAAGGGCGTAATGGCCGTTCAAAGCAATCAGTTCGTCGTGTGTGCCAATCTCTGAGATCTTCGCATCTGCAACTACTGCAATCTTGTCTGCGCGCTGCACCGTTGACAAACGGTGTGCCACCACAATCACACTGCGACCAATCATCAATTTCTCTAAAGCTGCTTCCACCAACATCTCAGTACCAGGGTCGAGGTTCGAAGTTGCTTCATCTAACACCAATACGGCGGGGTCAACTAACGCCGCACGAGACAGCGCAACCAATTGGCGCTCACCAGCAGAAAGACGTGAGCCACGTTCGCGCACCTGTGTATCTAGGCCTTCAGGAAGTGCTTCAAAGCGTTCGCGTAACCCAATGTTGTCGAGAGCACGCAGTAGTTCAGTTTCGGTTGCAGTTGGCTTTGCAATCAGAAGGTTGTCGCGAACAGAACCATCGAACAAGAAACCTTCTTGCGGAATCACCACTATGCGTCGACGCAGGTCCTCCATAGATGCTTGCCGCAGATCCACGCCACCGAATGACACCGAACCACTCTGTGGGTCGTAGAGGCGTGCCATCAGTTTGGCAAGAGTGGACTTACCAGCGCCTGTGGGGCCCACCAGTGCGAGTCTTGTACCAGCAGTGAGAGTTAAGTTGACGTTCTCCAGAGCCGGCCGTGAACCAGCCGCATACGAGAACGTGATGTTGTTGACGACTACATCACCAGTTGCTGGAAGTTCTGTTGGCGATGCCACTTCGTCAACGTCTGGCGCTGCGTCCAAGATGCCAAACAGTTTATGAAGAGCCGCCGCTGCCGATTGCAAGGTGTTGTACAACTGAGACAGTTGCTGCACGGGGTCGAAGAGGTTTGCAAGCAGAAGAACAAAAGCAACCACCGTTCCGAGCGACACCGACCCACGGTGCACTAACCAACCACCAATGCCAATAATGAGCGCAGATGACGCGATGCCTGCAAACTCAATAAGGCCGAAGTACCAAGTGCTGACCTTCACGCTGTGCATATGACTGCGAAAGAGCGCACGGTTTGATTCTTCAAATCGACGAATCTGCTCGTCTTCACGTGCATATGCCTGAATGACACGAACTCCCGTGATTCCTTCTTGCAATGCCGACAAGTTGGCGCCCACTTTTTCACGAACCTCGAGATAGGCCTTACTGGAATCTCGCTGAAACTTCACAGACGCTGCAATGAGGAATGGGAACACGATCAACGTGATCAACGTGAGTTGCCACGACAGGCTCAATAACAAAAAGAATGCCAGGAATAGCAGCAAGAATGCAGACAAGAACTGCATGAGACCCCACTGCACTAATTCAGCCATTGATTCAATATCAGCTGTCATGCGTGCAACTAAAACCCCTGCCTTTTCACGATCGAAAAAGGCCATGGACTGCCGTTGTAACTGCGCAAATACCTTCACGCGCAAGATGCGCAAGAAGCCTTCACCCGCAGAGTTCAAAGACACATACTGAGCACGGCCAACTACATAGGCAATGGCAGTAACCACCAGATACGCCACAACAGTGAAATTCAACGCTCGCTCATCTTTGGCCTTGATGCCAGCATCGATGCCGTGCCGCACCAGAACAGGACCAGCCAACGTACAAAGAGTGGAAATAGTGACGAGAATCATTGCCCACATTGCTTGGCGACGAAACTCGCCCGCCATACGAATGGAACGCATCAACACCACACGTGTCTGTGACCTATCTAGTTTGTCTTTATCTTCAACTCCGCCGCCAGCCCACATGATTACTCCACCACCTTTGGCGTTGCCATTGCGGCAAGTACTTCGCGGTACTTCTCATTGGTCTCTAACAACTCATGATGACTTCCAGATGCCGCAATGACGCCTTCGTCTAGCAATACTGCCCTGTCGGCCAACTCAATAGTTGCGGGGCGATGTGCAATCACCAATGTTGTACGTCCGCGCATCACGGTGGCAAGGGCATCGCGAATCTCGTGCTCTTTCGTTGGGTCTACAGCAGAGGTTGCATCGTCGAGCACCAACACACGCGGGTCAGCAACAATTGCTCGCGCAATCGCAATACGTTGACGCTGGCCACCAGACAATGAGAATCCGCGTTCACCCAACACGGTGTCGTACTTTTCAGGTAACTGCATTATGAACTCATGCGCGCCTGCAAGCTTTGCAGCCCTCACCACAACATCAGAGTCAATCCCCGGCTTGGCGAATGCAATATTCGATGACACCGTGTCATGAAACAAGAGCGTGTCTTCGAAAACCACACCAACTGAACGGCGCAACTCGGATAGCCGCAGTTCGCGTAGATCTATCCCATCAAGGGCGATGCCCCCAGTTTGTGGGTCATAGAAACGAAGAAGCAATCGCGCAATAGTGGACTTACCCGAACCTGTCGCACCAACAATTGCAACAGATTCTCCAGGCTGTACTTCTAATGTCAACCCTTCTAAAACACGCACATCTGTATGTCCAATGTCGTATCCGAAACGAATATTCTGAAAACTCAACGCACCAGTCGGTTGAGCAAGTCCTGCCTTTGGCAAATGCTTTGATTTCGCTGGATCTTTAATTGCTGGTTCTTCCGACAAAATCTCATTGACACGCAATAACGCAGACGCTGCACGTTGACCAAAGGCAATCGTCATACCAATGTTGCGCATCGGCCAAATAAGCATCGTGAGGTACGTGTTGAATGCAACTAATCCACCCAGTGTCATGTCTCCGGTGATGA
Source organism: Actinomycetota bacterium (assembly GCA_026393575.1). GTDB lineage: Bacteria > Actinomycetota > Acidimicrobiia > Acidimicrobiales > Ilumatobacteraceae > UBA2093. The sequence goes on from JAPKZX010000036.1 coordinate 17,710, forward strand.
CTCGATGCCCACCGAGACCAAGTACCGCAACAAGTCCAAGTGACGGCAGTAAGTCAATAGCGGGCAAGAAGCGACTGCGAATGTATGCAGCCTTCATTGATTCGCGACGAATGTCATCGGCCTCAGTCTGCAACTTGGCCTGCTGCACCCCTTCTGCACCAAAGCCCTTAATCACGCGTACGCCAGACACCGTTTCTTCCACCACATTGGCCAATTGAGCCTGCTCTTGTTGCACCGCCAACACTGCGGGGTGAATCTTGTTGGAGAATCGACGAGCCGACACGTTGATGAATGGCAATGGAGCCAATGACACGGCAGCAAGAATTGGATCGGAGAAGAACAAGATGACAACGACACCGAGAACCATGGTGATCTGAGACACGAAAATAGGAATGTTGACAACAAACCCTTGTACTTGTTGCAGGTCACTCGATGAACGGCTCATGAGTTGACCCGTTTGAGCCTTGTCGTGGAAGCCAACGTGCAACCCTTGAATCTGCGCAAACAGCCGCTCTCGTAAATAGGTTTCTGTTAAACGTGATTCACGAAATGCAAAGTAACGCCTACACGCCGCAAAGAATCCAGCAACTGTTGCCGCAGCAAGAATCAACATGGTCCAGAAAACAAGAGAACCGTCTTTTTCGATACCTTTGTCAATAGCTAGTCGTGTGAGCTGGGGAACTGCGACCTTTCCCAAGGTCCACGCCAACCCAACACCAGCGCCCATGCTGAGGCCACGTACCTGCAAACGAAGAGTCGCAATAAGAAGGCGCCAGCCCTCTCGTGTCACACCCTTCGATTCTTCAGTCATGGATTATTTGTGCGCTGCAGGTGAAAGTGATTTCACAGCATCCCAGTAGTTCAGTTCTGGGTCGAACGGCATCATTGCCAGAGTTGAAGTAGTAACACCATTGTCGAAGTATTGACGTATGCGATCACGACAGTATTCAGGAGACCCGTGCACGATTAATGCGTCGACAACCTCGTCAGGGATTGCAGCAAGCGCCGCTTTGCGGTCCCCTGCTTTCCAGTTGGTCCACATTCCCTGTAGTTCATCACCACGCCCAAGCCATGCATGGAAGTCTGCATACACGGGCACGTTCAAATACGCTGCAATAGCAAATCGTGCTGCTGCACGAACAACATCTTTGTTTTCGGAAGGACATACAAAGATGCGTGCAACAATTTCCTTCGGAGTTCCTTCGGCAGCGGTGTGCACTACTTCTGCAACACGAGTGACATCTTCTGCACTCAGCCAGTTGATGATTGCGCCATCAGCTTCGCGCGCCGCAAGACGCAACATTCCTTCGCGCAAGGCTGCAACCAGAATCTGTGGCTTTGCTTCAGGACGAATACCAAGACGGAAACCATCAATGTTGAATGTGTCGTACTGCTTGGTGACTTTCTCTCCTGTCAGAGCGTCGTTCAGGAACCGAACCACATCTCGAACCTTCTTGTAAGGCTCCTCAAATGGAATGCCATTCCACCGCTGCACGATCACATTGCTTGACGAACCAATACCTATTGCGAATCTGCCAGGTGCAGCGTCTGCCAACGTTGCTACAGATTGTGCAAAACAAGCAGGGCTACGCGTATATGCAGGAACTATTGCAGTTCCCAATCGCAAGCGTGGCTCCCAAGCAGCAGCTAATGCCAATGGTGTAAACGCATCAGCACCATCGGCCTCTGCAGACCAGATGTCGGTGTAACCCATATCTGCAAGTTCAGACAACTTGTCTTTGTGCGTATGCAAGTGACCAGGAAGTGGCACTGTCATTCCTGGGCGCACCGGCAATCCGTGTTGACCTTTTGCTCCGTATGCATTCATGATTAATCACCTTTCCACATGCGAACAATGCAACTCTGACTGGCCGTTGCCATCAGGGTTCCGTCTTCCGCAAACATATGTACCAGCCCGTGGCCAAAGCCACGCGCTACACCTTGCACTCGTATATCGAGCAACACCCACGTTGTCGGCACCAAGTTCATCACCCGCAGCGTGTTGTCGAGTGAGTTGCCGCCACCACGGATTCCCAATGCTTGCCCAACACCTCGTGGTACAAAATCTCCGAGGACACCAAGTGTCGCTGCATCCACACCTTCAATTACTTGTGGCAGTCGAGCCCACATCACCGTTTGCCCATCACCTGGAGTGCCGTCGAGTTGTTCTTCGGAGCGCGCTTTCACCACACGTTCTTCCATGAAGTCATGAATCGTGCCTTCAGAAATATGACGATGACGCCAATTCTTGTATTCGTCGGGCCTGCCAGCTTCAGGCGCCGTTACGAACTGACCCTCGTGTTCAAAATCTCTGTCACCGAGCGCAGCGTTTACCGTGATGATTTCTCGTTCTCCAACATGTCCAATCACGCGCGCTTGTGTAATGGCATTACCCGCGACCGGTACATACACATCGATGTCCATCACTTCGCCAGGACGCGCGTAGCTGAGATATTGCGCGGTGGTCCAGATGACATTTCGCCCAGTGGTGCCTTCAAGTGCAGAAATTGCCGCACCTAATGCGCTGCCGCCGTACAAAAAGTTGCCGCCAGTGCACAAACGCAGATCGACGGGAAGAAACCATCGAAACGGATTATGTGTCTGCTGGAGACCGAGAAAAGCGCGAATGTCCATGGGCTCTCCCATCCTAGTTCGCGCCAAATTTTCCATAGGGCTCGAGACTTTTGCCTGGACTAAGTTCGACGTATGACAAATACACCCTGGCTTGGCGATGCATGCTCCCTAGTTGAAGAATTTAGGGCCGGTCGCCGGTCGCCACGTGAAGAAATGCAGGCAACGCTCGAAGCGGTGAAGAACAGCAAGCTGAACGCTGTCTCATTTGTTGACGAGGAAGGCGCACTTGAACGCGCTTCTCGTGCCGATATCTCATTGCCATTCGGCGGCATCCCTATGGGCGTGAAAGAACTCGACAACGTCACGGGCTGGCCAGCAACAGAAGCTTCTGTTCCGTTTGCAGATCGCAAAGCCACCTACACCGGCACCATGGTGACACGTCTTATTGAACGTGGTGGCGCAACTCATTTCGGTCTCACCACCGCAAGTGAATTTGGTGGCGTCAATGTCACACGCACAGTTCTCAACGGCGTCACACGTAATCCATGGAATCTCGAACGCACACCAGGTGGATCATCCGGCGGTGGCGCAGCTGGCGTTGCCGGTGGCCTCTTTGCATTGGGTACCGGCGGCGACGGTGGCGGCTCCATTCGTATACCTGCCGGTTTCAACGGCCTTGTCGGTTTGAAGGCCACATACGGTCGTATTCCTCGCGGGCCACACGCCGAGTACAGCAACCTCACGGTCACTATTGGCGGCATGACACGCAGTGTGCGCGACACTGCACGTTGGTTCGACATCTGCAATGGTCACGACACAACAGATCCCTTGAGCCTTCCAAAAGTTTCCGGATGGGAAGCCGGATTAGGCAGCACTCCAGTTGCTGGCCTCAGAGTTGCCATTGTTCCTGATTGGGGTGGAGCAGTTGTTTCACCCGCAATGTGGAACGTGTTGCTGGAAGCAGCAGATCATCTTGTTGCCTCAGCCAAACTGCGTCGCATCGATGGTGTCAACACAGCATTGCCGCGCATGGGCGCAGCATGGAGCATTAGCGGCATGATCGAGATTGCTTCTGCACTTGGCGACATGTGGCCAGCGTGTGCAGATGACCTCACACCAGAAATGCGTATGGGTCTGCAATTGACAGAGGGTCGATACAACGCATCAGAACGAGCCAAAATTGAAGCTCGCCGCACAGCCCTCAACATGCGCATGGCAGAAATCTTCCAGCAAGTCGACCTTGTCATCACCGCCTCAAACCCCGACGTTGCATTCATTGCAGAAGGACCACTTCCCAATACATTCGGTGGCGTCAAAGCTGGTGCCGGCAACAATGGTTTGCTTACATTCCCATGCAACCTTCACGGAAATCCCGGCATCTCAGTGCCAGCAGGAACTGTTGATGGATTACCAGTTGGTCTGCAGATCATCGGGCCGCATTTCAGCGAGCAAGTGTTGCTGGAATTAGCTCATGTTCTTGAACGTGAGCGTCCATGGCCATTGACAGCGCCGTCTGCTCCAATCTGATTCGGCAATAAAGCCACAAGATCATTTTGTGAGACTGCGTCCCACAATTTCTTTCATAATCTCAGTTGTTCCACCGTAAATCGTTTGGATTCTGCTGTCGGCCCATGCACGAGCAATTGGGTATTCCAACATGTATCCGTATCCACCATGTAGTTGCAGGCACTTGTCAACAACTTTGTTTTGCAACTCTGTGACCCAATACTTTGCGGCAGCAGATTGTTCTGCAGACAATTTTCCTTCGCAATGCAATTCAATACAACGGTCTACATACACCTGAGCAATTTGCACTTCAGTTGCAAGCTCTGCCAAAACAAACTTTGAATTCTGAAAGTTTGAGATGGATTGTCCGAAAGCTTTTCGCTCACGCGTGTAATCGAGCGTCCAGTTCAGGGCTGCAGACGCAACCTTGACGCCACCCACTGCCATACCAAGACGTTCCTGAGCGAGGTTTTGCATGAGGTACACAAAACCTTGTCCTTCAACACCCAACATGTTTTCTGCGGGCACTTCTACATCAACAAAAGACAACTCAGCCGTATCTTGCGCGTGCATTCCCAACTTGTTCAAGTTGCGACCACGTTCAAAACCTTTCATGCCTCGCTCTAATACCAAGAGAGACAAACCACGATGACCCGGCTGATCATTAGTACGTACCGTTGTAATTACGAGATCACTATTGATTCCGTTTGTAATGAATGTCTTTGAGCCGTTCACAATCCATGCATCGCCACGTTGTACTGCTGATGTACGCACGTTTGCCACGTCGCTTCCGGTATTTGGTTCGGTGATGGCAAGGGCACCAATCAATTCACCACGCACCATTTTTGGTAACCACCGCTGCTTTTGATCATCAGTTGCAAGGCCGAGGTAGTACGGCAACACGATGTCGTTGTGCAATGTCATTCCATTTGCACTACCGATGACGCCAGTCTCTGACACTTCTTCTTGCATGATGGCACCGAATTTGTAGTCGTCTACTCCGCCACCGCCGTATTGCTCTGGCACGTGGTAACCCAAGAAACCCAATGACCCTGCCTGTAACCAAATGTCACGTGGCACGATCTGGTCGGCTTCCCACTTTTCATGGTTCGGCACAATTTCTTTGTCGAGCCATTGGCGAAATGCTGCTCGAAATTGTTCGTGCTCTGCGTTGTAGATGGTGCGTTCGAAAGTTTCCACTTCGCCAAACTAGGCCAAGACTGCGCGAGACACGAGGTCGGTGCCAAAAGCAGTGAGAATCGCCAAGTACAAAAGGCCTGTGGCAGCCATTACGGCCGAATAACTGCGCTCACGCAAGGCAGCTCGCGTGACTTCAATCAGTACTGCCGTTGTAATGGCACACGCCACCCAGAACCAGCCGAGTGTCCCATTCCAACCATCGTCTACAGCGCCAGACAACACACTGAACATTCCTGTTGGTAACAACATGACTGCGACTTCAAGGGGCAGAACCCAGCGCAGCGCCGTTACTAATTCACTCAAGATGGAACGTGGAAGACCTGGCTGCACCAAATACCAATGACCAAGAAGCATGGCGTCACTCACTGCACCCAAAAACACTGTTCCCACAATGACGCGCAACAGATTGACAGTGATATTGCTTGCGCCATCTGTGGCGTGAATAGCGGCCGCAATCAAACCAATGAAACCAATCACTGGCGCTACAAGATCTAGGTGCACGTTCTTGCGACGAATCGTTACGAGCGATACCACTGCGACTGCAATGGCGCTGATATCTCGTACGGGAAGAAAATCGGTGGCTATTCCCGCTGCTGCTGCGCCCGCGGCAAGCACCAAGAACGTTGCGCGAATAAGCCAGCTGTATCCAGCACTCATTTCGTGCTTGCGAGTAGTGAACCACAAGAACAACAGACCACCTGTGGCCCATTGAAGGAGAACTGTTGCTGCGTCGAGTTTGATCATTGTGCGCTTTGTCTAACGATCAAGAACAACGAGGTGATGATTGGCATGGTTCACGGGCTGGGGACCGTTCGCAGTGGCTACCACGATGTCTTCTAAGCGCATGCCCCACTTACCTGGAATGTAAATGCCTGGCTCCACGCTGTACGCATGCCCCGCAGCAATCGGCGTGCTGTTGCCTTTCACCATGTATGGGTCTTCATGCTCTTCCATGCCAATGCCATGACCAGTGCGGTGCACAAACCATTCGCCATACCCGGCTGCATCTATAACGGCACGAGCAGCGGCGTCAACGCCTTCACACATTGTGCCTACCGTGCCTGCAGCAACTCCGGCAGCTTGTGCTTCAAATAACACTGCGTACGCATCTGCGATGTCTGTTGGAACTTCACCCAAGTGGACACATCGAGTGATGTCGCTGCAGTAACCATTCATAGTTCCGCCAAAGTCGCACAACACAATCTCGCCAAATTGAATTACTCGATCTCCCGCGTGGTGGTGTGGGCTCGCTGCATTCTCTCCTGCAGCGACGATCGCAAAGTTCACTTTCTGGTGACCTTCAGCGATCAATCGCGCCGAGATATCTGCCGATACTTCTGCTTCAGTACGACCAACAAGTGCAATGTCGCCTGCATGTAATTGAGCAGCCACTCTGTCGGCAGCAGCACCAGCGGCCACCAAGGCTGCGATTTCATCAGCATCCTTTCGAGAGCGCAATGCTTCCATCACAACAACGGACCGCACATAGGTTGACGAGGGGCGCAGAGCCAACAGGTCGACAAGGAACCGTGACCACATCTGATCACCTACGGCAATAGTGCGTGCTGCACCCAACAACTCGTGTGCCAATGCCACTGGGTCATCTGTTTCGTTCCATGGTGCGAGCGAGAACACTGTGGGCATCTCCGTCACACGTGGTGCTTCAAGACGCGGAATAATCAACGACGCTTCACCATCACGCGGAACGACCAACAACGTCAATCGTTCGAGCGGCATCGCAAGATAGCCAGTGAGATACGGCAGGTCATGGCCCAACGACAAAATCAGTGCATCAACTCCGGTGCGAGCCATTTCGGCACGCGCACGGTCGAGACGTGCTCGGAATGTGGACTCAGACGTAAGTGATTTCATCGCGCACCAATCTTGACAGGTACGGCATGCGCAGCCGATTCCTTTGCGTGATAACTCGAACGGGTCAATGGGCTTGATTCCACGTGACCTATTCCCAAAGACTCACCGACTGCCTTATATGTGTCAAACATGGCCGGCTCCACCCATCGAGATACAGGAAGATGATTAGTGGTTGGTCGCAGATACTGGCCGATGGTCACAATGTCGACGCCGATTGCCGCCAAGTCTGCGAGCACACCAAACACTTCGTCGTCGCGCTCGCCCATTCCCACAATCAAGCCGGATTTCACAGTCAGACCAGCACGCTTTGCGCGAGCAAGCACGGACAAACTGCGCGCATACCCGGCCGAAGGACGCACGGCGTGCTGCAAGCGCGGCACAGTCTCCATGTTGTGATTCAAAACATCGGGAGCGGCCTGAAGAATGATGTCTAAAGACTCTGTTCCTCGAGCATCTGAGATAAGAGTTTCTATCTGAATAGATGCATCGAGTTCGCGAATTGCTCGAACGCATTCTGCGATGTGTCCCATTCCCTCATCTGCCAGATCATCGCGCGCAACCATCGTGAGCACCGCATACGAGAGCTTCATGTTTTTGATTGCCTCAGCAACCCGAGCTGGCTCATTGCCGTCTGGTGCTTCTGGCTTACGAGTATCAATGAGGCAAAAGCCGCATGCTCGCGTACAACGCTCACCCAGCACCATGAAAGTTGCAGTTCCGTCGCTCCAGCATTCAGAAAGATTGGGGCAACCGGCTTCTTCACACACTGTGACAAGTGAAAGGTCTCGCAATGTCTTCTTCAAAGTCATTACTTCTTCACCGTGAGAAACATGCGGACGAATCCAGTCAGGTTTTCTCTCAGACAACTCAATCGCATCCTCCACACCAGCGCGTGCTAGTCGGCCCAGCATGCGAACTGGCTTGCCAGGGCCTTCGCCTCGAGAAAAGGCTGAGAGGTCGGTTGGCATCTGTTTCCATGCAACGTCTTGTCGGTCGAACTGACCGTCACCCCACGCAAGTGCTGCGTGTTGTACAACAACGTCCACCATCTCTTTCATCGAGATGGTGATTCCTTCTGCTTCCACTGATGTCACGGGATAGTCAGCAATTCCACATGGAACAATGTTTGTAGACATGTACTGGAGATCTGTGCGCACGTTGATGGCAAAACCATGCATGGTGCGACCGCGCCCAACTCGAACACCTATCGCGCAAATCTTTCGTGGATGATCTGTGTGCACATCAATCCACACGCCGGGATAACCCTCGAAACGATCTGCAGTGGAAAGTCCAATTTCACGCAATGAATCAATGACAACTTGTTCCACCGCGTGCACATATGCCGGAGAATCTGGAGGAGTATCTGCCCCATGTTTCCCTTTGAGAGTCAGTAACGGATAGCCCACCAATTGACCGGGTCCGTGATACGTAATGTCGCCCCCGCGATTGACTGACACAAAATCTGCACCGACCGCAACAGGGTCACACTTCAAGTTCTTTTCTAGATCTGCAGAAGGTCCGTATGTGAACACATGTGGATGTTCGAGCAAGAGAAGCCGGTTGTCTGTGCCGTGGCGAAACATGGACTCTTGTATGGCCAGTGCTTCGGCGTACGGGACAGAGCCCAACCAACGAACTTGTAGATCAGACGAGGTGTTCATAATCGTGGGAACACTTTTGTCCATAGGTCCTTCTAGACCTCTGAAGACCAATCTCGTGTCTCAAGAATTTTCTTGACACGAGACAAGAATCCGGCCGCATATGCACCGTCGAATGCACGGTGATCCCATGCCATCGCAAGATTTCCCACCGGATGAATTGCAATACTCTCGCCGTAACCAGGCACTTCAATAACAACTGGCTTCTTCACAATCGCATCGGTTGACAAGATGGCAACTTGTGGCTGGTTAATGATGGGCATTGTCAACACTGAGCCTGCAGAGCCATTGTTCGTAATGGTGAATGTTCCACCAGCAAGTTCATCTGGTCCCAAACGGCGACTACGTGCACGAGTTGCAAGGTCATTGATCTCGCGTGAGATTGCACGGAGACGTTTTCCCTCTGCATCGCGAATCACGGGAACGATTAAGCCCTGATAGTCGAGGTCGACGGCGATACCAAGATCCACAAAACGATGAACAATCAATTCCTTGTCACCCATCGATGCATTCATGTGTGGGAATTCCGCTAATGCATCCACAACTGCGCGTGCAATAAACGGCAAGTACGTGAGGCCGAATCCTTCGTCCGCTTTGAAACCTTCTTTCACACGACCACGTGTGGCGTCGACATTTGCAAAGTCCACTTCCACCACACTGAACGCTGTTGCGCTGGTGCCCATGCTGGCCACCATGTGTGCGCCAGTGGCCTGACGAATCTTTGACAACGCAACGACTTCGTCACGCGCTCCAGCAACAACACGTGGTGCTGTACGAGCAGCAGGTGCAGCAGCAGGTGCAGCAGCAGCGGTTACAGCAGGTGAAGCAACTGCTGGTGCAGGAGTCGCAGCTGCCGGTGCAGAACCAATTGCAGCCAGTGCATCTTCACGAGTGATACGACCACCAGGGCCAGTACCGCGAATCGATGCAGCATTCAGGCCATTCTCTGCGATGATCTTGCGCACCACTGGAGACAACACGAGACCTTCTGTAGAAGCAGCAGGCGCTGCGGGAAGCGGCGGAATCACAGGAGCCGGTGCGCTCACAACTGGCGCAGCAGCCGGCGCAGGCGCAGGTGTCGGCGCAGCAACTGGTGCAGGTGCGGGAGCGGGTGCTGGAGTTTCAGCGGGAGCGGGAGCGGGAGCTGGCGCTGGAGTTGCTGCAGGAGCGGCGGCTGGTGCAGGCGCACTTCCTGCGGCACCTACAACTGCAATCACAGTTCCTACGGCAACAGTGTCACCTTCGGGAACACGAATTTCGGTGAGAACACCCGCGACAGGAGATGGCACTTCAGTATCAACTTTGTCTGTGCTGACTTCGAACAATGGTTCGTCTTCAGCAACAGTGTCACCGATTTGTTTGAACCACTTTGTAATGGTTCCTTCTGTAACGGTTTCGCCGAGTTGAGGAAGTGTGATCTCTGCCATTGTGTGTGTCCTAGGTTCTTATGCGTTAATGCTACGGCCAGTCAATGACATGACTGTTTCACCGAATAGTTCGGAGAGGCTTGGATGTGGCTGAATGAAGTGAGCGATTTCTTCCACGGTGGCTTCCCAGTTGACGGCTAAATATCCACCGCTCAATTGTTCTGTTACCCATGGACCAACCATGTGCACGCCCAGAACTTGACCTGCAGATCCGTCTGGGTTTTTCTTTGCAATGATTTTTACAAGACCATCAGTTTCACCGATGATCATTGCGCGACTGTTTGCACGAAACTGATGCTTTGCCACCACAACGTCGTAACCCGCAGCTTTTGCGGCCTCTTCGCTGGGGCCAGACCATGCAACTTCTGGACTGCAATAAATTGCCCATGGCACTCGGTCGTAATCAACTGGAATCGCAGTCTCACCTAGAACCTGCTTCACCACCAGAATTGCTTCTGCGTATGCAACGTGTGCAAGTTGTGGCGTGTTGATCAAGTCGCCAACTGCAAACACATTGGCAACAGACGTACGGCAGTATTCGTCAACTTCTACGAAGCCACGATCACTAACGGCAACTTTTGTTTTTGCTAATCCCAATTGATCGGGAAATGGTCGACGGCCAACAGAAACAATCACTGCGTCGACTTCTAGAGTTTCACCATCTCCGAACGACACAACAGTGGAACCACTTCCCGTTGGCTTATGGCCTGTAACTGCAACACCGGTCTTGATGTTGATCTTCTTTTTTCCAAAAGACCGAACAACAACGTTGGCAAGGTCAGCATCGAGGCCTGGAAGAATTTTGGGGAGTCCTTCAAGAATGGTTACTTCAGCTCCAAGGTCGGCAAACGTTGAGGCAAATTCACAACCAATTGCGCCACCACCAATTACAGCGATGCGCGCAGGAATGTAATCAAGCATCAAGACTTCATCAGATGTCATCACAGGACCAGTGGGTTCGAAACCAGGGATGACGCGCGGAATACTTCCTGCTGCAAGCACGACATTCTTGCCATTGAGTTGAGTGACAGTTCCGTCACCTGCTGTCACCGTTACAGACTTGTCGTCATTCAGTGTGCCGACTCCGAGAAAGTACGTGACCTTCTTTGATTTCACGAGCCCAGTGAGGCCCTTTACTAAACCATCGACAATTTTTTGCTTGCGCGCTTGAGCGATTGCAAAATCTGTTTCACCAAGTGTGGCGGAGATTCCAAAATCACGAGCGTGTTGCACGTGACGACGTGCAGCTGCAGTTTCAAGAAATGCTTTTGCAGGAATACATCCGCGGTTCAAACACGTGCCACCCAATGTGTCTTTTTCAATGAGTGCAACGTTGAGTCCTGCAGATGCTCCGTAGAAGGCCGACGCATATCCGCCAGGCCCACCACCGACGACGACGAGGTCAAACTGGTCTGCCATGGGGGTTATCTCCAATCAAATGAATACGACGCTGTATCCACATACAACGGTAGCCGTTACTACTTAGTAGCCCACTGAGATTGCTCTCCTGCACGCAGGTACGCCACCGTGACCGAACCCTTGGTGGGGGCAAAACCTACGACGCACCGAACCACTACGTCGGCCGTTGTGGTGTCACACGGCACACCGGCGCCCTCGGGAACAGTTGATGGGCCAAGGACTTTGCCGTCGGCCAGCAATCTCCAGCCCTCAGTGGCATTCGAGCCGTCCACCCCGGTCATGGTGACTGTCACCACGGTGGCCAAGGTGGTTTGCTCCATTTTCTCAACCGCCACAGTCATTTCAGACAATGTCTGCGAGGTGCCCAACGAGAGAAGTTCCACCGTGACGTCTTCATTTGCCACCTGGATCAACTTGAATCCACCAGCCAACACAATGGCCAGGCCGCACAGAATCGCCGAGAGAATGAGTTTGCGTGTGCTCATGCGTCTTCCACACTACGCCCCACATACGGAACAATCCGAGGCGCATTGCTGTTGACTATTACTGATATGAAAATTCTCATCACAGGGGCATCTGGCCTCATCGGTCAAGCCCTCTCAAAAGAACTGATCGCACGCGGTCACACCACGGTTGCAGCCGTACGCCGCTCACCTCGTCGAAATGACGAAGTGCAGTGGGATCCACAGTCTGGCGTGATGGCTCGTGAAGCCTTCCAAGGAATCGACGCAGTAGTTCATCTTGCCGGCGCAGGAATTGGCGACAAACGATGGACCGATTCTTACAAGATGGAAATTCTTGAAAGCCGCACACGTGGCACACGCTTGCTTGCCGAAACAATGGCTTCGCTCGAAGTAAAGCCATCAGTGTTTCTTTCTGGTTCAGCCATCGGCATCTATGGCGTACGTGACGACGAAGAACTCACAGAACAATCATCAATCGGCTCAGGTTTTCTTGCCGACGTGTGTAGAGATTGGGAAGCAGCCACAGCCCCCGCAAGTCAGGCAGGAATCCGCACTGTGTTGTTGCGCACCGGAATCGTGTTGTCACCAAAGGGCGGCGCTCTAAAAAAACAATTGCCACTCTTCAAACTTGGTCTTGGCGGAAAATTTGGCAACGGCAAACAGTGGCAGAGCTGGATCTCAATCACTGACGAAGTCAATGCCATCATTCATCTGCTCACTTCATCAGTTTCTGGGCCAGTCAACCTCACCGCACCTCAACCTGTCACCAACTCTGACTTCACTCGTACTTTGGCATCAGTCGTGTCACGACCAGCAATAGTTCCTATCCCTTCGTTCGGGCCGAAACTGTTACTCGGCGGTGAACTCGCAAACGCGTTGCTCTTCACTGGTCAACGAGTTGTGCCATCAGTTCTTTCGAGTGATGGATTTCAATTCGCTCATCCCACACTTGAATCTGCACTTCGCGCACTACTGAACAAGTGAGCACGCCTCCCCTTCCGTCACAAGCCGACGTCGTCATTGTCGGCGCGGGTCTTGCTGGGCTCACTGCTGCACGAGTTCTCCAACAACGCGGCATCTCGGCGATACTTCTCGAAGCATCTGACGGTGTAGGTGGTCGCGTCCGTAGCGACAATGTGGATGGATTCATTCTTGATCGTGGATTTCAAGTTCTTCTCACTGGCTATCCAGAGATTCATCGTCATCTCAATATCCCCGCGCTTGATTTACAAACATTCGAGCCCGGGGCCATCGTGTGGAGAGAAGGCAAAGGTTCCATTGTTGGAGATCCATTCCGGCGTCCAAAAACTTTGGCATCTACGTCGTTCGCACCTATCGGCACACTTGGCGACAAAATGCGCATCGCATTATTACGCGCAAAACTAAAGCGAGCTAACCCACAAGATCTGCTGCGTGGCACCGACATCTCAACCATGGAATCACTCAAGCAATTGGGCTTTAGCGACACCATGATCAATCGATTCTTTCGACCATTAGTCGGCGGCATCCAACTCGATCCGCAACTAAAAGCATCGCGACGAATGTTCGACGTCATTTTCCGCACACTTGCCGTGGGTGACTCCGCAGTTCCTGCTCATGGCATGGGACGCATCACCGAACAACTCGCTCAATCGCTGCACTCAACACCCATCCACCTGAACACGCGTGTCATGTCAACAACTCCAGGTTCTGTCACCCTTGAAAATGGCCACACCATTTCAGCTCGCGCAATTGTTGTCGCAACAGAAGGACCCGCTGCATCGTCACTTCTTTCTCTGCCCGCCGTAGCTTCGCAAGCTGCCGGCGCTGTGTACTTTGCAGCGCCAACCTCACCCATCGAAGGTTCATACATTGTCCTCGATGGTGAAGGACACGGCCCCGTGTACAACGTTGCGGTGATGTCGCAGGTGTCGCCTCATTACGCACCATATGGTCAGCATCTCATCGCAGCTGCTCTCCCCGGACTTGTAGACGGAGACATTGAGGCAGCGGCCAGACGTCAACTTCGCGGCTGGTGGGGCGCACAAGTCGATGAATGGCGTCACTTACGTTCATATCGAATTCCTCATGGCCAACCAGGCCAAACATCGCCCTTCAACCCTCATGAACGCGTCGCGTTAGGCGAGGGAATGTTCGTGTGCGGAGACCATCGAGATACTGCTTCTATTCAAGGTGCCATGTACTCGGGGCGACGATGCGCCGAATCAGTTGCCGAATGGGTAACACTTCAGTCATGACAAAAAATGACCCAGCCAAGATCGTTTCTCGATCCACCATCGTGCCTGCTCCTGCACAAGCAATCTTCGACCTCCTCGCCGACCCTCGACGTCATCAAGAAATAGATGGCTCTGGGTCAATTCAGTCAGCACAACTCGATGCACCTGAGCGACTAACGCTGAATGCAACATTTGGTATGAAAATGAAAATCGGCCTTTCATACAAAATCACCAACACGGTGGTGGAGTTCGCTGAGGGAACACAGATCGCTTGGCGTCACTTTGGTGGACACATCTGGCGTTACATCCTTGAGCCAGTTGAAGGTGGCACCAAAGTCACCGAGCAGTTCGATTGGAATACATCGAAGTCGCCATTTGTTTTGAAATTGCGCAAGTCTCCGCAAGCAAATGGAATTGCGATAGAGAAGACGCTCGAGAACTTAGTAAAGCGTTTCGCTTAGCGAACGTGCTGCGACACTTCGCGGCGTAAATATCTACCGCGTCCTTTTCGCCCGAGGAATTGTTCACCATCAACAATGACTTCGCCGCGTGAGAGCACTGTGCGTACGCCACCAATTACTTCCACACCCTCGTAGGCAGAGTGGTCAAGGTTCATGTGATGCGTTGCTGCACTTAAGACATGCGTCTTATGTGGGTCGTACACCACAATGTCTGCATCGTTTCCAACGTTCAAAGAGCCCTTCGTTGGCAACCCAAATAAACGCGCTGGCGCGGTGGCACACACTTCTACCCATCGCTCGAGGCTGATATGGCCAGCAACGACGCCCTGATACACAAGATCCATTCGATGCTCAACTCCACCAATGCCATTCGGCACCTTGTTGAAGAACTCGCCGTTCGCCAACTTTTGTTCGCGCAAACAGAATGGACAATGGTCGGTACTGACCACTGCTAATTCATCAATGCGCAATCCTTCCCACAAATCTGCCTGGTGATGTTCGTGCTTACTGCGCAACGGAGTGGAGCAAACAAACGCAGCACCGTTTGGCCAACCTTGACCCAAGTGATCTTCCAAAGACAGATGTAAATACTGCGGACATGTCTCAGCAAAAATATTTGTTCCCCGAGCGCGCGCTTCCGTGACTTCACGCAATGCATGCGAACTAGAGAGGTGCACAATGTACAACGGTGCATTTCCTGCAACTCGTGCCAACACAGATGCACGATGCACCGCTTCAGCTTCAAGTTCCGGTGGACGTGTTCGTGAGTGAAACTCTGGCGAAGTATTCCCTGCTGCAATTGCTTGCTCGATGAGTACATCAATGGCTAAACCATTTTCTGCATGCACCATGGCCATCATTCCGGTGTCTGCACACATCTGCAGTGCGCGCAAAATCTGGCCGTCGTCTGAATACAAACGACCGGGATACGCCATGAACAATTTGATGGAGGCAACTCCTTCTCGTTCAATCAGCGAACGAGCGTCGATGAGAGCTTGCTCATTGACGCCACCGAGAACTTGGTGCAACGCCCAGTCCACAACACATTGCGACTCAGCCTCTGCCATGCGTTGTTCGAACGCGGCAAGCACATTGCCACCTAAGCGCTGTTCGGCAAAGTCGATGATGGTTGTAGTGCCACCATGTGCCGCAGCAATCGTTCCGGTCTCAAATGTGTCAGACGAAGTCATCGTGCCCGTATCGAGTTGCATATGCACATGAGCATCCACGCCCCCTGGCACCACAAAGCAACCAGAAGCATCGATGACTACGTCATCTGGTCCTGGCTGGGCCCCACCACCTACGCGGGGCACCACCGAAACGATGCGCTCACCTTCCACCACAATGTCGGCATCTGCTCGCCCATCGGCATTGACCACAGTTCCGTTCACGATGAAAGTACGCACATTCCAAATCTAAACCCCCAACAGAGGCCTCGGAGTGCTAAACACAATTGTTGTGACTACAGCACTCCCCTCCGGCTTTCATTCCTACGTCACCAATGTTGGCGTGAAGGATTCCTCTCAGGACTTCACTGTTGTGGCGTCCGATCGCCCATGTGCTTCATCTGGTGTTTTTACCCAAAGCCGTTTTGCCGGACCAAGTGTGGTGATTTCGCGCTCTCATGTTGCAGATCTCGCCGCACAAGCAGTTGTGGTCATTTCAAAGAACGCCAATGTGGCCACTGGGGCAGAAGGAACCCGTAATGCTGAGGAAATTACTCGCGGTGTTGCTGCGCGACTCGGACTAAACGAACAAGATGTCCTGATTGCATCCACCGGCGTGATTGGCCGTCAGTATCCCATCGAAAACATCCGTGCAGGTATCGCTGGTCTCCCCTCTCCATTGCCAGACAATGATGCAGAAGAAGTTGCGCGCGGAATCATGACAACCGACACGGTGCACAAGATTGCATCTGCATCGGTGGCCGGTTCTTCTGCTCGCATCGTGGGTGTTGCTAAAGGTGTGGGAATGATTGAGCCCAACATGGCGACCCTGATTGCAATGGTGTTCACTGACGCAGCAATTGAACCGCAGCTACTCGACTCCACATTTCGTTCCGTCATCAATCGCACTCTGAACTGCGTGTCTGTAGATACAGACACAAGCACCAGCGATACGGCAATCATTCTCGCCAATGGTGCAGCGGGGTCAGTTGACATTGCAGCATTTGAAACCGCACTTCATGAAGTACTGCTACACCTCACAAAATCAATTGCTAGAGATGGCGAGGGCGCAGAAACCCTGATTGAAGTCCTTGTAGATAATGCCCGCGACACAGAACAAGCAAAGACCGTGGCTAAAGCGATCGTGAATTCACCACTGGTGAAAACTGCAGTGCATGGCGCAGACCCCAACTGGGGTCGCGTTGCTATGGCGGTGGGCAAATGCAGCCAATACACCGATATAGACCAGGAAAAAGTCGTTATTCGGTTTGGCACACAAGAGGTGTACCCCACTCAGGTGAATGAATCAGGTCTTGCGCAACTCAGTGAATACATGCGTGGTGCCGATGTCATCATTCATGTGTCACTTGCAACTGGTACGGCTTCCGCCACTGTGTGGGGATGCGATCTCACCGATGGTTACGTTCGCATCAACGCCGACTACACCACGTAGTAACTAGCGCAGGCTTAAGTATTCGAAGATTCGTTCGCGGTAAGGCGCAATGCTCTTGTACTGCGCAACATCTTCTCGAACTTTGTTGACGATGTCTCCGATGTCATGCACCACCGCATAATCACGAGACACGAAATCACTCAACTTCTCCACATAGGTGCGAATCGTGAACAAAATGGCGCCCGTTTCCGGAAGGCGACGTAACGTTTGCCATTCAGTGCGGAACCACATATCTGCAATGTCTATTTCTGGCGTAATCGGCGGCACATCGGGCTGAAATAACGACGGATGATTACTGATTCCCCAGTTTGTTCTCCACATCGGCTTCTCCACGTTCAAACGTTTCAGCACTGCATTCACTGGCGAGTCGAGGTCGATGTCGTATCGAGCAACAGGTACGTGAATTGATGCCATCGTGCCGCCCAACTTCTCGGCCAAACGCCACCTATTGGGCGAACACAACACTGCAGCCACTAATCGCGGCATTCCCTCTGCATCAGGAATAAGAACGCACAGATCATCAGCCACGCACATTGCCGCTTCAACCAGTGCATCAATACCACGAGCATCAGTGGGCGCAACACCTATGGAACTCATGACGCCGCGCGCTACTTCTTCACAAGCGGCTTCGGCACCGGGCAACATCGCCACAACTTCATCAGGCCGTTCCTGAATCAATGCCCGCTTCATTTCAATTGTTGGTTCCCAATCTGCATCATGATGAGACACCCATTGCTCAATTTCTAAAGATCGCGCAGCAACACGCAACCGAGCAGCATCAGCTGGCACTGGCAGATAGGCGTGAGGGATGGCTACAGAACGACGAAACCCCGAGCCGAAGCTCGGGGAGTCGTGCGCGATGATTGGTTGCCGGTCGAACGGCGTGAATGGATCGTTATGAAAAACGATGCTCACTTAGGCGGCATACGAATGCCACCGTCAACTCTGATGGTCTCAGCATTCATGTAGCTGTTAGTAACGCACTCAAGCACCATGGATGCAAGTTGTTCTGGCTTTCCAAGCTTCTGAGGGAAAAGAACACCCTTTTGAAGTTGTGCCTTGAATGCTTCGCTTTGATCGCCTTGTCCGTAGATAGGTGTGTCGATAAGACCGGGAGCAACTGTGTTGACACGAATGCCACTTGCAGCAAGGTCACGAGCAACTGGCAATGTAAGACCGACTACGCCGCCCTTTGAAGCAGAGTATGCGTTCTGGCCAATCTGACCGTCGAATGCAGCAACCGATGCGATGTTGACGATTGCTCCACGCTCTCCGTCTTCAAGTGGTTCTGTCTGGCTCATTGCTGTTGCAGCAATACGAATTGCATCGAAAGTACCTACCAAGTTGATAGCAATAACTTTCTTGAAAGCCTCGATGTTTGCAGCTGACTCATACTGACCATCTTTTCCGATGGTGCGCTGTGCCCAGCCGATACCTGCTGAGTTAATGAGCACGCGAAGTGGGCCCATGGACTTTGCCATCTCCACTGCGTTGATGATGTCATCAGTGTTCGTTACGTCTACGGCGCAAAATGCTCCGCCAACTTCTTTTGCTAATGCTTCGCCCACTTCTTGCTGGCGATCAAGGTCGGCGATGACGACCTTTGCTCCACCTTTTGCAAGGAGACGAACAGAAGCTGCTCCGATACCGGATGCTCCACCTGTGACAATTGCGCTTACGCCTTTAATTTCCATGGGGGTAAGGCTAGGCAATCACAACGCCAAGTTGCCAACCGAAGCGCCAAATTGCTTACTTCTGGGTATGTGCCACAGCCAAAGCGTCAACAAAATCATTCATCTTGTCGCCACTGTGACCTTTCACCCACTCAAATTCCACTCGCCCACGGTCCAACACCATTTCAATAAACGGTTCCCACAAGTCGCGGTTAGCCACCGGTTGACGCTGCGAGTTACGCCAACCACGCGCATGCCATCCACGCCACCATCCGTCGTTGAAACATTTCACGACATAATTGGAATCCGCCACAATGCGAATAATGCGTGGATCGTTCTCAAACGTTTTCAATGCCTCAAACGCAGCCATGATTTCCATGCGCTGGTTCGTTGAATGTGGTTCACCACCGCTGTCGTTCACTTCGCCGGTCGGAGCTACTGCCCACGCCCATCCACCTGGCCCCGGGTTTCCCGAACACGCGCCATCTGTGTAGATGACCAAAACCTCATCGGAAACTTCCATACCTACGATTGTTCACCATCTGGGTACCCGCGACGGGCATTACCCATAATTCGTGAGAGAATACACATGTGATTTTCGACGGCTCCATGCATCAACTCCCCGATGTCGACCCAGGTGAAACTCAAGAATGGCTCGACTCACTTGACTCTGTTGTCAACGTGCATGGCCCCTCGCGTGCGCGATATTTGTTGGCCCGACTTCTCGAACGAGCACAACGCACGAACGTTGATTTTCCCGACGCGGTC
>JAPKZX010000098.1 GCA_026393575.1 Actinomycetota bacterium
AACGTGTCACGCGTGTTGTCACGACTTGAAGGTGTGCCGATGAAGGCTCGCGCGCTACAAGAACTAGCTGATGAACTGATTCCTGAAGGACTGGCATGGGAATGGAACCAGGTGATGATGGATTTCGGTGCACGACATTGCACGGTGCGCTCACCTCAGTGCGACTCATGCCCTGTTCGTAGTCAGTGTCGTTACAAAGGCGTGGGCGAAGACCCAGCACAGTCGTCTGCGGGAGTGAGCAAGCCGCAGGCGCGCTTTGAAGGTTCTGATCGTCAGGCTCGTGGCCGTGCAATGAAAGCGGTGAGTTCAGGGGCGATGAACATCAATGACGTTGTCGAAGCCATGAGAGTTGAAGAGCAACGTGCGCTGGCATTGATTGCTTCGCTGGTGAACGAAGGTCTGTTGCAACGCACAGACGCAATGATTACTTTGCCGTAACCCAATCAATAATCAGTTTGTTTACTTCGGCTGGTTTTTCAAGCTGCATAAAGTGTCCGGCACCCTTCACAATGGTTACCGTTGCCCATGAGCACATGGCGCGAGCAGCCTCTGCAACTTCAGTGCCAATACAACCATCTGTCTCACCATGTAGGTACAAAGTTGGTTGCGTTAGTTCTCCACCACCGGCCGCTTGAATGGCGTCGTAAGCATCCGTACGTGGCCCAGCACCAAGAGTGGCTCGGTAATAGCCAAGGGCGGCAGCAAGGTGGCCAGGTGCGCGCAAACTTGCCTTGCAATTTTCTGAGTCAACTGCACCGTCGTAGCCCGGTGACCAATCTCTCCACAACATGTCAATGAACGCCATGTCGTTAGATGGGACAACCATGTCGGAAAGTGGGTGTTGGAAATAGAACATGTACCAACTGCGCTTGGTCTGTTCAAGGTTGCCGATAAACGCAGCACCCATTGCGCCACCTGGAGGTACAGCCATTCCAACCACGCGCTTCCAACGGCCTGGCTCACTTGCTGCAGCGCCGTACACACTGGGAGCACCCCAGTCATGTCCGATGATGACAGCGTTCTCATCGCCGCCAAGTGCTGCGTGAAGTGCATTGGCATCTGCTGACAATGCGCCTGTTTGGTACATGCCGTCTGGCGCTAGAGAAGTTGGTGCATACCCACGGGTAAATGGAGCAACTGCATGAAAGCCAGCCTCTGCGAGCGCAGGTAGAAGGTGTCTCCAGCTGTGCGCAGAATCGGGAAAGCCGTGAAGGCATAGAGCAAGCGGGCCGGTTCCACACTCGAGATAAGAAAAGTCAACGCCATTTGCTGTGACGGTGTTGGTGGTGATGCTGAAAGCCATATGGCGAACGGTAGTCGCTGCGTATGCGACAGGCGTCACTAGGCGTTTTGTTTACATCGTGTCCTCAGGTGCGTAGCGTGACTCTCATGGGGGAAGAGCCATGCTGAATGTGACGTTTCACGGCGTGCGTGGTTCAACGCCATGTCATGGCCCCGAAACTGCAAAGTACGGCGGCAACACATCATGTGTAGCTGTTCAAGCAGAAGGTCAACGACCACTGTTGTTAGACATGGGAACTGGTCTTCGTTACTTCGGTAAGAACTTCCTTGCAACATCACCTACTCCGTTAGATGCAGTTGCTCTCGTGACACATTTGCATTGGGATCACATTCAAGGGTTGCCGTTCTTTGCGCCTATTTTGCAAGACGGTGCACGCCTCGAAGTCTTTGGTCCAGTGCAAGAAGATGGTTCATCTTTTGCATCAGCAGTTCAGAACGCCATCAAGCAGCCAACATTTCCAGTCGGACTTCACGACCTTCGCGGAAAATTTCAATTCCACGATGTTGCAGATTCTGTGATTTCCATCGACGGATACCAAATCATTTCTCGGTTAGTTCCTCACATTGGGCCCACAGTCGGTTATCGCATCGAGTTTGGTGGCGCTTCAATCGCGTACATTTCTGATCATCAGCAACCGTACGACGGCTCATTTGCAGTTCCAGATGGCGTGCGTGAATTGGTAGAGGGTGTTGACCTTCTTATTCATGATGCGCAGTACACCATGGAAGAATTCGCAGACAAAGCTCATTGGGGCCATTGCACCGCTGAGTTTGCTGTCGGCATCGGGCTCGCATGCCGGGCCAAGCGCGTGGCCCTGTATCACCATGACCCGGATCGCACTGACGACCAACTTGATGCAACACGGGCGTGTTCAGCATCTGCCGGAATGGAAGTGTTCGTTGCTCGCGAAGGCGTAACAATCGCTCTCTAGCCGAGAATGTCTAATGTGGAGATGTGTCCACAGAATTTGACTCTGCCCATTTCCGCGCCGTTCTCGGCCATGTTCCTACTTCTGTTGTTATCGTCACCGGTCTCAACGCATCAGGCGATGCATTTGGAATCACCATTGGTTCGTTTACATCGGTTTCGTTAGATCCACCACTCGTCGGATTTCTACCCGGAGTGAATTCAAAGTCTTGGGCGTCAATTCGCGAGTCTGGTCGATTCTGTGTGAACGTACTCGGTGCTGATCAAGAAGAAGTTTGTTGGCGATTCGCAAAAGAAGGCGATGACAAGTTCTCTGGTCTTGATTGGACACCATCTGCTGGTGGAAGTCCTGTGATCCCTGGATCTATTGCTTGGATTGATTGTTCCTTGGAATCAGAAACTGTTGCCGGAGATCATTACTTCGTGATGGGCAACGTGGAGTCTTTAGGACATCGTGATGATGTCTCTGATGCAATGATCTTTTTCAAGGGCAAAGTGAACCAAGTAACCCACGCACAGCAATAATCATGATTGCTTGGTTGTGTGCTGCCGTCGTGGGAGCATTCTTTGCTGTTGCGGGCGCATTGAAAGTGATGGGCTGGTCCCAATGGCGTACAGATGCTGCACGTCAACACTTATGGCCTGTAGTTGCTATTGCTACTCCGCCAGCAGAGTTGTTGCTTGGGGCGTTGCTCGTTGTGTTGCCGCCGTCGCCAGTTGTACTCGCACTTTCAACTCTGCTACTTGTGGTGTTTACTTCGTTTCTTGCAGTGCAGGTACTCACTAAGTCCAGTGTCCCATGTGCTTGTTTTGGCGTGAGAAGCACAAAGCCACCGTCGTGGAATGACGTAGGGCGCAATGTGTTGTTGCTAGCCCTGTTGTTTACTTCAGCTGCGTTGAGCTAGAGACTTTTACATGCACTGAAGTGCAAAGACCAGCGTCTTTGCTTCATCAAGCCATTGTTCATATCTGCCTGATGGTCCACCATGGCCGGCACCCATCTCACACTTAAACAACACGAAGCGCTCTGGTGATTCGTGGCGCATCTTTGCAACCCATTTTGCTGGTTCGTGATAACTGACGCGCGGGTCGTTGAGGCCGGCCGTGACGTATGTGGCTGTCTTGATGGCAGATGACTCAAGGTCGTATGGCGAATAACTCAACATGTACGAAGCAAATGGTTCTTCACGGGGGTCACCCCATTCTTCCCACTCGGTAATAGTGAGCGGCAATGTGGGGTCGCTCATCGTCGACACGATGTCAACGAAAGGCACCTCGGCAATTGCGCCAGCAAAAGTTGTGGGGGAAAGGGCAATAGATGCACCCACGGTGAGGCCACCGGCACTGCCGCCGCGAACCACTATTCGTGATGGTGAGCAGACGTTCTTGTTTGCTAAGTGTTCAGCACAAGCAATGGTGTCGAAGAAGGTGTTCTTCTTTGAAAGGTATTTTCCGTTGAGATACCAATCTCTACCCATTTCTCCACCGCCCCGTGGGTGCGCGAGTGCCCAGATGCAACCGCGATCTAACAGCGACAGTCGTGCAACGGAGAACCATGGAGCCACAGATATTTCGTATGCGCCGTAGACATACAGAAGTGCTGATGCGGTTCCATTCAGAGGCGTATCAATGTGGCGCACAATGTCCATAGGAACGAGCGTGCCGTCATGTGATGGAGCCCACAGCCTCTCAGAGACGTATTTACTGAGGTCACAATTCGGAGTTTGTGTTTGTTTCAGAATGCGAAGAGAAAGAGTGGTTACTTCACATGTTGCAGTGGTGGCAGGAACAGTGAGTGATTGATACGAAAGACGAATGCTGTCTGTATCAAAATCTGGATTGGCATCAATCTCTACTTCATGTGGTTCATCAAGTACTGGAACAGATGTAATCGAGCCATCTTTCTGCACGAGAGAAATGGTCTGTTGGCCGTTGACCCATCGCTGCATCACGGCATGGTTGGCAAAACATTCAAACTGACTAATCCGTTGGCTTGGAACATGCGCAACAAGTGGTGTCCACTGCGACGGAGAAGTTGATGGAGCGGTGAAAACTGCAAAGTCTTTCGCTTGGAAGTTGGACATGATGGCAAAGACATCACCCCAATCGTCAATGGAATACTCCACGTCATCTTCTCGCGGGCGCACAAGTGTGAGCGGTGACTCTGGCTGGGCGCTTGGTAGCACCCACGATGCACTGGATGTTTTACTTGACGAATCGACAACTATCCACGCCCCAGACCGGGTAGATGAAACAGAGATAAAGAAACGCTCATCTGGTTCTTCAAAGACAAGAACGTCGGCAGATTGCGCAGTACCCAATTTGTGGCGCCACACCCGCCATGGCCGCATTGCTTCGTCTGGAGTTACATAAAAGACCCATTCGTTGTCGAGACTCCAAGCAACACCGCCCCAGGTTGTCTCTGTGATCACATCGTCTGCATCACGTGCGTTCGCAATGTCTCGTATTCGCATTGTGTAGTACTCGGATCCATTCACGTCGCTTGACCACGCGAGAAGTCGAGAGTCGTGTGAAATTTCAAATGCGCCGAGTGAGAAGTATTCGTGGTTGTTGGCTTCAATGTTTTCATCGAGCAGCAAGTCACTGTGTGCAGTGTCTACAGAATGACCCCGCGTATGAATGGCGTATGACTTGCCAGTTTCGGTGCGAGAGGCGTACCACCAATTGTTGTGGAGAACGGGATATGAAGAATCGTCTTCATTGATGCGCGACTTGATCTCGTTGAAGATTTCATTCGTAGAAGTTGAGTGTTGAGAAAACCAATTCTCGGCAAACGCATTTTCTGCGTTGAGATACGTGGTGGTCTCGGAGTCGTCTTTGTTCAGTAACCACGCATAGGCGTCTTGCACCTCACCCGTTGGTCGCTGCCACACATGTGGTCGGCGTGTTGCAATTGGGGTGTCTGTTGTCATGGCATGAAGGTTATGGCGATGGTGCAGGTACCGTTTTGGTGTGCGCGTTTGGATAGACCAAGACCTATGTACTGGGGATGGCTTGTGCGTTGATCATTGCCCTGAAGTCTTTGTTCAGCTTGAGGACGGAATTGCCTATGTGGCCACGAATGGGGCGCCGATGAACGACCCAGGAGGGTCTGGATCCCTGGCTGAGGTGGAAGGTAAAAACACTTCAGCAGTAGTGCTCGCAGCAGACGTGTGCCCCGGCGAATGCATCTTTATTGAGTTATAGGGGTTATCTGTGGCTTCAAGCAACGGGTTTAGTTGTTTGAGACAATGAACAGAGTTTCGTAAATAAAGTATGTATATAAGTAATAAATGCCCATAGAGCATTTACATAAGTGACACAGGAAGCATTTATAGTGCTCAGAATGTCACCACGTAAAAACCTCGATCATTTAGAACATGGACTTGCCGATGCACTGGGTGTGATGGGTGAATGGTGGACTCCACTAGTGATCTGGAACATCGACCTAGGGTCACATCGTTTTGAGCAGTTGCAAGCATCACTTGGTATCGCCCGAAACATTTTGACAAATCGCCTGAAGACACTTGTCGAATACAAAATCGTTGAGAAGCGCGAGTACTCAAGCAAGCCTCGTCGTTACGAGTATCACCTCACTTCGCGCGGCGAAGCCCTTATTCCCATTCTGGCTGAGCTGGAGAAGTGGGGAGCAAAGATGGTCAAGAAATAATCAGATTAGAGTGGGTCGCGTATGAAGCGATCCGCACTGATTTTTCCGGCACTAGCAATTGCGGTTGCTGTTGGATGCGTGTCGTCCTCGTCGTCTGCCACTAGTGCATCGGTGGAAGCGCGAAAAACCACCACAACAGTGAAGAAGAAGAAAGTGGTCACCACCACGGTTGCGCCGAAAGGCTCAACTGTCACCAACACAGCACTTGCGGTGTTGACAACCATCACTGTGCAGAACGAGCGACCAAGCGGCTATTCGCGATCTTTATTCAAACATTGGGTCGATGCCGATGGTGACAGTTGCGATACGCGTGAAGAAGTTCTGATTGCCGAATCTACATCACGCGCACAAGTGGATGCATATGGTTGCAAAGTGATTGAAGGCGATTGGCTGTCGCCGTATGACAACGTGGCTCACACCAACCCAAGCGAACTAGATATCGATCACATGATTCCACTGAAAGAAGCGTGGGATTCTGGCGCGTGGGCATGGAGTGCAATGAAGCGTCAATTGTTCGCCAATGATTTGACCGATGCACGTTCATTGATTGCTGTTACTGCCGGGCAGAACAGATCAAAGAGCGATAGGGATCCGTCTAATTGGCTGCCGCCACAAACGCAATATCGCTGCACATATTTGGCTGAATGGGTGGCCATTAAATCTCATTGGAAACTCAGCATGGACCAAAGCGAGTTCGGTCGTATCAAGAATGTGTTGACGGCTTCGTGTGGGTCGACCACCATCGCCCCGTGGGGTGCTGCGGGCTCGGCAAAGGGTGCAGCAGAAGGTGGCTCCTCGGTGACAACTCCTGCCAGCCCACCGTCCACGGCCCGTCCGTCAGATTCGGCGCCTGCAACCACTCCTGCTCCTAGCAGTGGCACTCGACAGGTCTCGCCTGTGCGGTGTGCCAAAGCAGATTTCGGCCAGACTGGCGAGTATCGCGGAGCTCCATATATTTGCTCTGATCGCAAGCAAGACGGCACGTTGTACAAGCCGAACTATTACTTCTGGCGCCCTGCCTAAGCCGTTTGTGGGGCTGGGGCCTTTCCCCGATAGCCTTGTTTCCTATGTCGAAGAAGACCAAGAAGCGCAAGGCGCGCATGCGCCGCTCAAAGGCCAATCACGGCAAGCGTCCAAACATGGGTCGCGGCTAAGCCGAATACCCACATGAGCCGCCTAGTTGCATTGCACACTGGCGGTTCTCGTGAGCCGTGGCAGTCCCTCGGTCTCATTTTTGAAAACGACACTTGTTCATTGGCCGATGTTGATCTCGTTGTATCTGATCAGGCCCCTGGACTTTTCCATTGGGTGATTTCTGGCGACCGCGACGAGATTGTCAGCATCGACGGAATCTCCACTCAGCTGGTGTCTGCGGCCAATACTCGTTCTTCCGATTCGCTTATCGGAACGCAACGTATGACCCATCTTGACCATGTGGTGGTCAATACCGACAATCTCGATCGCACGTGTGCAGCTATTGACGCCGCGTTAGGAGCAGAGATGCGCCGGGAACGCGAAGTTGGTAACGGCGTCGTGCAGCGCTTTCACAAATTGGAAAACACCATCATTGAAGTGGTGACCGGCCCACATATCACCACCGAAGGCGCATCGTTGTGGGGCATGGTTGTCAGCGTTGATGATTTGTTTGAGTTAGCAGACCAGGTGGGCGATCAAGTGATGTCACCACCAAAACGTGCCACTCAACCAGGCCGATACATCTCAACTGTGCGCGGAAGTGTTGGTCTTGGTGTTCCGTTTGCCTTGATGACACCGCATGTGTCGGGCATGTCAACCCACTAAAGGTCGGTGTCGTCTTCTTCGCCGCTGAGTTGACGAAGATATTTCATTCCCACTTCGCACGTTTCATTTTCTGGGCACCAACGACACTGGAATCCGGGTCGCACTTCTGGTTGACGAGTCTTTAGAACAAGATCCGCGATGAGCAGAGTTCCGTTGGCGGTGCGACGCACTGCTGATTGCAAGAGCCCTTCGGTGACATCTTCTTCGTCGAGACGGGCAGAGTCGAGCGAGTACGAACCCAAACTGCGAGGCGGCTGCCTGCTGCGCAATGTTTCGATGAGTGCATAGAAACGAAGGTCGTCGCGGTGAGTGGGTGTGAGTCTGCCGGTCTTGAGGTCGATGATGACTTTGCGCCCTGGATGGCCAAGCACGAGGTCCATTCGAGACGTGAAGAGAACAGCGCCGCCGAATAACGAATAAGACGCTGAGTATTCAACAAGTGGACGCCATTGCGGACGAATAGGTGGGAAACATTCAAGGAAATTCGACACCGCGCCGACAACTGCGCCGCGTAGTTCTGCAAGTTCATGTGCTGGCAACGAGATGATGAAATCAGATGCGCTCTCGCGAGGGTTTTCAGCGACACTCGTAATTGCCGCATCAACAATCTCAGACGGAATCACAGCACCGCGCCAATTGATGAGTAACTCGATTGCTTTGTGTGCGATGGTGCCGCGCACTGTGTTGATGTTCCATGCGAATTGAGATTGACGATTTAGTACGTGGTATTTCTCGCAGCCATGCACGGTTGCAATGTGATGCTTATTGATGCGCAGGGGATCTTCTGGTGTGAAGAGATCTTTGATGGGCGCGAGTGCCTCAGTGAGCTGTGCTTCGATTGATGTGACAATTTCAGCGGGCAATGGCTCCCAATCGGGTGGAACGCCGAGCGCATCGATGACTGCTTGCTGGAGAGGGTTGAGTTCGGTATCCACGACGCAATAACGATAGGTCGGGGGCGTGTCGGGAATGGGGAAGGGTGCTTATGTGGGGGACTGGCATGCCACACCCCATTGCAATACTGATCACATGTTCTTCTCGGCCACCGCCCAATTTGCTTCAGCAGCCCGCGTGCTGTCGCAACGTGCGGCCGAACTCGACCTTGTTGTCCCAGGCTTTCGCAGCCCTCCTCGCATTGTGGGCGTCAACCGCACTATTCGGCGCTCTCGCGACTCTGAGGGCGGTGTGGTGGCCGTACGGCTCACCGACAGGCCCTTCACCGCAGCTGTTGGCGACATGATCGAAGGCGTCCTCGTGATTAATCGTCTCGAACCACCCTTGGCCGACCAGATGCGCACCTTGTTGTGGCGCACCATGCTTCAGTTCACTGTCGAAGTGACGAATTCTCCTCGTGCTCGGCGCACCGAGCCTGCCACTACGCGCGTAGCCTAAATACGTTCTTGCCCGGATGGCGGAACAGGCAGACGCAGGGGGCTTAAACCCCCCGGATGGCAACATCTTGCGGGTTCAAGTCCCGCTCCGGGCACCAGTTCTTCGGAGGCATAATGCGTATTGAACGAATCAGGCTGATCCGCATTCCAATGCAATTGGTCAACCCGCTTCGCACCTCAGACGGTGCGCATCAGTCTCGCGATGCGGTTCTTGTTGAAATAACTGACGCAAGTGGTTATGTGGGCTGGGGCGAAAACGTTGCACCCGTGGGCGTGGCATACGTTGATGATTCGGCACAGCAGTCGTATGAGGCCATGGTCAATCTGTTGATTCCTGAAGTAACGCAGCACGAAGTTTTTGTCGCAGATCTTTTCGCGAATAACTGGTGGGGTATTGAAGGCCATCATTTCGCTAAGCATGCAATTGAGTCGGCCCTGTGGGACGTTCACGCGAAACGTCAAGGTGAGTCTCTTGCCACGGTGTTAGGTGGCGTTACGGATGTTGTAGAAGTTGGCGCAGTTGTAGGTATGCACGACACGATTGACGCAGTAGTCGATGAAGTGATGCAGCGTGTCAACGAAGGGTATGCACGAGTCAAAATCAAGATTGCACCTGGCCACGACGCTGAAGTTCTTGCGGCAGTTCGTGAAGCAGTTGGCATCGAATACGCATTGCAGGCCGACGCAAACGGTGCCTATTCAGCAAGCGACATTGATCTGTTGTGTTCATTTGATGCATATGCGTTGCAGTTCATCGAACAACCATTTGCGGCACACGATCTTGATTCTCATGCGCAGCTATCGCAAAGCTCGGCAACATCTGTGTGTCTCGACGAATCTGTGATGACTACATCGCAACTATTGACCGCGCTCGATCTAGGTGCTTGTGATGTTGTCAACATCAAGCCATCGCGTGTAGGGGGCATTCGCGAGGCCATTGCCATGCACGACCTGTTGGTGGAACGTGGTGTGGATGCATGGGTAGGCGGCATGTTGGAAACCGGCATTGGTCGTGCCTCATGTTTGGCGTTGGCTTCTATGCCGGGCTTTACTCTTACCCCCGACCTTTCTGCATCCGCTCGATATTTTCAGCGCGATGTCACGGCTCCGTTTGTGCTGGACGATGGCTGTCTTCACGTGCCACAGGGCAAAGGAATCGGCGTTGAACCACTAGAAGAAGTGCTTGCTGAGAAAAATGTTGTAATTGAGACAGTGTTCGAGCACTAATTCGTGGCACGATTTCCTATATGACTTCTCGCGACCATTTTGAATTAGATGCAATGGTGGCAGACCTCGGTGTGCTCGCTGAATGTGAGTCTCCGTCACGAGACATAGATCGACTTTCGCAGCATGCTCAACTTGTCTCTGATCTGATGTTGCGTCTGTTGGGCTCCGCACCAGAACTGATTGATTCTCCAGTTGGACCGCACATTCACTGGAAAGGTGGCGCAGACCCACGTGTTCTGATTCTCGGTCATCACGACACTGTGCATCCGGTGGGAACACTTGCTCGGTTGCCATTTGCAGTGCGAGACAACATGGCGTTTGGCCCTGGCGTGTTCGACATGAAAGCCGGAATCGTGCAGGCAATTTATGCAGTGGCATCGATGGAGGATCATTCACACGTTGAGATTCTGTTGACAGCAGACGAAGAGATTGGCTCGCATGCATCACGTGCGCTACTTGAAGAGCGCGCACAAGCATGTGGGGCCGCACTCGTGCTTGAACCAAGCGCAGATGGTGGCGCACTAAAAATTGGACGTAAGGGAACTGGCACAATCACGCTCACCATTGAAGGTCGCGCGTCGCATGCTGGTCTTGAACCCGAAAAAGGAATCAACTCGTTAGTTGAATTGGCTCAGCTCATTCCACAGATTGTTGCAATCGCCGATGAAACAAAAGGCACCACGGTGACTCCTACATTGGCTTCGTCTGGAACTGCCGACAATGTGGTGCCCGCCTTAACAACGTGTGCAGTCGATGTGCGAGTTGCAGTACCAAGTGAGAAGCCACGTGTAGAGGCTGCGTTTGCTCAATTGAAATGCATGCATCCCGAAGCGCGTCTTGTTATCTCTGGTCAGATTGGCCGTCCACCAATGCATGAATCTGCTGCAGCTGATTTATTTCCGATTGCAGCAGCTGTTGCACAAAGCATTGGCCTGAATGAGATTGAAGGCGTCGTAGTTGGTGGTGGTTCCGATGGCAACTTCACCGCAGCCGTAGGCGTACACACTCTCGATGGTCTTGGTGCTGTGGGCGGCGGAGCACACGGCGATACAGAACACGTACTTGTTGCAACTATGCCTGAACGCGCCGCGCTATTAGCGGGGATATGTCAGGAGTTGTCTTCGATGGCCAAGAGGCCACCACTTGGCAGCGTGCCAGCACCGCGATAAACCTCGAGTTTTGCGCGACTGTCGTCGATATCCAAGTTGCGCATGGTGAGTTGACCAATGCGGTCAAGCGGACCAAAGGCTGAGTCTTCAACACGTTCCATGCTGAGACGATCTGGTGCGTACGTGAGATTCGGACTCGTTGTATCAAGAATGCTGTAGTCATCTCCGCGACGAAGACGAACAGTGACTTCACCGGTGATTGCGGTACCCACCCAACGCATGAGTGGCTCGCGCAACATCAATGATTGTGGGTCAAACCATCTTCCTTCATAAAGAAGGCGACCAAGGCGACGTCCCATCGTGCGGTAGTTCTCGAGCGTTGCTTCGTTATGAATGCCAGTGGCGAGACGTTCGTATGCAATGTGGAGCAATGCAAGCCCTGGCGATTCGTAAATGCCGCGACTCTTTGCTTCGATGATGCGATTTTCAATTTGATCGCTCATGCCAAGGCCATGGCGGCCACCAATTGCATTTGCTTCAAGCACAAGTTCAACCTGAGAAGAAAACTCTTTACCGTTGATGGCTACAGGGAAGCCTTCATGGAATCGAATGGATACAACTTCTGTTGCGATGGATACTTTTTCGTCCCAGTGAGCAACACCCATAATTGGTTCGACGAGTTCCATGCCGTTGTTTAGTTCTTCAAGAAGCTTTGCTTCATGAGTGGCACCCCAGATATTTGAATCTGTGGAATACGCTTTTTCTTTTGACGCTTTGTATGGCAATTTGCGAGCAGTGAGGAATTCACTCATCTCGGTGCGGCCACCCATCTCGTCAACAAATGTTGGGTCGAGCCAGGGCTTGTAAATACGAAGCGCCGGATTCACCATGAGGCCGTAGCGATAGAACCGGGTAGGAATGCCGGACAAATCTGTTTCATCGGGTTGACCAAGGTCTGCTGTGTAGGCACAAGGGATGGCTCCCTTTTCACGCATCCAGGCCACAGCTGCAGAGGTATCTAAGCCTCCGGAGAAGGCGATTCCGACACGTTCGCCGGCTGGGAGGGTGGTGAGGACCTTCGACATTCCCTTAACGGTAGTGCCGAGTGACCATAACTAAGGCGATGGATTCGGCAAGTGCAGCAATGCCAACGACCCCGACGGCTGCTGCGACCCCTGGTGAAGAACTGATATCGGGAATGCATGTGGCAAGAAGAAGGAGTGAACTTGCGGCACTTGCTTTTGCCATGAGCCACAAACTCTTCGACGTGTAGAAGAAAGGTATTGCGACTATGACAAGGGGAATGAGGAGAAAAAAGAATGGTCGTGGCTGAGTGCTGGGGCCAAGCCACCACACGGATCGGCCAACGGTGCGACTAGTGATGGTGATCGCAATCATGCAGGCGGCAACAGCAATCCAGGTGATGTACGAGACATTCCTCCAGCCATGACCAACCTCTCTCGGTTCGTGGGGTGGCAGTGGCGTCTCGGTCATGTGGCAACGGTACTCACCTATGGCTGTGGTGTGGGGTCATACCTATAACCTGACTACTGCATGGAAAAGACCCCGTTTGCCAAATTGTCTGTGTTTTTTCCCATGTGGAATGAACAGGACTACATCGAGCGCGCCATTGATGCTGCTCGTGAAGAATGTGAAGACCTGCTTGCCCAAGGAGACATTGCCGATTACGAGATGATCGTGATTGACGATGCGTCAACAGATGCAACTCCAGAAATTGCTGCTGCGTTGGCTGCCCAAGATCCTCGCGTACGAGTTGTACGTCACGAGGAGAATAGAAAACTTGGCGGCTCAATGAAGTCGGGATTTCAAGCTGCTACCGGCGACCTTGTGTTGTACACCGATGCAGATTTGCCATTCGACATGCACGACGTTCACAAAGCAATTCGGTTACTTCGCTATTACGACGCCGATGTTGTCAGTGCCTATCGATTTGATCGCACCGGCGAGGGGTATGTACGAACGGTGTATTCCTTTTTCTACAATCTGATGGTGCGTGTGTTGTTTGGTGTGCGAATGCGCGACATCAATTTTGCCTTCAAGTTATGTCGCACTCGAATCTTTGATCATGTGGAACTAAAGAGCGAAGGCTCATTCATTGATGCTGAGCTAGTGGTGAAGGCCAAGAAGTATGGGTATTCAGTGATTCAGTTCGGCGTGGACTATTTCCCTCGCACCCGAGGGATTTCAACGTTGAGTTCTCCTGGAGTCATCTTCAAGATTCTCGGTGAGGCGCGTCAACTACGCCGAGA
The DNA here is from genome assembly GCA_026393575.1 of Actinomycetota bacterium. Classification (GTDB taxonomy): domain Bacteria; phylum Actinomycetota; class Acidimicrobiia; order Acidimicrobiales; family Ilumatobacteraceae; genus UBA2093. The sequence goes on from JAPKZX010000098.1 coordinate 13,698, forward strand.
AATTCGCAAAATCACACCAGTTCTGTAGGGCGATAGCCGTCAATTCGTCTCTGTTGGTAGCGTTTCATCTGCGTGACCGACCCATTTACCCCCGAGAGCGTCGAGGCTCCCCACGTTTCCTGGTGGGCACATTGGCGCCCCGCCATCTTGTCTGCTGTTCTATTTCTCGCAGTTGTGTCCACAATCGTCGTGACCCGGCAAAACAATGCCTCTGTTCCCACCACAACCACATCGTCCACACTTGCTCCTGGTCTGTGTCCTGACGGCTCAACAACCACCTGTCACGTTCTCACTCGCACCATTAAAAAGGGTATGAGGGGCGAAGACGTGCGACGCGTGCAGCAACGCCTCAAAGACTTGATGTTTGACCCAGGCCGTATTGACGGACTGTATGGCGGCGACACGATGATGGCTATCTGGGCATTTCAATCATTGGTGATGAAGACAACGAGAGATGTGCTCGTTGATGTTGTGACTCCGGTGATGTGGGATGTCATGAGGGGCAATGTTGTCATTACGCCAAGGCGCCAGCCAGGTACGCCTGCTCATGCAGAGATTTACTTGCCAGAGCAAACCATGGCAGTGTTCAAAGGAACTCAACTGCTTCTTGCGACGCACATTTCAAGTGGTACCGGTAAAGAGTGGTGTGAAGAGGTCATCATTGACCCAGGCGAAGAAGGCAACAACGGAACAGACGTCGTGAAAGACGGAGTATGTGGTTCAGCAATCACGCCCGGTGGTATCTATCGCTTCTACAACCGCAAAGTGGGTCAGCGTGAAAGCAAGCTGGGCACCATGTGGAACCCGGTGTATTTCAATTTCGGTATCGCCGTTCATGGTGCAATGCAGGTGCCAAAAGAACCGGCGTCACATGGATGTATTCGAATCCCAATTTTCATTTCTGCGTACTTTCCGGCGATGGTGAAAAAAGACGATCGTGTCTATGTGTTTGATGGCGTCAAAGAACCAGAAGATTATGGTTCTCAGCCGCCGCCGTGGGATAAGAAAGATCCGAACTACACCACGACCACGTCGAGTACATCAACCGTGCCGAAGACAACAGTTCCAAAAACTACAGTTCCTAAAACAACTGTGCCTGTGACTGTTGCCCCAACGGTTGCGCCAACGCCATAATTTTGTTTTAGCGTTTAGTGGCTAATGCGATGGTGCAATGAAGTGCATCTTGCAGGAGTTGTCTGCGCTCATGAGCCGCATAAATGTTCAACTCATGGTCCGTGTTACGTTTGCCCAAGACGGCAATCTGTAGATCATCTTGTTTGCGCGTGATTTTCACAGATGTAGTGCGCCCATCGTGGGTGCGATCGAGGCCAATTGCGATGCGAAGAATTCCTGACAGGAATCTGACGGTCTCTTGATCATCGGCATCGAGTTGCGCAAACTGCTGATGCTGCAATTTTGGTTCGCTCTTACGGTGGTAACGAGCAACTTGAGCAATGATTTCAATTTCACGATCTGTGAATCCCACTAAGTCGGCATTACGAATGATGTAATACGAATGAATGTGGTGACGCGCGTGCGAGACCACAAGTCCAACATTGGCGAGCAGTGCGGCAGCCTCCAAATACAACCGGTCATGCACGTTCGTTTCATATAAGTGAGACAGTTCATCAAAAAGATTGCACGCAAGCCGCGCCACGTTTTTGCTGTGCTTGGGGTCTTCGTCGCACCGTTGTGAAAGTTTGGTGGCGCTTTCAATTGCAACATTGCGTAAGTCATTATCTACGTCTGGGTCGAGTCGTTGTGCAGCGTCGAGTAGTACGCCCTCACGCAACGCATAATCCGAATAGACGAACTCGTCTATCTGGAGCACGGTGGCGAGCGTAGAGAGAATAAGTGCGCCGGCCACAATGATGTCGCCGCGACCCGAGTCCATGCCAGGAAGTTCATTACGTTGCGAAGAAGGTGTTCTCACGATGAGGTTTGTTATCTGATGCAAGTCAGCGCTAGAGAATTTCAGGCCGTTCAGGACTTGGGGCACTTCGTTGTGGGTGAGTAGCCAACACATGCGAGCCAAAGTTTCAGATGTTCCAGACGAGACAACCGCAGTGTCATGGCCGAGCTTCTTGATTTCACGCCTCGTTGGTTCGATTGTGGACTCAATGAATCGACGACACGAGGGGACTGATGCGGGATGTGTTGATCCATCGGGAAAGAAGCGATTGGTTAATCGGATGGCTCCCAGTTTGAAGCTGCGCGCAAAGAGTTCGTCTGTGTGGTCAAAGACAACTACTTCCGTAGAGCCACCACCAATGTCAATGAGGATTGAGCGTTGGTCGGCCAGGGGAAGTGCTTGTAAAACACCTAAATGAATGAGGCGAGCCTCTTCAACTCCCGAGATAACTGATACGTCGATGTTTGCTTCTTTGGATACTCGCGAAACGAACTCTTTCGAGTTTTTTGCTTCGCGAACTGCACTGGTTGCTACCGCAAAAATATGGGCTTGATGCACGTCTGCGATCTGTTTCATCTGACGAAGTGCGACAACCCCGCGGTCCATTGCAGATTCACTCAAGGTCTTCATGTCGCCGGCTCCTTCGCCGAGACGAGCTGTGACTTTGTGGCGAGTGAGAACTTCAAACCCCGTTGTAGATATTTTGGCGACAACCATATGGATGCTGTTTGTGCCCACATCTATGGCGGCAATGTTGCTGGTCTGAGATTTCACAATTGAACCATCTGTCGTTGAATGGTGTGAATTCTATGAAGCACAAAGAACAGGGTACTAGCCTTGCCTCATGACAACTTCACTCCCCACCGTGTTATCTGACCTCATTCCGTTTCCACAAGTGTTGGACAATCGCCGGACAAAAGATGTAACTCTTGTTGTCGGTGGCGCACTCTTTACTGCTGTGGCTGCTCAGATTGTGATTCACCTTGGATTCACGCCTGTCCCAATCACCGGACAAACTTTTGCCGTGTTGGCAGTAGGAAGCACGCTTGGTGCTCGTCGTGCCATGGCAAGTCAGATGCTCTACTGGATGCTCGGCGCTGTGGGTCTGCCGTTCTACGCAAATGGTGCGAGTGGTTGGAGCACTGCATCGGGCGCTACAGCCGGATACTTCTTCGGATTCATTCTTGCGTCCGGGCTCGTTGGTTGGTTTGCTGATCAGCGAAACGATCGCAACTACCTTTCGTCGCTCTCTGCCATGACATTAGGTAGTGCAATCATCTACCTCTGTGGCTCATTGTGGTTGGCCCATTCGCTCAACATCCCAGTGGCCAGTGGTTCGAAGAACGCAATCTCTATGGGAGTCAGCCCGTTCCTCGCAGGAGATGTCCTCAAAATGGCTCTTGTTGCAGGTGTTGCACCTTTGGCTTGGGCCACGTTCGGTTCACGTCGTCAATAGGTCTACGGTTTAGGGATGGTGGTCAATCCCGCAAACCGATCTGTGCCTGAACGCAAACTTGGTCGACCTGCCGACTCGGACTCCACCGACACTCGCGAACGCATTCTTCGTAACGCTTGCGAACGGTTCGCCGCTGAGGGTTTCGAAGGCACAACAAACAAGGACATAGCCGAGAAAGCTCAAGTGTCAAGCGCGGCGCTGTATCACTACTTTCCTTCGAAAGCTGACATGTACATCGCGGTGTGTGATTCGATCACCGAGTCGTTCTCAACCGTGTTTCAGAAAGTTGCAGATTGCAGTCCCACCTTGGAAGGTAGAATGACAGCACTTTTTGCCGAGGTAGGCAGGCTTGGTGATGAGTCACCAGAGATTGTGGGTTTCATCACAGGAATCTCGGCAGTCCTTCGTAAGCATCCCGAGGTGTCTCGCGGAGCAGATGCCTTCGGTGCGCATTTCCGTCGGCTCATCATGGACATCATCAGTACATCTACTGAATCCGACAAAATCTTGACCGGTATTTCTGTGAACGGACTGGCAGATCTCACCGCTTCGGTCTTGGCCGGATTGGGCCGCATGAGTGCACGTGGCGACCAAGAACGTCATGTGGCAGCAGGTCAGGCGTACTTACACCTCATTCGAGCAGCCGCACACAACTAAGTTTGTGCTCTAGGTAACTAATGAATAGCGAAGTACTTCAATCCTTGCGAACGGTCTCGACGCATGTTGGCTCTCTTGCCGAATTGTTTGCAGCCGATCCAACGCGTGAATGGTTAGTGCTTGATGCATGTGGGATTCATGCAGATTTTTCTCGCCAGCATGTAAATCGGCAATTGTTTGAACAAATGTTGAGCGCTGCAGAGAGTGTTGACATTGCATCTCGTTTTACAGCCATGAGTAGTGGCGCAATTGTGAATGCAACTGAACAGCGAGCTGTGGGCCACCTTGCACTTCGAGGTTCTTCTACTGATGCTTCAATGTCACAACTAGCGCAACTTCAATTACAGCGCGCCTACAAGTTGGTAAACGATATTCGTGGGGGAGTGCACAGGGGTTCGACGGGTGAATTGATCACTGACATCGTGAACATAGGAATTGGCGGAAGTGACCTAGGGCCAGTTATGGCACATGCAGCAATGCGTCGGTATGCGGACGGGCCGAGGATTCATTTTGTTTCGAATATCGATGCGGCGCATCTTGACGACTGTCTCTCCATGCTCGCGCCAAGCACAACGCTGTTTGTTATTGCGTCAAAGACCTTCACCACGCTTGAGACAATGTCTAATGCTCAACGCGCTCGACAGTGGTTGGAGAATGCCGGCGTGAACGTAGTTTTGCTGCGCTCTTAGAAGGAATGCACGAGATGGACACGTATGTGTTGGATGCACCATTAGGACAGAACCTTGCCGTTGTTCATGGATTGATGTGGTGGTTGAACTCCGCGGTGCTTCAGCGAACGTCGATTGCAGTAGTGCCCTATAGCCATGACCTGAGATTTCTCCCTGCGTTTCTGCAGCAGTTGATGATGGAGAGCAACGGTAAGTCTGTGCACGTCGATGGTTCGCCTGTCGAGGCGCCAACAAGCCCAGTTGTGTGGGGTGCAACGGGTACAGATAGTCAGCACGCTTTTTTTCAGATGCTTCACCAAGGTCCACAGGTGATTCCAGTGGAATTTGTTGGAGTGGTTGCAAGCACTGGTAGCGACGACAATGCGCATCTGCAGTTAAATGCAAATTTGTTTGCACAAGCGCAAGCCCTTGCAGCAGGAAAACTTGATGCGCAGGGCTACAAGAACTTTGCCGGCAATCGACCAAGCACAGTGTTGATGTTGGACGAATTGTCTCCCCGTCAATTGGGTGCATTGATAGCAATGTACGAACATTCGTGTGCTGTACAGGGCTGGTTGATGGGCATCAATAGTTTCGATCAGTGGGGTGTTGAGCTTGGAAAAGTGCTTGCTCACGATGTGGCGGCAGAACTCGAAACTGGCACATTGTCGACAGATAAAACCATGACACACCCTCTTTTGGAGTGGTATTTACGCGCTCGAAAAAAACTTCTGCCGAAGTGAATGTGAAGGGGCAACATGCGCCCTATCCTGCCCCCTGTGGCGGTTGAGAAAAAGAGGCGTATGCGACCAAGGGTGAATTCTGCAGAACGAATGATGAATCTGGTGGCGTTGCTCACCGAGTCGTCTGTACCGCTCACTCTTGAGGACATTGCTAACCGCATGGGCAGTCAATACGGCACAGAGGGCGAAGCACGTCGCACCGCATTCGAACGTGACAAGCGGGCGCTTCGTTCAATGGGTGTTCCCATCACTACTCAAACTTTGTCCGGAAATGATGCTGGCAGAACCGCGTATTCAATTGATCGCTCTGAATACAAACTCATTGATTTTGGTCTCACAAAAGATGAACTTGCGGCACTTCAACAAGCTGCAGCAGTTGTTCAGATTGGTACACAGTGGGGTAAGCAAGCGGTGCAGTGGCTCGGTGGCACAGTCGACGATGCGGCTTCAACAACCGTTGCTCATGTAGACGCTCGTGGGCAAGAAAAAGTATTGCCGCAGCTGTGGTCAGCCGTTGCGAAACTATGCGGAGTCACATTCTCGTATCGTGGTCGCAAACGGTCCGTACATCCATATGGGTTAGTAGCGCGAAACGGATTCTGGTACCTCATTGCATTCGATCCGGAACGCAATGCTCAAGTTACATATCGAGTTGACCGTATTGAAGACGACATTGCAGTGGGCAATGCAGATTCATTTGTTCGCCCAGAAGATTTCAAAATTGAAACGGCATACGAGCGTGACCCGAAAGAATTTGAGGGTGCTCAATCAGAGATAGCTGTGGTGCGTATCGACCGTCGGGTTGCACCGGCAGTCATCCGTGAACTCGGCGAAGATTGCATCGTTGCTCGCGGTACCGACGGATCTATAGACGTTGAAGTGGCCTGCGGTAATCGCGTTGCTTTCCGTTCGTGGCTGTATGCCATGGTCGATCGCGCTGTCGTGTTACGCCCAGAGTCAGTGCGCGCCGAAGTCATGTCAGATCTTGTTCGCATGAGTGGGGGTGCATCATGAGTGGCCGTCGCGGACCGCGCAGTGCAGAAGACCGTGTACGTGGATTGCTGCGTATGTTGCCTTGGCTTATGGAGCGTGAGCGTATTTCCATTGCAGATATGGCGCGCCAGTTTTCTATGTCTGAAGAAGATCTCATCGAAGACATCGAAATGGCTTCAATGTGCGGAGTCCCTCCGTACACGCCACTTGAACTCGCAGACCTCTACATCGACGAGGGTTACATTCATGTCGGTGTAAATAAGCAGTTTGATCGCCGGCTTGAACTAACCGCGTCCGAAGCTTTTGGTTTAACTCTGCTTGCAACTGCTGCTCGTGATCTTCCTGGTTTCAGTCGTGGTCGTGAATTGCGGAGCGCTCAAAGGAAATTGTTGCGAGTCTTGGGCGACGGTGTTGTTGATATTGATATCGAGTCCCCGCCATTCCTTGCAGAACTCACTACGGCGTCTACTTCTGGAGAACGTCAAGTGCTCACGTATTGGACGCCAGCCAAGAATGAAGAGAGTGTTCGCACAATTACTGTGCGCACCGTATTCACCGATCGTGGGCATTGGTACATCTCAGCCGATGATGATTTGTCGGGAGAGTCTCGTCACTTCCGGGTTGATCGCATTCGCCAGTTACAGCCAACGGGCGAGTTTGTGCCAGTAGCCCCAGTGAGTGCCGAAGTGCCTGTGTGGTTTGCTGATGCTCAAGACAACATCGTGGTCACCGCCACCGTGGCAGCAAACGCGGCCTGGGTAGTAGAGACATATCCGTGCCAGAACATTGTGGAACATGCCGACGGTTCATTCACGATCACCATCGTGGCTAACAGCGAGCATTGGTTGGGTCGCTTGTTGCTGCGTGCTGAAGGCGGTGTGACGGTGACATCACCGGATCACCTTGTTGGACTGCAGTCGCGTGTTGCAGCGGATGTACTTGCGCGTTATCGCGCAAACAATTCAGACACCTGATCGGGAGATTCGACTCCCATCTCTTTCATGAGGTGCATGAGTAATTCTGCGGTTGCAGTGGCGTCTGCCTTTGCTTCGTGAGACCGCGTTCGTTCAATGCCGTAATGCTCACACAACGCTTCCAACGAATGACGACGTGTTCGTGCTTCATCGGTTTTTCGAGCCAGAGCGAGAGTGTCGACATAGTTATGGATGCGACCGCCGAGACCGACGCGCGCAGACTCGGCATGGAGAAATCCGAGATCGAAACGAGCATTGTGCGCGGTGAAGAGGTTTCCTTCGCTAATGGACCACAGTTTTCGGAGAGCTTCTTTGAGAGGCATGCCGCTTTGTACTTCTGCTTCGGAAATACCGTGAATGTGCTCGGCACCATGAACGTATTCGGTAGGGCTTTCAGGTTTGACCACTGTGTCGAATGAATCGACTATCTCGCCCTCGCCATTGACAACGATTGCCGCGAGTTGCACTATGCGATCGGTTTCGGGGTTAACACCTGTGGTTTCAAAGTCGACAACCGCAAAAGAGATGTCGCGCATTGATGTGTTTGGCGCATCAGTCTGGGGGTTCTTCATGTATTTCACAGTATTGCGGGGGTGAGCCAATGTGGTGTCATAGCTATGCGGGTGGTGTCATTGCGTCTAGCAACGTTGCCTTATCGAAGTAATCACGCCATAACGTGATGAGTCCATCGCGAATCTCAAAGATGCCAGCAACAGGCAATGTGACCCATCTGCCGTGTATTTCAAAACGATCTTCACGTTCGTTGAGAACTGTTCCATGTTGCGCAGAGCCTGTTGAGGTTTGGCGAATGATCTCCCAATCAATTCCGGTGCACATTCCGAAAAACCCGGTGAGAGTGTCGCGTAAGCCTTGAGGCCCGAACGCTTTGCCCATTGGAACATTGTCGTATTCAAAATCTGTGCTCACCATGGTGGCTGCAGTTTCAATGTCGCGTGCGACAAGAAGAGAAATGAAAGATCGAACTACTTGATCAGGAGTGTCTGCCATGAGGCAAGTATGTCATGAGCCTTAGAGGAGTTCAGCAGCGAGACTGGCGACTTCGCTTCGTTCGCACGAGGCCAAAGTGACATGACCAAAACAGTGTTGATTGGCAAATGCATGAATCAGGACTGCGAGCGCGTTGTTTGATTCACCCATGTACGGCGCATCGATTTGACTGGTGTCTCCAGTGAATACGACCTTTGTTCCTTCGCCAATGCGAGTGAGGATTGTTTTCAAGGTGGTGGGTTCCAGGTTCTGCGCTTCGTCCACAACAACAAACTGACGATGCAATGAACGCCCGCGAAGGAACGTGACTGACTCGAGAGATAACTGACCGCGAGCGGTGAGGTCTTCGATGAGTCGCTTTGCATCGTTGCTGGAACGTTGATCTGTAAGAGCCACGATTGAGTCATGAATGGCCGACATCCATGGGTCTAATTTCTCGTCGAGTCCACCAGGCAAAAAGCCCACATCTGCGCGACCCACGGGAACAAGCGGGCGATAGACGGCCAGTTTCTCGTAATTGCGCGACTCGACTACTTGTTCGAGGCCAGCAGCGATGGCCATAACGGTCTTGCCGGTACCCGCACGACCATCGAGCGCAACAACACTCACATCGGGGTCCATCAGAAGTTCAAGAGCAAAACGCTGTTCTTTCGAGCGCGCGCGAAGTCCCCATGCTTCAGGAGATGCTGCGGGCAGAAGTTCAATCATCTCTCCGAGCGAACGCACGAGTGCAGATTGAGAGCCAGATTTGATGACAGCGAATTCGTTCACTGCGAGTCGAGTGTCTGAACTGAACGACTCAGTTTCTACTTCGCCACGTTCATAGAGAGCGTTCACGGTTTCTGAATTGACCTCGAGTGTGAACCAGCCCATGGGACGACTGTGTGCAGCGCGTCCGACGGGTTGATGCTCTTCAGCGGTAAGTCCAAGGTGTGCAGCTTTAATGCGCAAACCGGCGTCGTTCGAGATGATGTGAGTTGGGCCCTTGAGAGCTTGGCCGAGCGCAGCACCAATGATGCGATTATCAGGAATAGCTGGATCTAACCCGTTCTCCAATAAAAGGTGCTTTTGTATGCCGTTTACCTCGATATGCAAGGTGGCGCCACCGGGTTCGAGATTCAGTGGAACTGGATGGTGAATAGAACCACCAGCACGGCGGCGCAAGTCTTCGATTGTTCGCAATGCAGTTCGTGCAGCACGTCCAACATCATCGGGGCGACTCTTTAAACCGTCAAGCTCTTCGACAACTGTTAGTGGAATGACGACGTCACAGTGTGGGAAGGAATGAAGACATCCAGGGTCTGCAACAAGAACTGAAGTGTCTAAAACGATGCGAGTGCGCACGCCGACAGGGTTCTCTGCGCTGCCCGTAGTGTCACCCGAAGGTGAGCCGACTTCGGCAGTGATGTGCTCCGCAACACGATCGATAAATTCATCATGACACTTCGTGAATACAGAATCGTGGATAGCACTTTTATATTTTTTTTGTTCGTACTGGCGTTGCAAGTGCTCAAAAACGACAATTTCAAGAAATTTTTTAAAATATTTTTTGTGGTGCAACGCGTCACATTTCCACAGGCTGTCGTGATGGCGTTACACAGTGAAACAGTGCATTGATTTTCGTGTAACACCGCGAAGATTATGACGATCGCCTCAGTGATTTGATAACAAATAGCATCGCTGGCCAAGTTGGCTGAATCGGCGCAAACCCTTGCAATTATTGAGAAACAGAAGACGACGCGGATGCACCAGATGTTGTGGACTGTGAAATCAGATCAAACGTGCGTGCATCTGGATGATTCAGAAAACTCAATGAGATCAAGGAGTACAGGTGGGCTAAATCACCGGTGATGGCCAAAGCAGAACTAGGTGAAAAAACACGATAATTGCATTTGCAACGAATCAGATGCTTGCTTTTTGTGTTTGTAGCGGTTCAGATTGTAATACCACTCCGATTCCGAGGAGGAATACAACAATGACAAAAGCAGAGCTCATCGAAGAAATATCGAAGGCAGCTGAGTGCACGAAGGCTGATGCCGAGCGTACTCTTACCGCCTTCTTTGATCTTGTAGTTGCTTCAACTATGAAGGGCGAAAAAGTGGCATGGCCGGGCTTCGGCTCGTTCAGCACCACTGCTCGCAAGGCACGTACTGGTCGTAACCCACAAACGGGTGCGGCAGTAACAGTACCGGCCTCTACTGCGATGAAGTTCACAGCGAGCTCAACATTAAAAGCTCAGCTGAACCCAAACCGTAAGTAACCACTTACCCAACGAGAGGAAACTCAAGTGGCAGCAAAAAAGAAAGCAGCAGCTAAAAAAGCTCCTGCACGCAAGAAGAAAGCAGCAGCTAAGAAAGCTCCTGCACGTAAGAAGAAGGCAGCAGCCAAGAAGGCTCCTGCTAAGCGCAAGAAAGCTGCTAAGAAAGCAGCTCCTGCGAAGAAGCGCA
>JAPKZX010000117.1 GCA_026393575.1 Actinomycetota bacterium
GGCCAAAACGTACTTGCGAGCAACTGAGCAGACTCGTTCAGTTCGCCCCACCGATTGATGTCGTCGTTCGGAGACAAATGAATGATCAGTGGATGAGATGTTGGCCTGCCCTTTGCACTAAAAACACGAGATACGGCCTGCTCGTTCAGAGCCACAGCAGCCAAGCCGTACACAGTCTCAGTAGGGATGCCAACAATGCCACCGGTTTTCAGTGTCTGGGATGCTTGACCAATGTCTTGGGTTATACGAGACGACAAGTTCATGCAGCAAGGAAGTCCAAAATTGCATCAATAAACGAGAAAGATTCTGGTGTTGCGAAGTGGTCAGTATTCCTCAGCACAGTCAATTTGGCATTCGGAAAAGCATCGGCGAGTTTTGTGGCAGGGCCTGCAAAATCCGCATCACCAATTATAACCAATATTTCATTAGTAATTTTCGATAACTGTTCTTCTGTCACGGGTTCAGAGGGTGGGCGCTTCATGATTGCCGTCAGAGCCAGTAAATCATTTCCCGGTGAGTTTCCGTAATGGGCAAACATGCGGGCGAAAGTGTCGTCTTCTGGTGCACGGCCTTCGAGAGCATCAACAATTCTCTTATTGCCATCAGGCGGGGACATAGTGAAAACCCCGTCACCAATTCCGGACAGCACAACTTTGCCGAAGCGATGGGGCGCTTCGATCAGAGCGCGCAGGATGGTGAGAGCGCCCAACGAGAATCCGACAGCATCAACAATTGGCTCCTGCGGCAAGTGATCAAGCAACCATGTTGGAAGTTCGACATAGGCCGTAGGGTCGTGTGGTTTGTCTTGTTCTCCGTGCCCCAACAGATCTAGCCCGACAGGATTACGGCCCACATCTGCCAGAAGAGCGTCGATTCCAGGCTTTTGCCATGTTTCTCGGAAGCTGCCGCCCCAACCATGAACTAGGACGACGGGAACGTTCTCGGTAGATGCCATGCCTACACGGTAGTCTCGTCATGCCCTATGCGGTTCTTACATGATCTCCCAGCCCACGATTTGACCTATAACGATGTGTTTATGGTCCCGAGCAAGTCCTCGGTGTCTTCTCGTTTCGACGTAAATCTCAGTACCCCAGATCAGGTCGGTACCAACGTTCCCATAGTCGTTGCCAACATGACCGCTATTGCAGGTCGTCGCATGGCCGAGACAGTTGCGCGTCGTGGAGGATTAGTAGTGCTTCCACAAGATATTCCGCTCGACATTATTGAAATGGTTGTCGAACACGTTAAGTCGAGGCACCCAATCTTCGAAACTCCAATCACACTTGCGCCAGAAGACACCGTTGGTGAAGCACTGAGTTTGATTCACAAGCGTTCACATGGCGCAGTGATTGTCGTTGATACCGATAATCGTCCCGTTGGTGTTTTCACTGAATATGACGCTGTCGGTTTCGACCGATTCACTCAGTTGAAGAATGTCATGAACCTAGACATGGTTTGTTTTACAGATTCAATGCCTGTCTCAGACATCCACGACAAATTGATAGATCAACGTTTGTCGTTTGCTCCAGTAGTCGATAAGGACGGAATCCTCGTTGGTGCCATCACCCGCAAGGGCGCTCTACGCAGCACTATTTACGCTCCTGCAACTAACGCAAATGGTCAGTTTTTGACTTCAGTCGCTGTCGGAATTAATGCTGATCCGGCCAAGCGTGCAAAAGCATTGGTTGCTCTCGGAGTAGACGTTCTTGTTATTGATACAGCACATGGACATCAGGACCGTATGTTGCGGGCCATTGAGGCGGTACGCGCCGTGGCGCCGACAACAACGATCGTTGCAGGAAACGTGGTTACTCGTGAAGGCACGCGAGACCTGCTCAATGCAGGAGCAGACATCGTCAAAGTAGGCGTAGGGCCTGGCGCAATGTGTACCACGCGAATGATGACAGGCGTTGGCCGTCCACAATTCAGTGCAGTGCTTGAGAGCGCAGAGATGGCCCGTTCGATGGACAAACATGTATGGGCCGATGGCGGTGTTCGTTTCCCACGTGATGTGGCACTGGCAGTAGCTGCTGGTGCTGCCAACGTGATGTTCGGGTCATGGCTCGCAGGAACCTATGAATCAGCCGCTGACACCTTGCGTGACACGGAAGGCCGTCTGTACAAAGAGAGCTTTGGCATGGCCTCTAATCGCGCTGTGAAGAATCGTACGCGCGCAGAGACTGCTATTGAGCGTGCAAAGAAGGAACTTTTCGAAGAGGGCATTAGTACGTCACGTATGTATCTCGATCCTGTGCGCCCAGGTGTTGAAGACATCATCGACCAGATTGTGGCCGGACTTCGTTCAGCATGCACATACGCAGGCGCATCCAGCATTGAAGAGTTTCATGAACGAGCCGTAGTCGGGGTTCAAAGCGCAGCCGGATACGACGAAGGTCGACCTCTCGGCACTAGTTGGTAATCGTGCGCGTTATTGCGATTGATGGTCCTGCTGGAGCAGGAAAATCGACTGTTGCCCGTCAAGTTTCCACTGCAACAGGGCTTCGTTATCTCGATACCGGTGCCATGTACCGATGCGTGGCCTTAGAAGTGCAAAACACTGCAACAGACCCCAATAACGCGGACGCTGTCGGCAAGATTGCACGTGATGTCAATGTTGTTATCGAACGTGATGCAGCCAAATTGAATGGCGTCGACGTTTCCACAGAGATTCGTACAAGTGAAATCAATGGCATAGTCAGCATTATCGCTGCACATACTCCTGTTCGTGATGCCATGAGGGAACAACAACGGCAATGGATACAAGCCCAGAAGGGCGGGGTCGTGGAGGGTCGCGATATCGGAACCGTGGTTTTTCCCGATGCAATTCTGAAAGTGTTTCTCACCGCGTCACCTGAAGTGCGCGCCGAACGTCGCGTAGGTCAAACAGGGGGAGACATCAAAGCAGTTGCGGCAAGCATTGCTGAACGTGACCACCTTGACTCAACGAGGCTCGACTCCCCATTGCGACCGTCTCAGGGCTCGGTCATCGTTGATTCCAGCAACAGAAGCATTGAAGAAGTCGTAGCCGAGATTGTTGCTCATTTCGAAAGAGTTGATCATGGCTGAAGTAGACACATTTATGGCGGGTCAAAGTTTTCTTAGCCGATTGTTCTACAGACTTCTGCGTGGACTAGTTGTTTTCGTCTGTGTGTCGTATACGCGAACAACAATCATTGGCAAAGAAAACATTCCGAAGTCAGGTTCATTCCTGCTGGCACCCATCCACAGATCAAATATTGATACGCCTCTTGCAGCAGCGGTGACTTCTCGTCGAATGCGGTTCATGGGCAAAGACACCATCTGGAAGATCGCTCCTATCGGTTGGATTGTCTCGGCACTTGGAGCTTTTCCTGTTAGTAGGGGCACAGCAGATCGCGAAGCTTTGCGTCGATGCGTAGCAGTCCTTGAAGCGGGAGAACCGCTGGTGCTTTTTCCAGAGGGAACTCGTCAAAGCGGTCCCGTCGTTTACCCACTGTTTGATGGCGCCACCTATGTTGCAGCTAAAGCAGGTGTTCCAATCATTCCCGTAGGAATCGGTGGTTCTGAGCGCGTCATGCCAAAGGGCTCGAAGATGATTTACCCGAGGAAATGCGTCGTAGTCATTGGTAAACCGATTCAGACGGTAACGAACGGAACTGAGCGCTTGCCTCGGTCTGCGTTGAGAGATTTGAGTTCTAACTTGTCAGACGAATTGCAACGGTTGTTCGATGAGGCACAGCGTCTAGCTGGTAGCCCAAATACTACTGATAGTTAGCGCTGCAAGAATGCGCTCATTAACGAGACCATGTAAACCGGATCGCTAGCACCGCACATTTCTCTGGCCGAGTGCATTGACAATTGCGGAATACCGATGTCAATTGCTTCGATGCCTAACTGTGTGGCCGTGATTGGTCCGATAGTTGATCCGCACGGAACGTTATTTCGTGACGCAAAAGTTTGTAACGGAATACCATTCGATTCAGCGATAGATCGAATGTGTGCCAGTCCGCGAGCAGACGTTGCATACCTTTGGTTTCCATTCACCTTTACGGCAGGACCATTGTTGATCAGCGGTGCGTGTCGTGGTTCATGGCGCTCTGCATAGTTCGGATGAATGGCATGAGCATTGTCGGCGGACAAACACCACGATGAAGCGAGCCGGTCAAACTGTTGGCCCTCACTGAGACCGTGTTGCGACGCGATAAGAGAAACTACGTTTGCAAGCATGGGTCCAGCGGCACCTGTGGAGCTGTTACTTCCCACCTCTTCATGATCATTGAGAACGAGTATCGATGTGTGCTCGGATACTGGGGCATTACGTAGCGCTTCAATAGCGCTCCAACAAGATGCTTGGTTGTCTAAACGAGCACTTGCCAATAGCGATTTATCGGCACCTAGGAGGGAGGCACGGGAAATATCAAATAGATGAGCGTCAAAAGCCGATACGTCTGCGACGCCCGAAGTTCGTTCTAGCCAATCAGCGAATGATTGCTTTGTTGAACCCCATACAGGTGTCATGTGTTGGTGACGGTCAAGATGAAGACCCTTGTCGCCAATTTCCCTATCAAGGTGAATCGCTAATTGCGGAACGCGAGCAAGAGCCTTTGGCGCCGAGAATAAATGGGCCACACCATGTGAATCAATGACGCGCCCTGCAATTCCAAGGTCTCTGTCGAGCCACGAATTCAAGAGGACTCCGCCATAAATCTCTATTGCCAGTTGCGACCAACCGAGCTGGTGAATATCTGCGTTGGGCAAGATCCGCAAGTTGGGAGAGTCGGTGTGCGCACCAATGATTCGAAGTGCTCCCGTTCGCGTGCCAAGCCTCCATGCAACGATGCAGCCGTCAACGGCTAGGTAGCCAAGGCCTGGCAACTCATTACCCAATTGGGTTGTACGTGTGAATCCTGCAGCGTCGAGTGATGACGCAGCCGTCGCCACAACATGAAACGGTGTCGGGCACTCATCGAGCCATTGAAGGAGTGAGCCAACTGTTGAATCAGGCATGGAATAGGCCCGTTGGCAAACCAGAGCCGCGCAGATGCGAAGTCTCATTTACTGAAAGAATGCTTCGATGTCCGGAAGACGAAGCCGCGATTCGATGTATTGATGTGTAATTCGGATAGAAGAACTGCGAATTAGAAATACCAAGAATGTGAGAGAGATAGTCATTGATTACTCCACCATGGCAAGTCACGACGACAGTGTCTCCGCGATGCTTGGCGATGATGTCTTCGATTGCTTCAAGAACGCGGTTGTGGAAATCTTCAGGAATCTCGTCAGAACTGAAACCTCCTTTAGCCATTTCTAACCAACGAGGATCGTTTGCCGCTTTCAGTTCTTCGACAGGAATGTATTCATTTGAATGCTGATCCCACTCCGCGATTCCTGGAACCAAGATTGGGTCTATCCCAATTGCAGCTGACAACGGTTCTGCAGTCTGCACGGCGCGACGCAGCGGACTTGAGTAAATCGCATCGACTTTCTCTGACATCATGTACGCAGCAAAAAGTGCAGCCTGGGCGTGACCGTCGATTGACAGCTCAGGGTCAGCTGGTCCATCGGTATTTTCTTTCCTCACTGGGAGGCCATGACGCACAAGAATTAGTTCCACAACTATGAAAGGATAGGGAAGTGGCTCGTGAGCAGCATCATCGACTGAATGAGTCGCAGTTATTTTCGGTCGAATCTGGTCCCGATTCTGATTTGCTAGTGGTGCTAATTCATGGTTCTTTAGACCGAAGTGGCGGAATGGCTCTTCTGGCCCGCCATTTGCAGGGTGAACATCGAGTTTTGCGCTACGACAGGCGAGGCTACGCACGTTCTTGGCCGCATGAAGGTCCATTCACCGTTAAGCAGCTGCTGCGCGACTTGGTTCACAAGTTGTTGGAGTAACTACATACGAGACTCCGTTGTCATGGGTGGATTGGTGGCCAGGAACCACAGCAGGTGCGATGGCAGTTGCTTCGTCAGAAGCTGATGCAGCTCAGAACTTCATGGTTCGACTAATTGGTCACAAACGATGGGAAGCATTGCCCGAAAGAACGAGAGAAGAACGCAGACGAGAAGGAGCTGCGCTGGTGGGCGAGCTCGCTGCACTTCGAAGCAATGCGCCGTGGGATGTAGAGCGAATCACATGCCCTGTTCTTTGTGGTTACGGATCGCTCGGAATGAAACATCACGCAGATGGAGCCAGATGGCTTGCGCAAAACCTGACTCAAGGTCAATTAATCGAACTTCGCGATGCGGCTCACAGTGCGCCGATGACACACCCGTTGCAGTTTGTGAACGAGCTAGTGCTTCCTCATTGCGTCGGCTGAGGAACCTTTACTTTTATGTCTTGACCAAAAAAGGTGCAGGTTGTATCAACTGATGCTGTTGCTGTGGCTTGCGCCTTTACAGAGTTCGCACAGTCAATAACCTGAGCTCTCTGCGAGTAGCCAGCAAGGGCAATGGCTACAAAGATGACGAGGGAAACGATCTTGCCGATGATGGAGGAGACCACTTTCATCAGGATTAGGCCAACAATTATGGAGGCGCCTGAGAGTCCCAAAGCGAGGTTTTTGAGGGTTTCGATGTCGGTTGAGGCCCATAATGAGTTCATGCCATCACCATAGATGGCGAACAGCCCGTAGCGTTGTCATTATGTCTGTTGAGCAGTTCACGGTCGCAATACTCATAGGCGGCGATAGCTCTCGTATGGGCGTCGATAAAGCAACCTATGAAGTCGACGGGATTTCAATGGCCAACCGAGTGTCACTTGCTGCACATGAAGCCGGAGCGTCTCAGGTGCTGATTATTGGAGGCACGGCAGCTCGAGCAAAGACGATTACCGGAACATGGAAGAAGGACGGCTTTCCAGGAGAAGGTCCGCTTGGTGGAGTTATCACGGCGTTGAAGCATGCCGATCATGACTCTGTTGTGGTGTTGTCGTGTGACATGCCCTTTATCACAAGTGCAGTCATTGCAAGTTTGGTCAATGGCCTTAATGACGCACAAGCAACGGTAGGTCGGACTGATCGTTTGAATTGGCTGTGTGCTGCATGGTCAAAAGAGGAGTGTGCCTCAACGTTGCAATCTGTGTGGAAGAGAAACGAACGAGCAGTTCACCGTGCAGCTGTATTGCTTGATGTGGCGGAAGTGCCCGTTCCTGCCAATGCGGTACGAAACATAAATTCGTTTGC
Organism: Actinomycetota bacterium; assembly: GCA_026393575.1. Taxonomy (GTDB): domain Bacteria; phylum Actinomycetota; class Acidimicrobiia; order Acidimicrobiales; family Ilumatobacteraceae; genus UBA2093. The sequence goes on from JAPKZX010000117.1 coordinate 7,164, forward strand.
AGATCTGAACCCTTCGGACGAGACAACTACTATTTAAATATGTCAACTTCTGAAATCTCAATATCTGAACTAGCCGCCATGTCTGAACGTACGGTGATCGATGTTCGAGAGGTCGACGAGTACATCGAAGGTCATGTGCCAGGAGCCATCAATATTGCTCTCTCAGAGTTGGTGGGCCGGGAAGAAGAGTGTGCTCTCGGGCCAGTCGTATATGTCATCTGCCAGGCAGGCGGACGCAGCCTTCGGGCGTGTGGTCACTTATCAACCATTCCTGCACTCGATGGCACAACATTCATAAATGTTGCTGGCGGAACAGGCATGTGGATTGTCGAAGGGCACGAGGTGGCCACAGGTGACACAGCGTCCTGAGATCTCATTTGAATGGATAGATACAAACTCTGCATTGATGGAATTTGTCTCGTATGCGTCTCAACAAGATGTGTATTACATGGATACGGAGTTTCATAGGGAAAAGACGTACTTTCCCCAGTTGGCACTGATTCAAATTGCCACCGGCAATCGCCTTGGAGTTATTGATCCTGTGTCATGTGATGCCACCTTGATGCGACCACTGATGGATGGGCCTTCGTTGTGTGTGCTCCATGCGGCCCAACAAGACCTGGACGTATTGACTCAAAGTGTCGGTTTTGTACCATCTCGCATTTTGGACACTCAGTTATGCGCAAGTTTTCTTGGATACACCCAGCCGTCTCTTGCGTCCCTACTGCAATCGCTACTAAAAATTGTTGTGCCGAAGGGTGATCGACTCACTGACTGGTTGCGCAGACCGCTTACATCTGACCAATTGCGCTACGCAGCATCTGACGTTGCATATTTGGCTGAACTTTCGTCGATTATTTTTTCTGATCTGGAAAAGCGCGGACGCATGGAATGGGCTGCAGAAGCGTGCGAAGAACTTCGCACGAGGCCCACTGGACCCAATTCACCCGATGAAGCATGGCTTCGGGTCAAAGATGTTCGAGCGTTCATGGCAAAGCTCTACTTGACGCGATTCAATTCGGTGTCGCAGATTCAGTCGACGGGGAACTCAACTTGCCGACGAGCGATGGAGACGATCTGGAGAAGTCCATGCGCCCAGCAGTCACTCTTGTCTCAGCTTGGATAACAGAACTTGCTAAGCAAAGTGATCTCGATGCAGGACTACTAGCGACGCGTAAAGACATTGTGGACCTTCTCAGTGGGTCTGTCGACGCACGACTTCGTCATGGTTGGCGTAAGGACATTGTTGGAGCAGATATCGAAGACCTCGTGGCTGGCCGAAAGGCTCTGACATTCACTGGAACGTCTGGATCTGGCCTAAAACTGGTCGATATTGACCCATCCTGAGGCAAAAGTCATCTTTTTGTCTCACCGACCTGTACACTCGTTTCGGTTGTCCAGTAGGCATTTATGCCAATGAAATGTTCGGAGACCGACCATGAAAAAAGGTCGA
>JAPKZX010000069.1 GCA_026393575.1 Actinomycetota bacterium
GCGTGCCAGTGGCCGAGTTGAACTTGCTGATCGGTTGGCGCGTATTGGAAACGAAGTGAAAGTGACGGTGGTGTATCAAGATGCGCCACTTGGTCTTGGTCATGCAGTGGGTTGTGCGCGAGATGTTGTGGGCGATGAACCATTTATGTTGTTGCTTCCCGATGAAGTGATGGGAGATGCGTCGATGCTCACTGCACTCACAGATTCGTGTGAACGCACTGGCGTGGGTGCAGTTGGCCTGATGCGTGTGCCGATGGAAGAAGTATCTGCGTACGGCGTTGTCACCGCGGCACCAGGTGCACCAGCCGATGGACCATTTGACATTGTGGGAGTTGTTGAGAAGCCAGCCCAAAAAGATGCACCGAGCAATCTCATCATCATTGGTCGTTACGTACTGACCGCAGATGTATTTGACGAGATCGACAAGATTGTTCCACAAGCAAATGGCGAGTTGTATCTCACCGATGCATTGCTCGCACAGTCGAATGTTTCCCCATTGACTGGCATTTTGAATACAACTGAGCGTTGGGATACCGGCACGCCGATGGGCTGGTTGAAAGCAGTTGTAGACAATGCACTATTGCGTGCAGATGTTGCTACAGATTTTCGTGCGTGGCTCACGCAGCGATTGGGTGACTAGCCGCTGTGTTGTTGCACTGATGGAACACGGCGAAATGCGCCGTGCTCATCGAGAACAATTCCGTGTTCATCCACGCTGGCACCATGTTGTTCGCCAGTTGCAAGAGACGTGTACTCCCATGAAAACTCATCGTGGCGCGTGTAGCGATGCGGTGTGCTGACAACTCCCAAAGTTTCAACATTGATAGTGACAACAACGAGATCTGCCGTATGGCCAACATGAAGTGGCAAACGGTGCGTGATGATGGAATTTGTAAATGGCGTGCCAGCAAAATCAATATCGATACAACCATCAAGTTCGGTGCGGTGTTCGCCATTCATTTCGCCCCAACGACCATGGCCGTCTGTTGCGAGCCATAGGTCTGGTTCAGGCAGATCGCGAAACAACAGCATTTGCTGCACCACCCATTGGGCAGATAGCCGAATCACTGCGACGGCATTGTCGGCCAACAGTTGTACTTCTGCAGTCCAACCTTCGTTTTCCCAGCGCAAATCCACAGCACTTCCTGGGGTGCCATCCCATGCTTCCCATGCGGCATGGTGACCCGAAGATGATGGTGGCCGGTAATTCGACATACCTATAGGTCTATCTTGCAGATACCGTTTCCTGCATGACTCCACTGCACGACGTACGCACAATGGTGCTCGCCGCGTGCGTAGTGGGGGCTCCGGTGCAGGCCACACGCCACGTGGCTGCGGGTCTTGTACTGGCGAGCGATGTTGTGTCGGGTGAAAATGTGCCGCCGTTTGCCAACACTGCAGTCGATGGGTACGCCGTGCGTTCGAGCGACCTGCACACGGTTCCTGTTGAGCTACGCGTAGTTGGTGAATTGGCTGCGGGTGCTGCGCCCAGCATTGCTGTTGCGACTGGAACTGCCATTCGGATTATGACTGGCGCTCCCTTGCCCGAGGGCTGTGATGCAGTTGTGATGGTGGAAGACACCGAGCGTGTTGGGAGCGACTCTGTGCGTATTCACAAGAGTGTTCCTGCCGGCAGTGCGTTTCGTTTGGCAGGTTCCGATGTTGCAATAGGTGACACCGTGATTGCCGCAGGCACGCAGGTAACGCCCATGGTGGAAGGCGTGTTAGCCAGCGTGAATGCAAAAACTGTTTCTGTGTACCCGCGAATCTCTGTCGGTGTTATCTCAACTGGTGATGAATTGGTGGACGACGGTTCGGCGTTGGAGATTGGTCAGATTCGCGAATCGAATCGGTTGATGTTGCTGCGCCTTGTTGCAGAGGCCGGCGCAACACCTGTTGACCTCGGAATTATTCGCGACGATGAACCCTCGTTAGAGCACGCACTACGAACTGCAGTGAATGAACGCGCGTGTGATGTGATCATCACAAGTGGTGGTGTCAGCATGGGCGACTACGACGTAGTGAAGGCAGTACTTTCGCGCATTGCAAATATGCAGTGGTTTCAGATTGCGATGAAGCCTGCCAAGCCGTTTGCTTTCGGAACACTTACGAATGATCGTGGAGTCAACGTTCCCATCTTTGGACTACCTGGTAACCCTGTGAGTTCTCTCATGAGTTTTGAACTGATTGCGCGACCAGCGTTGCGCAACATGATGGGTTTTGGCGCCGCATCGCATCGACCAGAAGTGTTGGCCATTGCAGATGAAGACATAGTGCGCCACGAAGACGGCAAGATTCATTTCGATCGAGTGCGTGCTACCTGGGGTTCCGATGGCCGAGTACATGTGCGTCGCACCGGAGCACAGGGAAGTCACCAGTTGGCCTCAACCTCTGTTGCAAATGCACTCATCGCTGTACCCGACGGCAATGGGCTTCAAACTGGTGACGAGGTAGTCGTTACGTTCCTTGGTCCAGACGCAGGCCCGTTCACGGCCAAGTAGTCACAAGTTGAATACTGCGTAGGATGACCCTGTGGACCTGATTGACAGCTTTGGACGAACCGTGCGCGACCTGCGTATTTCGGTGACCGACCGCTGCAATTTCCGTTGCACGTATTGCATGCCTGCTGAGGGAATGGTCTGGCTCGATCGTTCTGAGGTGTTGACCTTTGAAGAGATTGAACGTGTCGCTCGAATCTGCGTAGAGAAGTTTGATGTGAACAGCCTGAGGCTGACGGGTGGCGAACCAACTGTTCGCGCTCACTTGCCACGACTCATTACCAAACTTGCTGCGCTACGACTTTCCAATGGCGAGAAGCCAGACATTGCACTCACTACAAATGGTGCGACATTGCGCAACATTGCTCTTGAACTTCGTGACGCCGGCCTCGACCGCATCAATGTGAGTCTCGACAGCCTGAAGGCCGAGCGTTTCTTTGCCATGACACGCCGTGACGAATTGGTGAACGTATTGGCTGGCATCGCGGAAGCGCAGTTGGTTGGGTTTACACCGATGAAGGTGAACGTTGTTGTTGAGCGGGGTGCAAATGACGATGAGATCCTCGACCTTGTTGCATATGGTCGTGACAACAACATTGAAATTCGATTCATTGAATTCATGCCGCTTGATGCCACCAACGAATGGGAGCGCAAGAAGGTTGTAACGCAAGATGAAATCATCAGTGTGATTAACGCTGAGTATCCACTTGAAATTGTCCCTGCTCGTGGTGCAGCGCCTGCAGACCGTTGGCGCTATGTAGATGGCAAAGGCACTGTTGGTGTTATTCCGAGTGTGAGTCATCCGTTCTGTGCCGACTGTGACCGCGTGCGCCTTACCTCTGATGGTCAATTCCGTACGTGTCTCTTTGCAACAGATGAATTCGATATTCGTGCGTTGCTTCGTAATGGCGGAACAGATGATGAGATCGCAGAATTGATTCGTACTGCTGTCGGATTGAAGTGGGCTGGTCATCAGATCAACCAAGTGAACTTCATTCGCCCGCGTCGTTCCATGAGCCAGATTGGCGGGTAACCACATGTCTGCTGACAACACCGGTGAACTTGCCAATATTCGAGTTCTTGTTGAAATTGATGGGCCCGTTGCAACGCTGACTCTCAACAGGCCAGACAAGCGCAATGCCATCAACATGGCAATGTGGGCAAGTATCGAGGCGCACGTTTCTGCTCTCACTGCAAATCGCGACATTCGCGTGCTGGTTGTACGTGGAGAAGGCGATCACTTCTGTGCAGGTGCGGATATCTCTGAACTCACGAATGGCCCCGGCGGAGAATATGCCCGCATCAACTGGGCAGCCGAAGAAGCATTGGTGAATTTCCCTGGACCAACGATTGCGGTCATTCGAGGCAACTGCGTGGGTGGCGGAGTATCTATTGCAACAGCGTGCGATATTCGCATCAGCGCTGATGACGCATTGTTTGGAATTACACCAGCCAAGTTGGGCATTGTGTACCCAACAAACGCTTTAGAGCGCGCAGTTCGTGTTATCGGTGGCTCTGCTGCCAAACATCTCATGTTTACTGGCGAGTTGATTCAGTCTGAACGAGCATTGCGAATTGGGTTGGTAGACGAAGTGCACTCAGTAACTGCGCTCAACAATCGAGTCGACGAATTAGTCGCACTATTGGTGGAGCGTTCGGCGTTAACACAAGTGGCAACTAAAGCCATGATTGACGAAGTTGTGCGCGAAGGAAAAGTGAAACCGAAAACCACTCTGTACTGGGAAACCGAAATGGATAAGAGTGGCGAAGTGCGTGAAGGTGTCGCGGCGTTTCTGGCAAAGCGGCCAGTGCGTTGGCCGTGGAAACGCTCCTAATAAAAGTTATTGCTGAATCGCTACGGCAAGGACGCCAACAGCGCACCCCAGAATGCCGATGCCGTACGTGAGAGAGATTCCGATGAGCCACTTCATGGTGGTGTCGTAACGATCTGAAAGTTTTTGAAACTCTTCGCGCAGATTCTGAAACTCTTGACGCAATCCTTGAAACTCCTGACGTATTCCTTGGAACTCATTGCGTAGTTGGGCGAAGTCATCGTGCAAGCGGTTGACGTCACGCTGAAGACGATCAGTATCGGCGGTGCGAGCGACATCTTGCCAACCTCCTGGTGGAAGATGCTCAATCAATGTGTTAGCCACTGAATCCCCTAGATACATTCGTAATCCGACCAGCATGTCCAGTCGATTTGTCTCGCTCACCGTCATGGTAAATCCTTCCCGTGTTGATGGCAAGAAATGTGTGTAGAGACCCTGCAATATGGCAATAGCCTGAGCATGTGACCGAGCCAACCTTTAGCCACCTCAATGAATCGGGCCAGGCCCACATGGTGAATGTGGGGGAGAAGGCTGTCACGAACCGGCGGGCTGTTGCGCGTTGCGTCGTCACCATGTTGCCTGCCACTACAGATGCCATCGCGTCTGGCTCTTTGCCAAAGGGTGACGTTTTAGCCACAGCGCGCATCGCGGGCATTCAAGGTGCCAAGCGAACCAGCGACCTCATTCCGTTGTGTCACCCACTCATGTTGTCTGCCGTCTCTGTCGACATCACGGTGCAGTCGGGCAGTGTTGTCATCGAAGCAACTGTTGAGACCAGCGGACAGACCGGAGTCGAGATGGAAGCTCTCACTGCATGTTCCGTCGCTGCACTCACGCTGTACGACATGTGTAAGAGCGCAGACAAGACAATGGAGATCGGCCAATTGACCTTGTGGGAGAAATCTGGCGGTCGCTCGGGAGATTTCCGCAAGACCTCATGACTCACGCGCCGGCCGTTTTGGTCGTCTGGGGCACACATTGGGGGTCTGTCAAGCCCTGTGAAAAGTGACCGTTTCTGGCTGATTTCGCTATTTTGATGGGTTTTAGCCCCATTTGTGGCCCGTATGGGTGGGGGTAAGTCGCTACCCACACGAATCTTCACTAGGCTTTACAAAGCGTCTTCGGATGCCACTGTCCTTGCATCCAGCCAGGGCATCGACCACGGTCGACAGTTCATGTTCCCTAATCAAGGTCAATGTCGTAAATGAGTCAACTCGTACTTCTCATCGTTGGAGCCCTATGGATGGCAGTTCTTTTGCCTCCTCTTTTGCGCTCCCGATTCGATGGAGGCGCAGTGTCTTCGGTTTCAGATTTCCGTCGCCAGTTACACACATTGCAACGCTCTCAGGCTCCTGGTACCCAGGCCCCAATGCGCGCAATGGCTCGTCCACTTGCGCCAGCTCCTCGTCTGCAGGCACCACGTGCTGCACAGCGCCCACGCCTCATTGCTTCTGACGGAGTTCTAGAGACAGAGTCTCGCCCTCGCCGTTCACACCACACTTCGGAATTGCCTCGCCATCATTTTGCTGCCGAGACTGCCTTTATGTCGTCGCGTGAAATCGTGCGTCGTCGTCGCGTGAATGTTCTGTACGGAATGGTCGCAGCAAATGCTGTTACCTTGTTCCTTGGTCTCACTACCGGCAGTACTGCAATGTTGTATGCGTTCACTGTCTCATTCCTCAGCCTTGCGGCCTACTGCTACGTACTCGTGCAGATCCGCAACCAGGAATACTTGCGTCGCTATTACGGCGACCGCCGCGCTGCCTAGACCGCAGTCGCCTACGTACTTGCTGTACGGAAAATGTTCTGCATCCTGAACGGACTGTGACGCTTAGCACTCTCACGCCTAGACTTTCCCTTTCACACCAACAGGGGAAATTCAAATGGCATTGTCATGGACAGACGCACAAACAGCAGTACTTGCACCAGGGTCTGGTACTCCTTTTGAGCTGACAGAGGCAGAGATTCGTGGCGTGAAGATGGACATCTTCAAGAACTGCCCGCCGAACTTGGCGCTGGTGTTGCAGAACGCTCGCAACTTCGGTGACAACACATTCATTCTGTATGAAGGTGAAAAGTGGACCTTTGCGAAAACCATGGATCAGGTCGATGGTTTGTCACATGTATTGGTGAACAGATACGGCGTGAAGAAAGGCGACCGCGTTGCTGTTGCCATGCGTAACTTCCCTGAGTGGATCATGGCGTTTGCGGCCATCGTCTCTGTTGGCGCTATCAACGTGTCGTTCAACGCATGGTGGACCGAAGACGAAATGGACTTTGCCCTCACTGACTCTGGCGCGAAAGTTTTGATTGGTGATCAGCAACGTATTGATACGGCGCATGCATCGTGCCGCAAGCACGGCATCAAGATGCTGTGTGTTCGCCCAGAACGCGAACTGGGCGCCGATGTTGATGATTGGGGCGTAGAAGTAAAAACTGGCCTCGGACCAATTGTTGCCGACATTGCACTTGATGACGACTGCACCATCCTGTACACATCTGGCACCACTGGTCGCCCGAAGGGTGCGGTATCTACGCACCGTGCAGTGCTGAGTGCACTTATGGCGTTCTCGGCGCGTAACTCTGTATTGAAATTGGCAAGCGATGAACCAGAAGCGCCTGCAGACCCATTCCCACCATCTTTCATTTTGATCGTGCCGTTGTTCCATGTCACGGGTTGTGTGCCAGTGATGCTCAGCTGTTTTATGGCTGGCCTGAAACTGGTGATCATGTACAAGTGGGATGCCGGTAAAGCATTGCCAATTATTCAAGATGAAAAGATCACAAACTTCGTTGGTGTACCAACACAGTCATTCGACCTTGTGAACCATCCCGACTTTGACAAGTACGACACCAGCAGCCTGCGCGCAGTTGGCGGCGGCGGTGCACCAGCGCCAGCAGCACTTGTAGACAAAGTTGATAAGGCCGTGAAAAAGGGAAGCCCGCAACTTGGATACGGCATGACCGAGACCAATGCGTATGGCCCTGGCAACACTGGCAAGTTCTACACAACTCGACCAACGAGTACAGGCCGTGCAACAGCACCAATGCGCGTTGAAATTCGTGACCCAGAGACATTCGAGACGCTTGGACCAAACGAGATGGGCGAGATCTGCATGTTTGGCCCAATGCTTATTCGTGGATATTGGAATCGCCCTGATGCCACCGCTGAAACAATCGTTGACGGTTGGTTGCGCACAGGCGATGGTGGATACATCGACGATGAAGGTTTCTTATTCATCAAGGACCGCATTAAGGACATGATCCTTCGTGGTGGCGAAAACATTTATTGCGTTGAAGTAGAAGGCGCCATTTATGAAAATGACGCTGTGCACGAAGTCGCAGTATTTGGTGTGCCACATGAACGTCTTGGTGAAGAAGTAGCAGTTGCAATTCTTCCGAAGGAAGGCCGTTCATTGAATGCCGAAGAGCTGTGGCAATTCCTTGATGGACGCATTGCATCTTTCAAAGTGCCAAACCATGTGGTCATCATGAACGAGCCATTGCCGCGTAACGCTGCTGGCAAGTTCTTGAAGACTGAACTGCGCGATTTAGTGGGCAAGGGCCAACTAAACCCAACTAGCCGTTAGTTGGTTGCGGCCTCTTCAGGGGGACGCACATGACGAAACATGCCGAGCAATAACAAGTCGTATGTAATTTTGCATGCTGCGCATATGAGTAGCGGCCACGCAAAGTTTGATTGATCGAGCATCCAGCCGGCTGCGATAGGTGGCAACGCCGAAGCAAGGCTGCGCGGAACATTCGTAATGCTCGCTGCGGCCGGACGTTCTGCAGGGGTAACGACTGCCATCACATAGCTAGTCCTCACTGGCACATCCATCTGGCTGAGTAAGCCACGCACGATGAATAGCCCCATTGCCCACCAAACGTTTGGTGCAAGCACAACGGCCATAAGGATGAGGCTTGCGGGAATGTGTGTAAACACCATGGTGCGAACAAGGCCAATACGTTGGGCAACTTTTACTGCGAGCAGGGAAGAGAATGCCCCAAGAGTTCCGGCTGCAAAGAAGATGACTCCCAACGTTCCGGGAGTGAGATCAAAGCGGCGGTACACCCACAGAGCAAAGATGGCTTGAGTGGCAAACCCGCCCCCAAAGGAGTCAAGGCTGAAGAGAGCAGCAAGTTTGTACACCATTGTTTTGGAAGGGCCGAGTGCTGCGTCTGATTTACTCGTTTTGTCTCTGCTTGATTGTGACAACTGGCTGTACAAGCGAAGAAGTGCAAAGCCTGCAACCCCATACAAGATAAATGAGATGCGTCGTCCGAATTCTGCAGACTGATTGATTTGAGTAGCGAACCAAAGAGGTACACCAGCACAGAGGGCACCAACAGAACCGACAAGAGAACCCACCAGTGCGAACGAAGCGAATACAGCGGTGCGATCTTTGTCTGACACAGTGGAAGACAATGTGGATTGCTCAAGGGGAAGAAAGACACTGACATCTCCTGCGCTTGGATTCATTGTGCCGATTGCTGCAACTACGAGCAGTAGAAGAAATGGCGTGCTGATCCCGAACGCAATTCCTGTGCACACCATGAGCCACGATGAGTAGGTGAGTAGACGCTCGGTTGTGTACTTGTGTGAGGACATGCCAACTAACAAGGTGAGGCATGCAGAACCCAAAAGTGATGCTGTAACAATGGCTCCAATTTGAATACCCGAGAATCCGAGTGTGAGAAGAAACGAAGGTAGGACTACATATGCAATGCCATCGACAAATGCGCGAATGGCACGAGTGGAAAGAATGATGCGTGCATCACCGGTGGCAGAAGGTGGAATCAACCGTTGTATGAATGTGGTGATTCCTGTCATGGAGGGTTATTGGTTCATCAGAGTCTTGGCGAGGCTGTTTTCTTCGCGCTTACGTAACGCAACGTTGACGCGTTGACGTTCCAGCACTTGGTCGAGAGTCTTCGTGGCTTGCGCAATGGTGTGCTCTGAGAAGAACGCTTGCACTTCGGCCTCTAAGGATTCTGAATTCAAAGTTGTGACAGAACTGATCATGCGAACAATGGTGTTTCCAGGGAACTCCTTGTTGGCCTTCACCCAGTTCTTGCGCACGGCAGCCCATGCCACCACACCGTGATGACGATTAGCAATGCATCGGTTCAATAGGAACGGCGCGTCTTGTGTCTTTACCGCATCGGTAAATGCAAAAGCAGTTGTTCGTTCCATGAGTTCTTCGCTATTGAATTCGGCCAATGCGTAGAGCATGCGGATACGTTCTTGCGGTGTTGTGGCATTGGTGTACTTGTTAAGGAACCATTCGTAATCTTGTGCATCTCCAGTAGCGGCTACAACATTGGTAGCTGCCGCTACAAGCTCGGGTTCAGTGATGGTGGAGTCAAACAGAATTCCACGGCAGCGCGAGATGGTGACTTCATCTGAGCCATAGATTCCCATCAGTTGTACAAGGAGCCCACGCAACTTGCTAGTGAGGTCATCTTCGTTTTGCGCTGGTTGCCACCCAATGTCTTCGAGTGCATCCCCTACCCAGTTTTCGATGTAGTACTCAAGGATGCTGAAATCATCTGGATCAACAATGCGGAAAATGCTGCGGAGGGAAACAGCAATTGCTTGCCATACGGCAAGTTCACGCTCTTGTGCAAAAACGGACGACACCATCTCTACGTATGCAGCCCCGTCCATGGCGCCGGCAACAACTGAACTCCATGCATCATCCACTAAGTTGTATCGCTCGATGGTGGAAAGCGAAGCCACGAGTTCTTTGGTGAGTCGCTCGTTCAGTTCGGGCGAGTATGTGACGCGGAAATAACCGTGACCGCCGGCATTGACAATGACTGGACCCGATGGATCGGGAAGTGAAACATGAACCGAGTCGCTATCGAGAAGGACCTTAATTTCGGTTCCACCGTTGCGCACATGTATGGGAACTACCCAAAGAGTGGCATCGCGTTCATCATCAAAAGAGAACTGCGATTGCGACAATGTGATGCCCTCTGCATGGGGGGCAACCCAAATTTGTGGAAAGCCCGCTTGCCAGATCCACGAATCCATAAGGCGACGTACTGGTACTACGGGGCCACCGTCAGTTTCGACGATGTGTTCAATTGCATCCCACAAATCATTGGTTTCTGTGTTGCCGTACGAATGAGTACGCAAATAATGGCTAACGCCTGCTTGAAAACGCTCTGGCCCAATGAACTGCTCCAACATGCGCAGTAATGCGCCGCCCTTTTGATACGTGAGCACATCAAACATGCCATCTGCATCGGCAGGCGAGTTCACAGGGAACTCAACGGTGCGTGTGTTGTGTAGCGAGTCCACTTCGAATGCCGCTGTGCGGTCGAGACCAAATGTTGTCCAGAGTTTCCATTGCGGAGCGAAAGCATCGCAGGCTGCATATTCCATAAATGTGGCGAATGCTTCGTTAAGCCAAATGCCATTCCACCAACGCATTGTGACCAAGTCACCAAACCACATATGTGCCAACTCGTGAGCTACGACAAGTGCAACAAGTTCTTGTTCAACTTGTGTAGAAGTTGCAGGGTCGACGAGCAGCAAAACTTCGCGGAATGTGATGCAACCCACATTTTCCATTGCGCCTGCAGCAAAGTCGGGGAGTGCTAGTAGATCAACTTTGTCGCCGGGGTACGGAATGCCGTAATACTTTTCGAACCATTCGAGTGCAAAGACACCCGCGCGCATTCCGAAATCAGTGAGGTGAGATTTTCCTGGTATGTGAATGACGCGAACTGGAGTGTTGCCAACCATGACGGGCTCTGTTGCTTCGAGAGGGCCAACTACAAATGCAACTAAGTACGTAGACATCTTCATGGTGTCTGCAAACCAGATAGTGCTGGTGCCATCAGGGTTTGTTTCGCGTTGAACTTCTTTGCTGTTTGATATGGCCATAAGGCCGTCAGCCACTGTCAACTTGATGGCGAAAACTGCTTTGAAATCTGGTTCGTCGAAACAGGGGAAAGCGCGGCGGCAATCTGTGGATTGCATCTGCGAAGTAGCAATGGTGCGCACGCGACCAAATTCGTCCGTGAACGTGGAGCGATACCAGCCACGCAATTTGTCATTCAGAATTCCGCTGAAGGTAAGTGTGATTCGGCTGTCGTCAGATAGCTCGTATGGCGCTGTGAGAATGAGTCGTTCAGATTCCTCGTGTAATTCGAATGGCACGTCGAGTCCGTTGATGGCTGCACTGTGAATGTCTAATTCAATGGCGTTCAGCACTATTTCCGTGGCTTTAAAAGCAGTGACTGTGATGCTGACTGAGCCAGTAAAAGTTGCAGCTTCTAGGTCTGGCGTTAGTGATACTTCGTATCGGTACGGCAGAACTGTGCGGGGTAGGCGAAAAGGGTCGTCAAGGTGGCTCACCCAATAAAGGCTAGTGGTGCATCGTGTCGTACTACCGTAGAGAGCCGTGCCACGTAGTCATCCATTTACCGCCCATGTTCCAGCCCTCACCAATAAAGACGGCATCCTCTACGACGTTGTCGGCGTCGGGAATGCCTTGGTGGACATGATCGCCATGGTGGACGATGACTTCCTTGGCGCCCACGACATGGTGAAGGGCTCGATGGCCTTAATTGAGACCGATCATGCAGTGCAGTTGTCGCAGGCTGTTGGTGCGAGCACCCGCACAAGTGGTGGCTCTGGCGCCAACACACTTGCTGGCATTGCAAGCCTTGGTGGCGATGTCGCGTTCATTGGCAAAGTTGCTGACGATGAATTTGGTGCTGTGTTCGCCGATGATATGAAACAGATTGGTGTGGATTTCCGAAGTGGTGGGCCCGATTCTTCAATCCCTACTGGCCGCTGCATCATCGCGGTTACTCCGGATGCGCAGCGCACCATGAACACGTTTCTCGGTATCTCAACTCAATTGTCATTTAGCGACATCTCGTCTGATGTCATCGCTGCTGGTGCAATCTTGTATCTAGAGGGATACCTCTTTGACCGTGATGAAGCAAAAGATGCCTTCCGTAAGGCTGCTGCTCTTGCGCATCTGAATGGTCGCGTCGTGGCGCTCACGTTGTCTGATTCGTTTTGTGTAGATCGGCACCGAGCAGATTTCCAGTCATTGGTGAAAAACGACATTGATATTCTTTTTGCAAACGAAGATGAATTGAAGTCTCTCTATGAGACCACCGATTTTGATGAGGCAGTAGAGCTGTTGCGCCGCGATTGCCATATTGCAGCCGTCACTCGAAGTGAAAAAGGTTCTGTCATTGTCACGCGTGACGATGTACACGAAGTTCCTGCAGCGCCTGTTTCGCAGGTTGTGGACACCACCGGTGCTGGCGACTTGTTCGCAGCAGGTTTCCTGCGCGGGCTCACTCAAGGCAAAGACCTCACCAGTTGTGCTCGCATTGGTGCAATCGCTGCAGCCGAAGTGATTTCCCATGTGGGCCCACGCCCATTGGTGTCATTGACGTCATTGTTGCCTGCAGATTTGCAGTAGTGCCCGTAGCCTTAGTTTTATGAGTGAAAAGCCCGAATTGTCAGTTCTTGGTCAAACTGTTCGCCATCCCATTGAGCATGTCGAAGTGTTTCCTGCGCCGGCCAATGTCACCATTGTGAAGTTCACAACAGATGAATTGGCATCCATGTGCCCAGTGACGCAACAACCAGACATTTCAACATTGGTGATTGAGTATGTTCCTCAGGAATTTTGCATTGAATCAAAAAGCTTGAAGTTGTATCTGTGGGGCTTTCGTGATCGCGCAGTTTTCGCCGAAGCGCTTGCCGCAGAGATTGCAGAAGAAGTCATGGCTACTGCTCGACCTGAAACCGTGCGCGTTGTTCTTACTCAGCGACCACGTGGTGGTATCGAAGTAGAAGCTGTCGCTGAATTGTTCGACGACAGCATCGTCTACTAGCAGTTACTGCTTGCGGCCGCGTTCCATAATCTTGGCGCGACGCTCAGCAACTTTCTTCGGGTCGAACTGAGCTTTGCGCCATGCGCGACCGTCTTCAGATTCGTGTTCCCATTTCTTTTTCTCCGCTGCATGACGTGCATAGGTAGAACGAATCTGACGAACTCCATCTTGTTCGTTGCCGATGATGTCTGTTGCAATCTGGCGCGTGAACGCCATGAGATCTGCGTGTGGCACCACATGGTTTACTAAACCAAAGGCGAGCGCTTCATCGGCCAACATGAAGTTGCCGGTAAAACTCATCTCGCGCGCTCTGCGCACACCAATGGCCTGAGGCAACAACACAGTGAGGCCCCAACCAGGCATCACACCTACACGTGAATGTGTGTCTCCGAATTTTGCGTTTTCTGACGCGATGAGAAAATCACAATTCAACGCAAGTTCAAAACCGCCAGTGATGGCGACGCCGTTCACTGCACCAATGAGAGGCTTTTTCACATCGGGGAATGGACCACGAACACCACTTGCGTTCTTGGAGCCGTCGGCACCAGTGCCCCTGAGGTTGCCCGCGGTATCTCCCAGTTCTTTCAAGTCGAGCCCTGCACAAAAGGCTGGGTCTGTGCCAGTGAGGATGATGACATCAACGGCGTCATCGGCATCGGCCTTCTTCATCAGCTTTGGCAAGAGCTGCAAAACTTCGCTACTGAGCGCGTTTCTTGCTGCCGGGCGGTTCATGGTGATGGTCGCAATGCGATCTGCGACTTCATATAGGACTACGTCTGTGCTCATACGAAAGACCGTAGCCACCGAAGGGGGATTGGGGCGCATCGGTGTGCGAAACTTGCCCCTATGAGCCTTGTATTAGTGACCGTTACAGACGGTGTTGCCACATTGACCCTGAATAACCCTGAGGAGCGCAATACCTTGACTGCGCCCATGGTGGAAGAAATCACTGCGGCCATGGACCGTATTGAGGGCGACCCCGCCATTGGTGCACTTGTTGTGACTGGCGCGGCACCAGCATTTTGCGCCGGCGCAAACCTTGGCAACCTCGCCACAGCATCTGGCCAGAGTTTGGGCACCATCTACGAAGGCTTCTTGCGCATTGCACGCAGCCCATTACCAACCATCGCTGCAGTGAACGGTGCAGCCGTAGGCGCAGGTATGAACCTTGCCTTGGGTTGCGACATTCGTATTGCCGCTAAGCGCGCCAAGTTCGATACTCGCTTCTTGCAGATTGGTATTCACCCAGGTGGTGGACACACATGGATGTTGCGTCGTATTGCCGGGCCACAGGCTGCATTTGCAACCGTGATGTTCGGAGAAATTCTGGATGGCGCAGAAGCAGAACGCATTGGTCTTGTGTGGCGTTGTGTGGAAGACGATCAACTCATGGCAGAAGCACAAAAGATCGCTGCACGTGCGGCCAGCATTCCGCGGCCATTACTTGAGACGGTGAAGCAAACCATTAAAGACATGGCAGACATTGATAATCATCCTGATGCTGTGAAGCGTGAACTTGAACCTCAGTTGTGGAGCACGAAGCAGCCTTGGTTTGCTGAACGCATTGCTGCAATGCAGGCGAAAATTTCAAAGAAGTAAATCTGGCGCCAGTGATGGTGTAATAAAAAAGGCCCGAGTCAGTACGACCCGGGCCTTTTTCATTGAAAAGGTTTATGGCACCAAGGTGATGCGAATCTTTTGTGCAGAGTTTCCACCTGGACCAGATGGTTCTACTTGCACGTCGAAGTCGCTTGCTCCTGGTGTCCAAGTTGGTTTCGGATTCTTTGTGCTTTCCGTGTAGCACTTCTGACCAATTGCCCAAGTGAGCAACACAGTGGTTGGTTTGCCGGCATCGAGAACTGTGTCTGAAGCCATGCCTGTGTCCGTCACTGTCAATTGGTCGCACTTGCCAACGCCACCGGCATTTGGAATGTCTGGCGTGTACTTGAATCCAGCAAGGTCATAGAACTCTCCAGCTTCACCGTCCATTGCCAAGCGTTGTGGACGCAACACTTTGAGATACAACGTTTGTGCCTGTCCAACATTGATAGTTGGCTCTGTGATACGAGCGCCGTCTGGACCAATGGTGGAGTTGTTGTAATCAACCTTTGTGAAGTTTGTACCGTCGGTGCTGTATTCCACAAACATTGGGTGTGTAACAAACACGAATCCGACGCTTGAAGTGAACTCATACGACTTTGCATCGGCTGTTGTTACGCGCATTGTGAAGGTGTCTTGTCCGGTTGGCAAATCAGATCCGGTGAATGTGTATCCACCGAACGCTGTCTTGTTGCCGGCTCCGGGGCAGATGAAGCCTTGGCCGATTGCCCACTGGTAATCGCCTGTGTTGCAAACGCCACCACTGAGAGACACGTAATCAGTAGGGGCATACGGAACACCGTTGCCCTTTAGTTCTGTAGTGACAACATTTGAACCACACACAGAAGTGATTGGTGAGAACACCATGGTCATTGACTTTGTGATCGTGGAAGCGATGTTTTCTTTTGTGGCTTTGAATGCGCCAGGGGCATAAGCATTGATGGTGCCCGCGTAGCCACCTTGTGTTGCTTTGTAGTTCGTGAAGATACGGAAATCAACCGCACTGCAATCTTTGGTGCCGTCGTCTACAGCAACTTTTGGTGCAGGTGTTGTTGGGTCGGCAGAGTCGAGCACTTCGTCACCGTCGTCGTTGACGTCGAACGCGTTCGGAATACCGTCGTCGTCTTTGTCGCCACCAAGAGTGTCGTCTTTACTTACTGTGGTGTTAGCACCAGGTTGACCACCTGGTTGGCCAATGGGGTTACCTTGAGGATCGCACGTTGGTGTTCCCACTGGGGAACAAGCAAATGCACTGACGCCGTATGACTTCACAGAAATTGTGCCGGTCTTACCGTATGTACCAACACCGATGGGGCGACCCTGTGATGCTTTTACGGCCGCACTTGACGAAGTATCAGCAGCCGAAGATTTTGTGGACGTAGTGGCGTAACCCTGTTGCGTGGATCCAACTGCCTTCTTCACTGTGACAGTTCCAAGTTTTACGCCGGTTGCGGCTTTTTGCTTGAGCTTTGTGTACACAACTGAAGACTTGGCAGCCGTGGAGCTCTTGTTGCCAAGAACAACGGGGCCGTAGTACTTACCTTTTGCAGTTGAACTGGAACCGCTAACAAGTTGCAATGTGGTGCCACCAATTGACGCGGTGCCTTTTGCTTTGAGAGTGATGTTCTGTGATGTCTTCGTGACTTTTGCAGAAGCGAGCAAGCGACCGGAACCAGAGACCATGAGAACGGTGAGGTTCTTTGCGCCTTTCATAGTGGCAGTGAC
>JAPKZX010000103.1 GCA_026393575.1 Actinomycetota bacterium
GTGTGTTCTTGGTACTTACATTGCTGCAAGTCGGCTGGGGAGTGTTGGCGCTCTCGAACGTCAAAGCCACAACGTTTTGGCTTGGAACGATTATCAACGGTGGAGCAGTTATCGGTTGGGCATTTACTCGTGCCTACGGAATCTCTTTTATCAGTGGATTAGAAATCCCAGAGTCTCCGCAGCCCGCCGACACCGTGTGTGCGGTTCTTGGAGTTATCGCGGTGGCAGCGAGTATGTGGGCTCTACGTCGACCTGAACAGCGTGCGACAAGAATTACTACCACCAACGCGGCATACGTATTAACCGCTGTCACTCTTATTGCGTTATGGACATTGACTGGTCATGCGCACTCGCACGGAGTCCTGAAGCTCACTGATTCAGTACTCACAATCAACGCCAATGGAGTCATTGTTGCTCCCGGTGCTACAGAGTCGGTTTCCACCACAACCACAATCGGGAATGATGGAAGTGCAGGGGCCCAGGACGCGGCAGTTGGTGAATCTCCAACGACCACTCTCAAGAGGAAAACAACTTCGACTACTACAACTACGGTCAGTCCAACTACCACTGCACATGCTCATACGGTTACGCGTGATCAGCAACTAGCCGCAGCATCTGGATGGCCAAAACCGTTTGATCCATCGGCACCAATTGATTTCTCTGGCATAGGTGGGGTAACGCCGGAACAAGCACTTCGTGCATCGAACCTGATTCAAGCAAATAGACGAGACCTCGCAAAGTACGCAACAACTGCGGCGGCGGATAAAGATGGATATCGGTCCATTGGTGATGCAGGAAGCGGCTATGAGCATTACATCAAGCAGTCGCTTGTCTCAGATAACAAAATGTTGGACACCACAGCACCTGAGTCACTTGTGTACCAAGTGGCAGGCTCAGCAAGAACGCTTGTGTCTGCGATGTACATCGCACTCCCCGGAACTCTCATTACCGATGCCACTTTGAATAACTACGCAGGTGGTCTCATGCAGTGGCATGTTCACACCAACTTGTGTTGGGGATTAGATGCACAGGGAAATCCAAAAGTAGTGGGAACTACTAACGCAGCAGGCGTTTGCACGGTGGGAGTGCTTGGAACTGGTGGAGCACCGATGGTGCATGTATGGCTTGCTGCTCATCCGTGCGGACCGTTTGCAGCTGTTGAAGGTGTTGCAGCCGGAGTCGCCGATGTGAGCGATTCAGAGCGTGTCGATCTTTGTAATCGACAGCACTAGCTATTCAGTCACTCGACGATTTCTTTTCTTTTCACTATCAAGACGTTTGCTATTGAGTCGACGTTCGATGGCGCTCCGTGAAGGTTTTGTTTTTCGTCGCGGCGCAGGTGGCGGGGCAGAAGCTTCATTGAGTTTTTCGCACAGCAGTTCCATACAGGCAACTCTGTTACGCCATTGGCTGCGGTACACCTGTGATGTCACGGAGACTGTTTCGGGAAGCAATTTCTCAAGACGGGCGAGAATGGTCGGCGAACATTGAATGTCGCTCAACAGAATGGTGAGCGTTGCTTTCGTTGAAGTCTTGTTGACGCTTTGTCCGCCGGCTCCCGATGACCTGGCAAATGTCCATTGAAAGGCTTCAACAGCTACACGCACTCCACGTGCTGCACGAAGATCTTCATCGGGAGACATGTTCCATTATGTGCCTCTTGACTCCTACGATTGGCTCATGGGAGAAGTAGGTGGTTCAGAGCCTGTCATTGCAACAGCACGACTGGACTTACATCACATTTCTGCAACCGACCTTGTGACGTTGTTTGAAACACCAGAGAACCCTTCGCTATTTCAAGGTAAACCGTTCACGAACCCGCATCGCGTGTTGATGGATTCATCTGGGCCATTGCGATGGAGGGTGCCGCAGGTACAAGCCAATCCGCTCGTGAATCGATGGTTCGTTCGATGGATGGTGGAACGTTCCACTGGAGTCATCGTTGGCAGCCTGTCGTTTCATGGTCCGCCAGATGAAGAAGGCATGGTCGAGATTGGGCTCGGAGTGCACGACAATTTTCAGCGCCAAGGTTTTGGCCGTGAAGCACTACTTGGTATGTGGCTGTGGGTGGTGAAGCAGCCGGGTGTGAAGAAACTGCGCTACACGGTTGATCCGAACAACACAGCGTCAGTTGCGTTGGTGCAACAGTTTGGGTTTGCCAATGTGGGCCAACAGATTGACGAAGAAGATGGTCCAGAAGACATCTACGAGATGAGCGCTAGCGACTTTGGTGAGAGATTTCTCTAGACCACTAAACGAGGCGATTGGAGCGGGTGACGGGAATCGAACCCGCATAATCAGCTTGGAAGGCTGAGATTCTAGCCATTGAACTACACCCGCGTATTGGGTATTTATGTTACTGGCTATGGGTCGCAAACACAGAGGGCAGACCCCCAGTGTGTATGAAAACCACATTGTGAATGCCCTGGAATCCGCCCTCGGCGTCGATTCCAAGCAGTCCAGAGAAACCTTTGGCGGTGTACACAGGGTCGAGAATCCACGCCCCCCGGTGGGCCGCCCAATGGGCTGCATCTGTTGCGCCTTGCGTGGGAACCGCGTAGTCCTGGCCTAGAAAACGTTTATCGACTACGACGTCTTGCATAAGTGTTTGGTGCGACGACCCGAGGAGTCGCAAAGTGCTATCGCTGAGTTGTCGAATGCTTTCTGCGTGCAGTGCAACGCCTTTGGCAACACCAATTGCAATCACGGGGCAGTGCGTTGTGCCGTTCTCGCGAGCTTCAACCAATCCGGCAACGAGTCCTGCGTGTGTGCCACCACTTGAAGATGTATGAACAACTACGTCGGGAGTAAACCCAAGCGCAACACATTGCTGCATGAGTTCTCCGTATGCACGGTGATACCCAAGAGCACCAACCGGAGTGGAGCCGCCGATGGGTATGGAATGGGGAGTGCGTCCCTGTGTGCGCAGTTGCTGCGTGAGTTCTCGGCGAAAGTTCTCAAGCGCTTCCCAGTCGTTTGCCTTAATTCCTGTGTGATGTTGAATTGCTCCAAACATCTGTGAAAGAAGTTGATTCCCTTCGAGAGCCTCAGGTTCATCACCCGATAAAACAAGATGAGTTTCAAGTCCGAGTTTTGCGCCGGCTGCAGCAGTCATGCGGCAATGGTTTGATTGAGCCGCACCAACGGTGACTAGGCAATCTGCACCTGCATCTTGAGCCTCGCCACATAGGAATTCCAGCTTGCGACCCTTATGGCCGCCGGCACCTAAACCAGTGAGGTCGTCTCGCTTAACCCACAAGTGAGCGCCACTTGGAAGCGCGCCACCATTTTCCAGAGGTGTCGGCGTAGTAACAAGATCAATGCGAGTTGGACTCATTACTTTTCGAGAAAGATAAGTGGAATTTCTCGTTCAGTTTTTGATTGGTAACCGCCGTAGTTCGCGTACTTTTCCACAATCTGTGGCCACAATGTTGCTCGCTCATCTGCTGTTGCAATGCGTGCAGTGCGTTCGTGTCGCGGTTCGTCGACAGTTTCTACCCAGACCTTTGAGTTCGCACGAAGATTCACAAACCACGCGGGGTGGTGGTCGTCTCCGCCGCGAGATGCGACGATGACAAATGATGTTCCAGATTGGTATGGCGAGGTCAACATCACTTCACGAGGTTGCCCAGATTGGCGACCTGTTGTTGTGAGTTTCAGAACGGGCATATTGCCAGCGTTCCAGCCTTTCTTCCCACGAGAGACCACGAGGATGGTCTTGTGGACGAAGTTCATGGTCTTAAGAGTGAGGTCACTAGGCATAAACAGACAGTATCGGGCGTACCCCTGTGACAAGCGCTTTCGCCTCTAGGTCACCAGTGCTAGCCAAGTACAATTGAATTTCGCATGTTGAAGGAACTCTTGTCTACGGTCTTGGCCAAGTACAAGAGGTACATATGGCTAGTCGTTGCCTTTCAGGCCGTGCAGTCCATTGCGGGCCTATATCTGCCCACCGTAAATGCCGACATCATTGACAATGGCGTCATCAAGAATGATGTGCCATATATATGGCAAATGGGCGGCATCATGTTGGCGGTCACCCTTGTGCAGATCACATTCTCGGTTGGTGCTGTCTATTACGGCTCAAAAGTGGCAATGGGCTTTGGCCGAGACGTGCGCCGCAGTCTCTTTCACCAAGTAAACGATTTCTCATCGAGAGAAGTAGCTCAGTTTGGTGCGCCGTCACTCATCACTCGTATTACAAATGATGTTCAGCAAGTACAAATGCTTGTTCTGATGACGTGCACCTTGTTGCTAGCCGCGCCATTCACCACGATTGGTGGAGTGTTTCTAGCCATGCATCAAGATCTCGGGCTGTCTCGAATTCTTGTAGTCGCAATGCCGGTTCTGGCGGTCACATTGGCAGTCATCATCATGAGTATGGTGCCCACGTTTCGACTCATGCAGGAACGCATCGACCGCCTCAACGTGATTCTGCGCGAACAATTAACAGGTATTCGAGTCCTTCGGGCATTTGTACGTGAACCTGAAGAGACTGAAAGGTTTCGTCAGGCAAATCAAGCCGTCACTGAAACTGCGCTTAGGGGTGGTCGTTTGCAGTCCCTCATGTTTCCTACCGCCACATTGTTCATCAATATCTCAAGCGTGGCTGTGGTGTGGTTTGGTTCAGATCGAATCGCCGAGGGTGTTATGCAGCCTGGGGCGATGATTGCCTTCCTTACGTATCTCACACAAATTTTGATGTCTGTGATGATGGCTACTTGGATGGCCGCACTATTGCCACGAGCATCAGTGAGTGCTGAGCGCATTCAAGAGGTACTTCACACACCATCGTCTGTTGTCATCAGTGCTTCAGCGATTACCGAGTTATCGCGTACTGCAGAGTTGAATTTCAATGACGTGGGCTTTCACTACCCAGGTGCTGAAGAGCCCGTTCTGAAAGACATCAACTTCACCGTACGAGCCGGACAAACAATGGCAGTAATTGGTAGCACTGGCTCTGGAAAGACAACACTTGTCAATCTTGTTACCCGATTGTTTGATGCCACGGCTGGCTCCGTAGTTCTCGATGGTGTCGATGTGCGCGACTTGGCGCCTGAAGCTCTGTGGTCGCGAGTGGGAATTGTTCCGCAGAAGCCGTATTTGTTTTCAGGAACAATTGCTAGCAATTTGCAATACGGAAAAGACGATGCCACCGAAGAAGAAATGTGGGAAGCCTTACGTGTCGCGCAAGCTGAAGATTTTGTTCGTGCGATGCCTGGTGGTCTGAATGCTGTGATTGCACAAGGTGGAACAAACGTTTCTGGCGGTCAACGCCAGCGACTCGCGATTGCGCGAGCACTGATTCGTCACCCAGAGATTTATCTGTTCGATGACTCCTTTTCGGCTTTGGACTTAACAACCGACGCACAATTACGCGCTGCCCTTAAGCCATTGGCGCAAAATGCAGTGGTACTGGTAGTTGCACAGCGAGTATCTACCATTCGTGATGCAGACCAGATCCTGGTTCTTGAGGACGGCGAATGCGTGGGCCTCGGAACGCATGACGAACTCATTGCAACGTGCCCGACCTATCAAGAAATTGTGGACTCTCAAGCCGCGGTGAATGGGGATGAGTCATGAGCGAAGAAACCGACGACAAGAAACCACAACACATTCCGGGCTCAGAACTCCGCAATACTCGAATGAGCAGTGTGGGTATGCCGGCTGAGAAGTCTGAGAACTTTGCAGCCACATCAAAGCGTCTCGGGCGACTGATGGCGGGAGAGATGCTCATGGTTGTGTGCATTCTTGTACTCGCGATTGTCAGCGTTTTTTTGGTGGTCATTGGGCCAAAGGTGCTCGGACATGCCACGGATATTTTGTTTGATGGGCTTCTGAAACGAGAAGGCCGAGACGGGGTGGACTTCGCTGCATTACATCGCACGCTTATTTTTGCGATCATCGTTTACTTTTTCTCTTTTCTTCTTTCCTATATGCAGACGTTCATGCTTGCTGGAGTGGTTCAGAGAACCATGTTCTCTTTGCGGGCGTCAGTTGAGGCGAAGATTCATCGTCTCCCACTGAGTTACATCGACCGTCATTCGCGTGGTGACTTGCTGAGCCGAGTCACTAACGACATCGACAATATTTCGCAGAGTCTGCAACAATCTCTCAGCCAATTGATCACTTCATTGCTCACAATTGTCGGCGTTCTACTGATCATGATTTGGATCTCGCCGTTGTTGGCATTGGTGGCCGTCATTACTGTTCCTATTTCAATCGGAACTATGAAACAGATAGCGGGTCGGTCGAAACAGAAATTCATCGCTCAATGGGCTCATACGGGGGCAATGAATGGGCTCGTCGAAGAGACATTTACTGGGCATGCAATCGTAAAGACTTTTGGACGGCAGAAGGAAGTCGAACAGCGTTTCGCTGAAACGAACGAAAAGCTGCACTCGGCAGGTTTTGGTGCCCAATTCATCTCTGGTTCCATTCAGCCAGTCATGATGTTCATCGGAAACTTGAACTATGTGGGTATTGCAATCATCGGCGGACTCCGTGTGGCAGCAGGGTCGATGGGGCTCGGTGATGTTCAGGCATTCATTCAATATTCCCGTATGTTCAGCCGGCCACTCACGGAAACAGCATCAATGATGAACGTGTTGCAATCAGGGGTGGCATCTGCCGAGCGCGTGTTTGACGTACTGGATGCTGAAGATGAAACAGCAGAGCCCGAGATGTCTGCAACTACCTCTGTGCAGGGTCGAGTTGTGTTTGAGCACGTGAACTTCTCGTACGATGCCGACCGGCCGCTGATTGAAGATCTTTCGTTGATTGCTGAGCCGGGTACGACTGTCGCCATCGTGGGCCCTACTGGCGCAGGTAAGACAACACTCGTGAACCTAGTGATGCGCTTTTATGAATTGAACTCTGGCCGAATCACCTTGGATGGCCAAGATATTTCTCAGATGGCACGCCGTGAATTGCGCCAAAACATCGGCATGGTTCTCCAGGACACGTGGTTATTCGGCGGAACTATTCGAGACAACATTGCCTATGGAAACCCTTCTGCCACAGAAGAGCAAATTCGTGCCGCTGCAAAGGCTGCTTACGTTGACAGGTTCGTTCGCTCATTGCCGCTTGGCTACGACACGGTTCTCGATAACGATGGTGGGGCAGTAAGTGCTGGTGAAAAACAGTTGCTCACTATTGCACGTGCGTTCTTGGCAGACCCAAGTATTTTGATTTTGGACGAGGCAACAAGTTCTGTTGATACGCGTACCGAAGTGCTCATCCAGCGCGCCATGGTGGCATTACGTAGTCAACGAACAAGCTTTGTTATTGCGCACCGCTTGTCCACCATTCGTGATGCAAACATCATTTTGGTAATGGAGCAGGGGAGCATTGTTGAGCAAGGTTCGCATGAGGATCTGCTCGCAGCGCACGGCGCGTATTACCGTCTATACCAGTCGCAGTTTGCTGGCGCAGCCACCGACATCGGTTGATATCTGTCGCCAGTCTGGCTGCGTTCTCTACAGCGAGGGGCGTTGGCTTACAGTATGGACGTGGAACATTTTGATGTAGTCGTCGTAGGTGCCGGAATCTCAGGAATAGGCGCTGGGTACTTTTTACAAAAGGAGTCACCGAATCGTTCGTATGTGATCTTGGAAGGTCGCGACGATATGGGAGGCACG
This sequence comes from Actinomycetota bacterium, assembly GCA_026393575.1. Lineage (GTDB taxonomy): Bacteria > Actinomycetota > Acidimicrobiia > Acidimicrobiales > Ilumatobacteraceae > UBA2093. Next base: position 7,641 of record JAPKZX010000103.1, read on the forward strand.
TGGGATCTGTTTCGGTATCCGGGAGTGCGCTCTGACAGCGACATGCACACCTTGGGTTACAGCTTCAAGCCATGGACAGCCGCTAAGTCAATTGCTGATGGACCGAACATTTTGGCGTACCTGCGCGAGACTGCTTCTGAGTTTGGCATTGATAAGAACATTCGGTTCAAGCATTTGGTGACAAAAGCAGAGTGGTCATCAGAACGCGCGCAGTGGACTGTGACGGCAACTCAAAAAGACAGCAATACAGTTGTGACGTACACGTGCAATTTCTTGTTCATGTGCTCTGGGTATTACAGCTACAAGAGTGGCTACACCCCCGACATCACTGGTTTGCAAGATTTCAATGGAACAGTGGTGCACCCGCAGTCGTGGCCAAAGGACCTCGACTATGCAGGGAAGCGCGTAGTTGTAATTGGGTCTGGAGCTACGGCTATGACACTGGTGCCAGCAATGGCTAACACTGCTGCGCATGTCACCATGTTGCAGCGATCACCAACGTACGTTGTCGCTCGACCCGATCACGATGCCGTGGCCGATGTGTTACGGAAATTCTTGCCTTCGAAGATGGCGTACAGCCTCACGCGTTGGAAGAACACGTCGATGCAGCAACTCATTTACAAGCGAACCAGATCGAAACCACAACAAGTGAAGGATGCCCTGTTGAAGGGCGTACGAGATGCTCTTGGACCCGAATACGACGTCGATACTCATTTCACGCCTTCGTACAACCCGTGGGATCAGCGCCTCTGCCTTGTGCCAAACGGTGACCTTTTTACGGCTATCAAAGATGGAAGTGCCTCGGTTGTGACAGATCATATTGATCGGGTAGACGCGAGTGGAATTGTTCTGCAGTCTGGTAATCGAATAGATGCAGACATCATCGTGACTGCAACTGGTTTGAATCTGGTGACTCTTGGTGAGATGGATTTTGTTGTCGATGGTGAGGCCATTGATTTCTCAAAGACTTGGACTTATAAAGGATTGTCGTATTCAGGTGTGCCAAACCTTGCTTCAAGTTTTGGATACATCAATGCTTCATGGACATTGCGGGCAGACCTCACATGTGAATACGTGTGCCGTCTGTTGAATCACATGGAAAAATCGGGAACACAAAAGTGTGTAGCTGAACTTCGTGCCTCAGATGCTGAGATGCCAGAACGTCCGTGGATTGACAATTTCACCGCCGGATACATGGAGCGGGTCATGCATCAGTTCCCACGCCAAGGTGACAGGGAGCCGTGGATTAACCCACAGGACTACAAGCGGGATAGAAAACTATTCCGTGATTCACCAATTGATGATGGTGTGATGAAGTTTTCTAAGGCGAAGTCGCTCGTCTAGTTGACTTTGCTGATGACTTCTTCGCCGTATTGAGCAAGAGTGTCTTCAGTGCCGCGGTAGAACAAGAACGCAGGCACAATGACTCGATCAACACCAAGAGCTTCAAGAGCGCTGATTTCTTGGAGTGCTTTCGGGCCAATTGCGCCGTTGCCGCCAGTTGTTATCTCGACATCGTCTGGATTGCGGCCGTGCTTGATGGCTGATTCGCGAGTGATGCCGATGATGCGTGCAATTTCCTCATGTGAACCACCTGCAGGAAAGAAGCCATCGCCCAGACGACCTGCTCGCTTCGCTGCAATATCCGTACTGCCACCAATGTGAATGGGGATAGATCCCTTGACTGGTTGTGGTCGCAAGATGCAGTTATCAAAGTTCACGTATTCGCCGTGGTACGACGCCTTGTCTTCTTTCCATAACGCGCGCATCGCGCCGATGTTCTCATCGTTGCGCTTTCCTCGTTCGTTAAACGGCACACCGATTGCATCAAACTCTTCTTTCATCCAGCCAACGCCGGTACCAAGCAGCATGCGTCCGTTCGACATGAAGTCGAGTGTTGCTAGTTCTTTTGCAAGTACTACTGGGTTACGTTGCGGCAAAATGAGAATTCCTGTTGCAAGGTTGATTTCCTTGGTTGCAGCTGCGATGTACGTCAGCCAGATCAGAGGATCTGGGATAGGGGAATCATCTCCGCCAGGCATTTTGCCTGTATCGCTATATGGGTACGGAGATTGGTAATCAGCAGGAACAACGACATGTTCCACTGTCCACAATGATTCAAACCCCGCGGCTTCTGCCGCCTGGGCCATGGCTACTGCCTTGTCAGGGTTGATGAAGGGTCCGGTGTTGGCGAATGCGATGGCAAATTTCATGATGAGCTTTCTGGTGATTGATTTATAGAACCTTGCGGAAAAGCTTCAGTTTCCGCTCGGTGTATGGCGGGTACGGGAGTTTGGGGTCAATCTTTGTTCCACGCTTCAGCACGGGCTTCATGTGTTGGAAGACTCGCACACCAGAAACGCCGTGGTACGCGCCCATGCCGCTTTCGCCAACACCACCGAATGGAAGGTGCGGGCTAGTGAGGTGCAAGAGGGTGCCATTCACGGTGACGCCACCAGCAGTTGTTCTGTCGAGAACCTCTTCAATGACAGATGATTTCTCTGCGAATATGTAGAGCGCCAACGGATGATCGCGTTCAGTAATGAATTGAATTGCTTCTGCGGTGTTCTTGATGCCGATGATGGGAAGCAGGGGTCCAAAGATCTCTTCGTTCATCAATGGTGATTGCAGACTGACGTTGCCAAGAACCGTAGGTGCGATGTATCGGTCTGCAGCGGAGGATTCGCCACCGATGATCGGCGTGCCACCGCTCATGAGTGTCACCAGACGATCAAAATGTCTTGGTGACACAATGCGACCGTAACTATCACTTGTGTGTGGATTTTCTCCGTAGAAATCAATCAACGATGTGCGCAGTGCATCGACAAATGCATCTTGAACTGTCTCATCAACCAAAACATAATCAGGTGCCACGCATGTTTGACCAGCGTTCAACCATTTGCCCCACGCAATGCGACGAGCAGCAATCTTGATGTTTGCACTCTTGTCAATGATGACTGGGCTCTTGCCGCCGAGTTCCAACGTGACAGGAGTGAGGTTGACAGCAGCTGCTGCCATCACAACACGACCAATTTTTCCGTTACCTGTGTAGAAGATGTGATCAAATTTCTGGGCAAGAAGTTCAGTGGTCTCTGGAACTCCACCTTCGATAAGTGCAACTGCTGTTTGATCGAGATACTGAGGCACGAGGCGAGCAAGTACGGCTGAAACATTTGGTGACACTTCTGATGGTTTCAATGCAACAGTGTTGCCGGCAGCAATTGCACCCGCTGCAGGCACAAGGAGTAGTTGAACTGGGTAGTTCCATGGCGCGATAACACAAACAACACCAAGTGGCTCGGGAATGCGGAACGATTTTGCGGGCATGGCTACCAAGGGCGTCGGAACTTTTTCTGCTTTGTTCCATTTCTTCAGGTTCTTCAGCATCAACTTGATTTCGCTCGTGACAAATGCAAGGTCAGTGATAAAACCTTCTGCTTTTGGTTTGCCGAGGTCTAGAGCAAGCGCATCAAGAAAATCTGTTTCATTTTCTTCCAACATGGCAATCATGCGTTGCAGTTGTTCCTTGCGCCAGGCGAGGGGGCGAGTGGTTCGCGATTGAAAGGTTGCTCGGAGCGAGGCAACCGTACGTGAGATGGAGGCAATATCGGTGTGTGGATCTAACTGCATAGTCATGGGCTTATTCTCTCAGGAATACGCACTGATAGCCCAAGTGGACTCATCTTCTAGGATGATTTCACTATGTCAATCACTGTTTTTGTGGCTCGTTCTGTGGTCAC
>JAPKZX010000101.1 GCA_026393575.1 Actinomycetota bacterium
GACATTGCCAGAATTTTCACGTCAGAATCAAAAGTCTTGATTGCATCGAGAAGAAATGCCAAGCCGAGGTCGGTAGGGACATTGCGTTCATGCACTTCGTCAAAGATGACAAGACCGGTTCCCTCAAGTGTTGGGTCGTTTTGTAAACGCCTTGTCAAAATGCCTTCAGTGACAACTTCAATGCGAGTCGATGCACCAATGCGTCGTTCATCTCGTGTTTGAAATCCCACCGTGTCGCCCACAGATTCACCAAGAAGATGCGCCATGCGTTGGGCTGCAGCGCGTGCGGCAAGTCGTCGAGGTTCAAGCATCACAATGCGCTTGCCATTCAGCCATGTTTCATTCAGAAGGCGTAGTGGCACAAGGGTGGTTTTGCCTGCGCCGGGTGGTGCAACTAAAACACAATGACGACTTGTAGAGAGCGCCTCACGAAGTGGAGAGATGGCTTCCTCGATGGGAAGCCCGGAGTTGTCTAGAGAATTAGACAAGTGCGGGCGTGCCGCGGAATGTGCCGGGGTCGCCAGGTGCAGGAATAGTTGGCTTTGACCAACTTGTGAGTGTTGCAACCTTGGCAGCAACTTCTTTCCAGTCGGCCGAGGCCCATCCTTGAGCACAGGCAGGAATTGCTCCGTTTCCTTGGATGACAAGGAAGGCAGGAAGCTCGGTGAGGCCGAGTGCTTTTACTGCAGCACGGTCTGGGTCGCAATACACAAGGAACTCATCGGCGTATGGTCCGAGGAATGCACGAGCATCAGCAGAGTCGCACGTGATGATGAAGTTGACTCGCACGGCAGCACCAGAGAATTGACGCATGATGCGCACGGCTGTTTCGAGAATCCACGAACTTTCGTTAGTGAATGGATCGAGGACAACAGATGCCATATGAAAAGTCGTGAGCCACTCGCGCAAAGTGCGGGCTTCGCCAGCAAGGGGGGTGAGTGAGAGGTCCAGGCTTGGATTGGGGAGAGGGGTACTTGCCACGGTGACAACGCTAGTTCAGGGGCGCCCCTTCGGTCTAGGTTGGTGGCATTGTTCACCACTACAAGGAGCACACATGGGCGAAATGATTGAATTTAAGAGCAACGGCGGAACCTGTACGGGCTATCTTGCCGGCACATCGGGCCCCGGAGTCATTGTGATTCAAGAATGGTGGGGACTTGTGCCACACATTAAGGACATTGCAGACAGATTTGCTGCAGAAGGGTTTGTTGCGCTCGCTCCTGACATGTATCACGGTGAAGTCACCTCAGAGCCAGACCTTGCTGGCAAATTGTTGATGAGTATGAATCTTGCAACTGCTGGAAAAGATCTCAGCGGTGCAGTTGATGCATTGCAAGAGCGAACGGGACGCACAAAAGTTGGGGCGACCGGTTTTTGTATGGGAGGTGGGTTGGCGCTCATGGCCGCATGCTTACGCCCCGACGCGATTAGTGCAGTCGCTCCGTTTTACGGTGGTATGCGACCAGACACAGTGATTGAGTGGGACAACCTAGCTGCAGTTGTCGAAGGGCATTACGCAGAAACAGACCGCGGCACTGCTGCGCCTGAAGCAGTGAAGGAATTAGAAGCAACGTTGCGCGCAAAAGGTAAGAACGCAACATTCCATGTTTACCCAGGCACGCAACATGCTTTCTTCAACGACACTCGTCCCGAAGTGTATGACGCTGAAGTATCGCAAGTGGCATGGGATCGCATGCTTTCGCTGTTCCGCGCACATTTATAGATTGCGGATTATCTAGTCAGAAGTGATTAGGCAAGTTCAGCGATTGCTTCTGCAATTGCAATAGCTCGTTGTGCGTTTGCAACGTGCAAGTTTTCAATCATGCGACCATTGAGTTGCACAACGCCTTTGCCTGCGGCAAGAGCTTCGTCGAATGCAGCAATCACTTCGCGGGCATGGGCGACTTCGTCTTCGCTTGGTGACCACACTTCGTTTGCGATACCCACTTGGTCCGGATGAATGAGGGTCTTTCCGTCGAATCCCATTTCGGCGCCTTGCACGCTTTCTGCACGGAAACCATCGGCGTTCTTGATGTCGTTATATACGCCGTCAAGAATTGGCTTATCTGCTTCGCGTGCAGCGAGTAATGCCATGTGCAGGCTTGGTACAAGTGGGTGACGGCCAGATACTTGAGCAGCGCGCAATTCTTTTGCCAAGTCGTTTGTACCCATGACAAGAACAGCAACGCGTGGATGCGCGGCTATTGCACGACAGTCCATGATGGCAGTTGGTGTTTCAATCATGGCCCAGATCAAAATCTCTTTAGGAGCGCTGGCAGCATCGAGTGCGGCTGACACTTCATTTACCTCGGCGACCGAGTTGATCTTTGGAATGACAACTGCCGATACACATGCTTTGGCAGCCGCTGCAACATCGGCATGGCCCCATGGTGTTGCGAGAGCGTTACAACGAATGGTGAGCTCACGCTTGCCATATTCGCCTGAATTCACTGCTGCAATCGCTTGCGCACGAGCAAGGTCTTTGGCGTCGGGCGACACGGCATCTTCAAGATCGAAGATGATGGCATCTGCTGGAATGCCCTTTGCTTTTTCAAGTGCACGCTCATTGGCGGCTGGCATGTAGAGGACTGAGCGACGTGGTCGAAGTGCGGACATGGTGTCTCCTAGAAGTGAAGTGAATTAGAAACCGTATGAAGCGGCAAGTTCTGGGTCGCGTGCAGCAAGTTGACGTGCAAGTTCAACAACAACCTTGCACTGCTTGACTGAAGCATCGTCTTCCATCTTGCCGTCGAGCATGATGGCACCGGTGCCGTCACCCATTGCGTCGATGACGCGTTGTGCTTGGCGCACATCTTCTGGCCGTGGGCTAAAAACGCGCTTGGCAATGTCGATCTGTACGGGGTGAAGGCTCCATGCTCCGACGCAACCCAACAGGTATGCGTTGCGGAACTGGTCTTCGCAAGCAACAACATCTTTGATGTCACCGAATGGGCCATAGAAAGGCAACACACCGTGCATGACACACGCGTCGACCATGCGGGCCATTGTGTAGTGCCAGAGATCTTGCTGAAAGGTAGGACGAACGCCGGTGTAGTCGTCGCCTTGTGGGTCTTGACGAACGATGTAGTCGGGGTGTCCGCCACCAACGCGCGTTGTTTTCATGCGACGGTTAGCGGCAAGGTCTGCTGGCCCGAGTGAGATGCCTTGCATGCGAGGTGAAGCACCACAGATTTCTTCAACGTTGGCAACGCCACGAGCAGTTTCAAGAATCGCATGCAGCAAGATTGGCTTTTTCAACCCGGCACGAGCTTCCAGTTGTGCGAGCAGACGATCGACATAGTGAATGTCTTCAGGGCCTTCAACTTTTGGAATCATGAGAACGTCGAATTTGTCGCCGGCTTTGGTGACAATGTCAATGAGGTCGTCGAGGAACCATGGTGAGTCGAGACTGTTGACGCGTGCCCACAATTGCGTGGTGCCAAAGTTCAGTTCGTTAGCAACTTTGATAAGACCAGCACGAGCTGCTTCTTTGTCTGCCATTGGAATTGCATCTTCAAGGTTTCCCAAGATGATGTCGACATTCGGAATGGTGTCAGGAAGTTTGGACACCATCTTTTCGTTGTGAGGTGGAAAGAAGTGAATGACTCGACTGGGTCGAAAGGGGATTTCCTGTACGGGGGTTGGAGCCCCTGCTGCAAGAGGTTTGAAAAAGTCACGAGGTGAACGCACGCCCTAATCGTATGGGAAATGGGTACAAGTTCAGCAGTCCCACGCGTCCATTTCTCCTAGTGTCGTTGACATGAGCCAGCAGTATGACGCCATTCTTTTTGATGCAGGGGGAGTGTTTCTCATCCCGGACCCTGCAGTCTTGGCGCCAACGCTGGCCTATTACGGAGCCACGACCGATGAAGAGACGTATGTTCGCGCTCACTACGGAGCCATGGCTGCAAAGTCGCGACAAGGTTTGGGTGAGGATGATTGGTCTCACTACAACAATGCGTATGTGCAATTAGTGGGCGTACCAGAGCACAATCGCGTAGCCGCAACGTTTGTGTTGTCACGTACTCGTCATGCGCACTTATGGCGCGCACCGCTTGCTGGATCCGCCGAAGCATTGCGAGGGCTAAATGCTGCAGGTGTTCCAGTGGGAGTAGTGAGCAATGCAAGCGGACAGATTGAAGAAATTCTTGAGCGCAGTGGAATCTGTCAGGTGGGCGATGGCCAGCATGCAAGTGTTCGGTGCATTATCGACAGCCATGTTGTTGGTGTCACAAAACCAGACCCACGAATCTTTGATTTCGCATTGCCATTCTTTGACGGCATTGAGAGGTCGCGCATTGCATATGTAGGAGACAGCGTTGTGATGGACGTTGGTGGTGCAACAGCGGCAGGATTGATACCGATTCTTGTTGACCCATACGACGACGCCACAGATCTTGTGACATGCCGACGCATTGCGTCGCTTCTCGAACTGTTGTAACTATTTGTTTGCAGAGTCGCAAAGGTTCTTTGCGATTACTTTCAAGCACAGTGTTTCGTCTGCACCTTCAAAGATGGAAAGAACGCGAGCGTCTACATAGAGACGACTGACGCTGTATTCCTCTGCGTAGCCATAGCCACCGTGGATTTGCAGTGCTTCGCGAGTAACCCACTCTGCTGCCTTGCACACATACGCCTTCACCATGCTGGCTTCCATTGCGCCTTCGCCCTTGCCCATGAGGCGAGCGACTGCATAAGAGAACTGACGTGATGCTTGGACAATGACTGCCATGCGACCCAACTTCACTTGCGTGAGTTCATAGTTGCTAATCGGTTGACCAAATACTGTGCGGTTCTGTGCGTAGTCAGCAGCTGCTTCGTACGCTGCCTGCATAACACCAACGGCACGAGCTGCTGTTTGCAAGCGTCCATTTTCGAAGCCGGCCATTTGAAGGTAGAAACCTTTGCCGAGACCATCGCGTTCGCCGATGAGGTTTGCTTCGGGAACCCACCAGTTTTCAATGGCGATTTCGTAGCTATGCATTCCGCGGTAACCAATGGTGTCGATGGGGCGACCTTCCATTTTTCCGCCGCCATCTTGGGTGAACATGAAACCATGTGCGTCACCTAGAGGTTTTGGAACGATGAACAATGACAAACCGCGGTGGGTCTTTGAACGATCAGGATCTGTGCGTGCAAGAAGCATGAGTACGTTTGCGCGTGCACCAAAGGTGCACCATGTCTTCACGCCGTTAATGAGCCAGCCTGCTTCACCATTTGGACCCGGTGCTTCAACTGCGGTGGTCTTGAGCCCAGCAACGTCTGAGCCGTAGTCGGGTTCGGTTACTGCGACTGCTGCCATCACTTCGGCACTGGCAAGTTTTGGAAGCCACTCATGCTTTTGTGCTTCTGTTCCACCTTTGACAAGAGCGCGAGTCAGAATTTCAGGGCGAGTGATGAGCGAGCCACCAATTCCAAGCGATGCACGAGAAAGTTCTTCGGTTGCGATAACGGAAGCCATGTATTCGCCTTCGCCACCTTCGCTGAAGCCTTCGTACTCGACAGGAACGCTGAGACCGAATGCGCCGATTTCTGCAAGACCAGCAATGACTTCTTCAGGAACATCTTCATTGAAGCGGTGCACGTGTTCTGCACGAGGAGCCACAACTTTGTTTGCAAAGGAACGAAACGTGTCTTGAACCATTTCGAAATCATCAGCAAGATGGCGAGGAGCCTGTTCGGTTGCAAGTGAAGCAAGAAAAGAAGGAGCGCGGTAGGTCTGCACGAAATCATTAGCACTGCTGAGTTTGGATACGTCTACGCCCCAAATGTTTTCGCGGCCAATGAGACGCGAAACAAAGTCGTGCACCATGTCTGCAGTAAATGCACAGGTGATGTTTCCTTCGATTGTTCCTTTTGCGCCGTAGTCAAGAAGTGAACTTGCGGTTTCCACTGCAGCAGCCACGTGCGCAATGTCGTAGGCAAGTGTTTGGTTCTTGTCTGGGCCGCCCGCAGCGATGAGAGCCTGAATGGCGGTGGCCACCATGGACTTCGCTGTCGCGATGATTGTGGCGGCTGTCTGGAGGTCGGGAGTTGCAGTACTCATGGGGTGAAACGCTAGTGATGGAGCAGGGGTTTTGGCGCATTCTGTGATGCGCCTAGTGTCACTTCCATGGCGACCAGAGACTTTCCCGAGAATGACTGGCTGACGGGTGCGCCCGGCCCAGATGTGGATGTCGCCCAGATGGACGCAGCTATTGCGGAAATCTCCACCAACCCCTCTGAATTCGGCACCAATCTGGCCCTGATTGTGGTCCATAAGGGTCGGATTGTGCGGGAGATCTATGGCGAAGGCGTGACGGCCCAAAGCACCTTGATCTCGTGGTCTGTCGCAAAGAGCATCACTCATGCCTTGGTGGGCATAGCTGTGAAAGATCGAGTGCTCTCCATCTCGGATAGCAATCTGTTTCCTCACTGGCAAGACGAACGTGCTCGGATCACTCTTGGCAACTTGCTCAACATGTCGAGTGGGCTTGCATGGTGTGAGGACTATGTAGACGAGTCAATTTCCGACGTGATCGAAATGTTGTTTAGCGAAGGAGACTTTGCTGGGGATCATGCAGGGTACGCATCTGCAAAAGAGTTGGAAGCCGCACCTGGTTCGAAGTACATGTACTCATCAGGTACTACAAATCTTGTCACACGTATTTTGGCTGTCGCTCTTGGTGAGAAAAACGGATCATCTGAACTCGTTGAATCTTTCATGCGTCAACGATTGTTTGAACCAATAGGAATCAATTCTGCAATTCCTAAATTTGATGACACTGGTGGGCGGACTGCAGTTGCTCTTGATCCCGAGAATGGGTTGGAATACGGCGCGCATTGGTGGATGTCCCCCGAAGACCCAGGTTCGATGACTGCAATGGGTTACGAGGGTCAGTTCACGTGGATTTCACCTGATCGCGACCTTGTATTAGTTCGCTTGGGGAAAACCGATAATGAATTGGTTCCAGTGTTGCGCGAAAAATTGGTGCAGATTATTCGTGCATTCCCTGCGCAGGGCTCTGAAATCGGCAACGATAGTACGCATGGCTGAACCAACGAAAAGCGTCTGGCGGTTCAGCCGTCCAATTCAGTACGTGCTCGGTGGAGCAGTGGTGTACTTCTTTGTTCTTCCACTTATTCCTGGATTACGCAATGCGGTGAGAGACCTTAAGTCGATTAATCCGTACATGTTGATCGTGGGAATTGGACTACAAGGTTTTTCATTGTTGGCCTATTCAATGTTGACGCGTGCAGCGTTGGGCGACGAGGGGCACAAGATCAGCCCGTTACGTCTGTTTCGCATTCAATTGAGCACAAAAGCACTCGGCAACATCGTCCCAGGTGGAAGTGCTGCAAGTTCAACACTCGGATACAAACTCATCACAATGTGCGGAGTTCGTGGACCAGACGCGGCTTTTGCATTAGCGACTGCTGGCATTGGTTCTGCAGTGGTGTTGAATCTCATCTTGTGGTTTGGTCTCATCATTTCAATCCCAACGCGTGGCGTAAACCCTGCATATGGAACCGCTGCGGTGGTTGGTGTCATCTTGATGGCGTTTGCTGCGTTTCTTATTTTCGGATTAGTAGAAGGTCAAGGTCGTGCGGAAAGAATGGTGCGCTCCATTGCACGCCGTTTGCGTTTTGATGAGCATCATGCCGCTGAAGTTCTTGAACATCTAGGAAATCGAATTGAAGGACTTGCAAAAGACCGTGCGTTGTTATGGAAGGTCATCGGTTGGGCAACGTTGAACTGGGCACTTGATGCTTTCTCGTTGTGGGTGTTCATTCGTGCATTTGGCGAGACAGTGCATCTCGACGCATTGATTGTGTCGTTCGGTCTAGCCAATGTGTTTTCCGTGATTCCGATCACGCCTGGTGGGCTTGGCCTCATCGAAGGCATTTACATCCCGACATTGGTCGGGTTTGGTCTTGCTCGACGCACAGCAACTGTTGGCGTGCTTTCCTACCGAGTAGCGCAGTATTGGTTGCCAATCGTGGTGGGTTGGTTGTGTTACCTATCTCTTCGGTTCGGACTGTTCTCTATCGACCGCCGACACAGACTGATTTCACTGAGTGACGTCGTAGCAAAACAGACGGAGCGTGGACTTTCCAAAGTTGATTGGGTGGAGGCGTATGCGCCGAAAGACCTCACTGGCCAGCATCGTGTGGCAGATTTCCAGCCAACGGACTACGAATACAACGACGACACGGACGGTACGGCGAAACCTGAGTAGCGTTAAGCCCCATGACAACTCACGAACGCCCATTTGGCCGCTGCCTTGAAGATTTCATTCCCGGAGACGTTTTTCGTCACTGGCCTGGCAAGACAATTACTGAATACGACGATCATCTCTTTTGCATGATCACAATGAATCATCACCCATTGCACACAAACGATTGGTTTGCCAAAGAGAGCGTGCAGGGGCGCAACGTGGTTGTAGGCAACCTGGTGTACTCCCTTGTGTTGGGCATGAGTGTTCCTGACGTCAGCGGTGCAGCTATCGCCAACCTTGAAGTTGAAACACTGCAACACAAATTCCCAACTTTCCACGGCGACACAATTCATGCTGAAACTCGCGTACTTGAAGTAACTGAAAGCAAGTCAAAGAACGATCGCGGAACTGTGTTGGTAGAGACCAAAGGTTTCAATCAAGACGGCAAAGAAGTGTGTTACTTCCGTCGTCGCGTGATGGTGTGGAAACGAGAGTTTGCACCGAATCGTCGTCGTCCGTACGACGGCCAAGACGTGTGGGTCGATTAACACGACACGATCGCATTGCGTCAGCACTCATTGAGTGGGGCAGTGGTTCGCTTCGAGATCTTCCGTGGCGACGTACAAATGATCCGTGGCGTGTTTTAGTGAGTGAAGTGATGCTGCAGCAGACTTCTGTTGCACGTGTCATGCCAAAGTACGACGCTTTTCTGGAGGCTTTTCCTACTCCTGAGGCATTGGCGCAAGCTTCATTAGGTGACGCGTTACGGCTGTGGTCGGGTCTTGGGTATCCGCGGCGTTGTCGCAATCTGCAGGCAACAGCTGTTGTTCTGCATGAACAATTCAACGGACGAATGCCTTCTTCTTTGGATGAACTACTTGCGCTTCCGGGTATTGGTCAGTACACGGCTCGCGCAGTCCTTGCTTTTGCTCATCGCATAGATGTTGCGGTTGTTGACGTAAACGTGTCACGCGTGTTGTCACGACTTGAAGGTGTGCCGATGAAGGCTCGCGCGCTACAAGAACTAGCTGATGAACTGATTCCTGAAGGACTGGCATGGGAATGGAACCAGGTGATGATGGATTTCGGTGCACGACATTGC
>JAPKZX010000070.1 GCA_026393575.1 Actinomycetota bacterium
ATAGAATAGGTGAAGCATCGACAAGTTCATTGCCGGTCACCAACAAGTAATCTTTGATCATACGGCAAGTTCTCTAAATGAAGAAATATTTTCGTCTGTCACTTCGAATGGCGCTCTTGCTGGCCTATTTTTGAGCATCCACGAATAGTCATTTCGAGTAGCTTTTGCCGTAGTGACCTCGTACCACAGAATGTTTTGCGGACTATACACTTGTATGACTCCATCAACTGCGGATATTCTTTCAATCGATTCCATAGTGCTTTTATACTCCCTGTTCTTACTCAAAAGCGTCATCGCCAAAGGACAAGGCATTTATTGCTAGGCTCAGCGTCCTCAGTTTATTATATAGCGTTCTCGTTCTTGCGCTTGCTAAATGATGAATCCGTTCTGCGTCGTGTGCGCCGTCTTTTCCATAGAAGCGTTGATAATACGAACTGTTGAATTGAGACATCGCATTCACATTAGGTTCGTGCCGGATGCAATCCAAACATCCACACTCACGTCGGTCACGGGTCGTGCTTGTGCGGCCGTTTGCCATCGCAGGGGAGTCATTGAGAATAAGTCGACTGCAGCTTCTTCCGTGAGATGCAATGTGAACTGCAATCTTTCGGCTTGCGTTGCCTGCTCTGGTGGTTCACTGCGTCGTTGTTCGCGTTCTTCTACTGTGTCATCCCGTGATGGTCGCATCTCTTTCAGATGATGCGGGCCTGGAGTAACCGTGACCCATGTACCGCCAGGGATGAGAACGCGTTGGTATTCAGAAAAACTGTGAGGGGCAAAGACGGTAAACACGCCGGCACATGAAGAGTCGTCTACCGGCAATCGATATGAAGAAGCGACAGCAAACTGAGACATTGGGTAGGCCTTGCTAGCCATCTGAATCGCCTTCTTGGAGATGTCGATACCGTACATACTGTCCGCATCAATATGAGAAAGGTAATAGCCCTCGCCACAGCCCACGTCTAGCACTGGTCCGTTTGCATTGTGTAGAAGTTCTTGCACAGCAGTGGCTATGGGTTCATACCAGCCTGCGGAGAGGAATCGTCGTCGTGCCTGAAGAGAGTCAGGAGTATCGCCGGGCGTTGCTGACGAAGAAAGTCGGCCCGCCACCAGGAGATTGAGGTAACCCTCTTTGGCGAAGTCGAATGTGTGGCCTTCGCTGCACTGTGCAGTTGATTGTGATTCGTGTAGTGCTTGCCCACAGTGTGGACAAACAAAGATAGTTGGACGTGTCACCAGTTAGAGACGGTACACGCGAGTTGCCGTACCGCTAAACATTGCGGTCTTTTCCTCCGGAGAAAAAGAAGCGGCCAGTTTCTTGAATGCATTCCACACGGTTCGATATGACAGAGACAAACGATCAACTGGGAAGTTGGATTCAAACATGCAACGTTCTGGTCCGAAGCACTCAATCGTGTGTTCAAAGTAACGGCGCTGAACCTGTAGGAACTCGTCTGAGGTTGGAGGTCGTTCTGCTGTGTGCCAACCAAATCCGTTGTCGGGCATTGCAAGGCCACCAAGTTTTGCTACCACGTTGGAGCATGTAGCAATTTCACGAATGTCTTTCTTCCACTGTTCGAATATCTCTTCTCGTTGTGATTCATATGGCCCGACTCCGAGTGGCGTTCCAAAGTGGTCCAACACCATTGTTGTTTCAGGTACGGCACGTGCAAGAGCGAGAAATTCTTGATTCTGATAGTGGTAGTGCCATGTGTCGTAGGTGAGGCCTTGAGTACCTAGGAGAGCAACACCGCGACGAAAGGAAGTGTCTGCATAAAGGTCACGAACCGCGCGACCTGGAATAGCGAGAACTTCAGGGTGATGCGCGTGCGCTAATGCATCTCGAATTCCGCGCAATAAGCCGTTGCTCGCAGAGTTATGTGCGTGCAATATTTCGGAAAGGTCATCTCGCCGTAAATCAGTGTGTGCGACGATGCCTGAAATGAGATGCGACGGATCTCGTTGCGATTCGCCGGCGACGAATTCGGTTTCTCCAAGAGACCGAAGATGTTCTGGGCCATCACTTCTGTATGCAGCGCCGCATTCGATGAACACGGTCTTTTGAATATTGTGACCATCTGAAGCGTCCTTGTGGAGTTCAGAGAGCCCATAGGGAAGTGCCCCGCCAACTGGCCATAGGTGGTGATGAGGGTCGACGATCGGCAATTCAGGCTCGATCACTTCCTCATGTACTTGCGCAAACCACTCGATGGACCCTGGGGCATATGTCATTCCATAGTTCTACTACTGCAACAAATGAATTCAAGTGTTTGGTGCCACCTACTAGGGGGTCATTCAAGGCAAAATGGTTGCCGATGATTACGGCGCGAAAATTCACAATTTGGAATATCGCTTTATTTGTTGTCCTCGTCATCCTGGTTCAACAAGTGGTCTCATGGGGTTGGATATCAGATTTCGATAAGTCCGCCATGGGCACCGCGAAAGACATGAAAGCATCTCAGGACATCTTTTCCGTCACAGTCATGCTCGGCCTGCGAGGAATCATCTTGACTATCTGTCTTCCGTGGATGGCGTGGTTGTCGTGGAAGCGTCGTACATGGATTCCCATCGCTGGTTTTGTTTTGGTCCTTCTGTTTGAAACCGGTTTGGCAGGAGCACTAAAGATGGCTGTTGGCCGTTCATTTCCGTATCAGTACAGAGGCCACATACTGCTCGACACAAATCATCTTGCGTTTCCGTCTGGACATGCAGCCAATGCTGTTGCTCTGTGGGGATATGTGGCGTGGTACGTCACTCAGGGGCGTCGCAACATGAGAATCGTCGCTTACGGTGCGGCAGTTATTGTTTGGTGCGTTGTTGGCGTGTCTTCATGGTTGCTGCGTACACATTGGCCTACTGATTTATTGGCGGGATTTATTCTCGGTGGCATTGCAGTCATCACCGTGGTGAATATGTTGATTGCTGCTGGTCTTTCGAATACCGACGTGGTTAATCGCGAGGCCACTTCTGAGCCGTAGCCAGTAATTCATCTCGGAATTGTGGGTGAGCAATTTCAGCAAGCGCGGTAGCCCGTTCACGAATAGTGCGACCTTCTAGCTCGGCGATTCCAAATTCAGTGATGATCACATCAACTTGATGCCGTGGCGTACTGACCACACTTCCAGCGGGTAATCCACCCATGATTCGGCTTGTAAGTGTGCCGTTAATGGTGCTGGTCGATGGAAGACAAATAAGGCTTCGATCTGTGGAGTCGAGGCCTGGGCCTGACACAAAATCTTCGTGGCCACCCACTCCACTGAATTGCGTGCCGTCGATCGTGTCGGCAATGACTTGTCCTGCGAGATCAACTGCAAGTGCACCATTGATAGTGACCATGTCGCGGTTTTGTGCGATGAGTTCAGGTGAGTTCACCACATGTACGGGGAGGAATCGAACGGCATCATTTTCATGGAGCCATGTGTAGAGCTCTGGAACGCCTGCGGCAAACGTTGTGATGGAGTAACCATCGAAGGAACTGCCCTTGTTGTTTGTGACTTTTCCAGACTGATGTATGCGCATCAAGCCAGAGGTAAACATTTCGGAGTGGATGCCCAGATCTTCCAAATCGCTTTCGGCTATCGCAGTTGCAATCTGATTTGGAATGCCACCAATTCCCGTTTGCAGTGTGCAACCCGAATGAATGAATGACATGGCTAATTGCGCAATTGCAAGTTCTGCTTCGGTTGCAACTGTGTCAGCAAGGTTCAAAGGTTCACGTTCCGAAGTGATGAGAACATCAATGTTGTCAACGTGGATGCGATGCTCGTGTTGTGGCAAGCCAAAAGTGCGAGGGAACTTTTCACTGACTTCAACAATCAACAGTCGCTCTGGATCAGTTGCCGCCCGATGAATTTCATCAACACTTGCTCCGGCATGTAGCGACAAACTGACCCAGCCGTCTACGGGTGGTGAACCTGCGGTGGCCATGACGCGTGGTGCGAGTTTTCGCAAGATGGGCGCAAACCGGCGAAAGTCTGCGGGTACGAAGTCGATTGATGCTCCGGTGTCACGTAGGAATCTTTCGGCTGGCCCAAAGAAGCCACTGCGGTAATGAACACCTGGCAAGGCGAGTACGCCGTAGAGGTCTGGCATCAGGGCACCGAAGATCTGCAAGTCAACGAAGTCGGTGCGTTCGCCTAGGGCGTGCATAAATGCCCCAGGCACTCCGGGGCCAAGTGGGACCGCGAGGGTATCGGTGGTCCGAATAAGTGCTATCGCGTCGGAAATCTGCATCTGAGCCATGTGACCCATGGTAGGCAGGTAGCAGTTCGAGCGTGGGGCTGGCAGGCTCGTTTATATGCAACGCGACGTTCTGATCATCGGTGGTGGCCCAGCGGGTTCAGCTGCAGCTATCACGGCGGCGCGTGCTGGCTTGAAAGTGACTTTGTTTGAAAAGGCCCCATATGGTCGAGACAAAGTCTGTGGAGATGGGCTGACGCCACGAGCAATAGGTGCACTCAACGAGTTGCGTATCGATCATTCAGTTGCGCATCGCATTGATGGGTTACGCATGATTGCCGGCAAAAAGGAAAGAGAATTGTTGTGGCCAGCCACCTCTCGCTTCCCGTCACATGGGGCAGTATGGCCACGTCAGCGGTTCGATAATCATTTACTCGATGTTGCGATTGCGAGCGGTGCAGATGTTCGTTTTGATTCAGAAGCGCTACCCGAGATGGAAGGTGAGCGCGTTGTTGGCGTGCGCGTTGGAAACGATGTGTACCGTGCTCCGTTCACGATTCTTGCAGCAGGTGCTCAAGGTATGGCTGCAAAGATGCTTGGCGCTGAACGCGATCCGAACGAAACATTCGGCTTGGCGATTCGTGCCTATGCACCAACTCCGCGTCATGCAGAAAGACATCTTGAAGCTTGCCTCAGTCTGAGCGATGAACACGGAACAGCAGTTCCTGGATACGGATGGATGTTTCCTGCTGGTGACGGCACTGTCAACATCGGCGTTGGTGCGCTCAGCACAATGAAGGGATTCAAAAAACTGAACCTCAATAAGTTGCTCGACCAATACGCAGCAATCGTGAAGGATTCATGGTCGCTAGGCGATTACATCGAGAAACCACGTGCATGGAGATTGCCAATGAGTTGCATGCGTCGCCACGGTGAAGGCTGGGTTGCTATCGGTGATGCTGCAGGTTTTGTGAATCCGATGAACGGCGAAGGAATTGACTACGGACTCGAGTCAGGCATGCTGGCTGTGCAGTGTTTTCTAGAGGACCCTGCGTCAGCGTCTGTCGAATATGACAAGCAAGTGGGCGAGCGCTTCGATGCATTTCTTCGCACGGGTCGTAGGTTCAGTTTCATTATTGGCCACCCATGGTTATTGAAGCCCGGACTTCGCATAGCAGTCGGTACACAAACTGCAGCAGATATCACTCTTTCTGTCATGGGAAATCTCATAGATTCATCCACCCCTGGCGCGGCGGGGCGAGTCATGAAAATTGCTGATACCTCACTGCGAATTGCCGACCCACTCTTACGTCGCACTAGGGCTCGCGCCTAAAAGAAACCAATGGTTTCGGCGAGTGCGTTCAGAAGTGCTCTGTACAGATAAGTTGGGACTATGAGTACAAAACCAGAAGTCACTATTCCTGCAGGCGATGCCCCGTCTGAACTTCTTATTGAAGACATCACAGTGGGCAACGGTGCAGAGGCAAAAGCCGGTGCAAACGTAGAAGTGCATTATGTAGGTGTTGCGTGGAGCACCCAGAGCGAGTTTGATGCATCGTGGAACCGCAGAGAAACCTTTGAATTTCGCCTGGGCGCCGGACAAGTTATTTCAGGGTGGGATCAAGGCGTTGCTGGTATGAAAGTTGGTGGTCGTCGCCGACTCACCATTCCTGCACATCTCGGTTACGGAAACCAAGGCGCTGGTGGAGTCATCAAGGGTGGCGAGACGCTTGTGTTTGTTGTTGATCTATTGAATGTGAACTAAGAAATGTCTGAACTGAATTTCTTTACCGCAAACGCCGGCCTAGCCAATGTTGAGAAGCTAGAGGCACCTGAACTCACGATGCTGTATCGCATTGAGATGGCCGGTGAGGTGTTCTACAACATGCTTGCCGACCGCGTAGATAATGCTGAGGCCGCCGACTTGTTGCGCAAGAACGCAGTAGAAGAACGTGGTCACGCTCGTCGATTGGCGCGCATGATCAGCATCAAGATTGGCCAAGAGTGGGAGCCAACTCCAGAGGTTGCTGAACTACTTGCAGTCCCACTTCCAGACCAGATCGATTCAAAGATTTTCGCTGGCGTAGTGCAAGGCGAGATTAACGGTGATGCCGGTTATCAACGCTGGGCCGATGCGGAATCAGATGAAGAAGTAGTTCGATTGCTCCGACTCAATGGTCGCGAAGAAACCATTCATGCTGGCCGTGCACAACAAGTCTTCGATCTGCTGAACGCATAACTACGTGCAAGCAACAGTCATCTACGACGGAGATTGCGGTATCTGCGAAGCCAGTGCCCGATGGATTCGTCAACGCTTTCCCGAGGTGTCTGTACTGTCGCACTACGAATACGGCCTTTCCAGTATTGGCGCAGTGTGGCTCATCACCGATGCGGGCAGGAAAGAAGGTTCCGTTGCGGTGGCTTCACTCTTGCGGATGAGCCCGACCCGCTTGTGGAGATGCGTGGGCGTGTTTATGCAGTTGCCACTCATTCGAAACATCGCACGCGTGGTGTATTGGTGCGTCGCAAAAAACAGAGCACGTATCTCTCGGTGGGTGGGGCTCAAAGCGTGTGGACTTCCATCAGCAACTAATAACAAATAGCAGCGGAATTTACGTGCAAGCTCTTGTTGTCTATTGCCATCCGGTGGAAGCAAGTTTCTGCGCGTCCTTAAGAGATGCTGCCGTGCGTGGTCTTGAACGCGCAGGACATGACGTGAGTGTTGTGGACTTAACCAAAGACGGATTCAACCCCGTTATGAGTCGCAATGAATGGGAACAATACATTGCGACAGAGGACATCGTTCCTCAATCGCTAGAGCCATACGTGGTGCAACTGCAGGCAGCACAAATAGTGGTGTTTGTGTATCCCACATGGTGGGGCGGTCTTCCTGCGCTGTTGAAGGGTTGGATTGAGCGAACAATGTTGCCAGGTGTTGCTTTCAAACTGAATGGGAAGAAGAAAGTTCGTCCGGCCCTCACCCAAGTACGTCATATTGTGGTTATTTCAACCTTTGGTTCACCCTGGATGTATGTGAAATTCGTAAATGACAATGGTCGACGAATTCTTGTTCGTGCAATGCGACTCGCAACCTCGTGGCGCACCCGAACGCATCGTTTCGGTCTCTACGCAATGGACAAAGCTACACAGGACGATAGAGAAAAGTTCATTCGCTCTGTTGAAAACAAGTTGGCGCGTATATGAACGTTCTTGTTGTCTCTGCGCATCCGTCTTCCGCTTCATTCAATGCCGCTTTGGCTGCAACAGTTATTTCCACCATTTCTGAACTTGGTCATGTCGTACGACATCGTGACTTGTATGCAGAGAATTTTGATCCGGTGTTTAGTGCGTACGAACGTCTTCATCACGTGGGTGATGTGAGTGAAAAACTTGAAACTCTGGCAACTTTGAAGCCTCATGTTGAAGACTTGCAGTGGTGTGAATCAATAGTGTTTGTGTACCCCACCTGGTGGTCGAGTCAACCAGCAATTCTTAAAGGCTGGATAGATCGCATCTTGATGAATGAAGTCGCTTGGGTGTTGCCAGAAGGTGCTGCCCGCATCAAACCCCTTCTTACTCAGATTCGTCGCATTGTGGTGGTGACCACACATGGTTCTTCGAAACTTGTAAACGCGTTAGAAGGCGAATCAGGCAAGCGAACAATGTTTCGTTCAGTGCGCCTCATGATGCACCGTCGCACACGTTGTTCGTGGATAGCAATGTACGGACTAGATAACGCGACTGATGCTGACCGTAGGAGATTTACTGAGACGGTGATACGTCGGACTCGGCGGGCTTTCTCGTAAATCTCTTTGGCATCACCGACACGATGGCGCAAAGAGCAAGTACCCGAATAATGACAGCGACGGTGACGCTATGTCGCTGGTGTTCGATTCCAGATGTAGTAACGCTGGCAGCAAAGACAACGCCCGTCGTACATGCCATAAAGACAAGTGTCTTTCCTGTCTTGCGTGTTGCAGGTTGGAGGAGTAACAGACCCATGGCTCCGCATCCGAGCGTCCCCCAGATGATCCACGAGCCAAAGAGCCACCGCGGAAGAATGTCATTTACTTGCAGGGGTAAAAAGTCATCATTTGGCGGGCTCAGGGTGAAATCTGCCTGTTGCGTGACTATTTGAACGGCATCACTTGGGTGACTCGCTACCCATCGCACATATGTGCTCCAGCCGTGGTCTTTCACCCATATCGCCAACTCACTGCCACCATGTCGAATGATCGCCGGAGGTGCTTGATCTGGCGAAAGATTAATGATGTTGACTAGTTCCATAGGAAGTGTGCCGACGTAGTCGTATCCCTGAACTTCGCGAATACCTGCAATGTCTGGCATGCCGTGTTGAACAAACCAGCCATATTGAGAATCGTCTCGCAGAACCTGATCCATCAATACCGTGTACATGTTTAAGTTGCTGACAGAACGATTGTTGTTCACTGTTGCATAGCCCCACACAAGAAGCAGTATCAGTGCTGGTGTCGCAAACACCATGCGTTTTCCTCGTGACTGAACAAAGACAGCAATTGAAACAAGTGCACACGCCACAGCAATGATGAGATGTGTGGGTCGTGTCATGACGCAGAGAACAAAGGCCGCAATCC
Organism: Actinomycetota bacterium; assembly: GCA_026393575.1. GTDB lineage: Bacteria > Actinomycetota > Acidimicrobiia > Acidimicrobiales > Ilumatobacteraceae > UBA2093. Next base: position 8,793 of record JAPKZX010000070.1, read on the forward strand.
ACAACACAAGATTTGGCGTTGTTTGTTCCTTAGCGATGCGAAGAGAAGTAACGACAAGAACGATGGCAAAAGTAATGCCTAATGACTCTGACAAAAGTGCGAGGTCGTAGCGAATGATTTGTGGTGATAGCCCTACGAGCAGTACTGCTGTGAATACTGCACGGGGATAGCGCGACTGTCGGGCCAGTGTGAATGCCATAAAAATCCATGCGGCACTACCTATTGCAATATTTGCCAGAATGCGCGTTGAGTCTGCTTGCAACGCGCTGAATACTGCGGGCACCGGCCACATGCGTTCGGCATCTCCCGTGAAAGACAAGCGCAAATAAGTTGCGCTGTCTGGGAAGACTCCGATGGGTTGGCCAACACTGTTGTAGAGGCGAGACAACACGTACAACACTGATGCCAAGACAGAAAAGTGCGGGTTGCGCAACAGCGAGTTAAGGCGGCGCATATCTATACGGTACTCCGATACGAAAGGCATTTCAGACGTCTAGTACCGTCATCGGCATGAAGACAATGCTGGTTAATGAACTTGGCTCTCTCGATGCACTCGAAGTAGTGGAGATGGAGTCTCCGGCTTTACTCGATGGCCATGTCCGTCTACGCGTATTGGCCTGTGGCCTGAATTATGTCGATTCCTTAATGATTGAGGGCAAGTATCAGGTCAAGCCACCTGTTCCATATCGACCAGGCTCAGAGATAGTAGGAATCATCGAAGAAGTTGCACCGGGTGTTTCCAATGTGCGTGTTGGCGATCGTGTTTTTGCTCCTGTTGGAATCGGTGGGTTTTCTGATGAAGCCGTAGTGCATGCGGCGCGCGTTCTTCTTATCCCAGCCGTGTTGAGCGATGGTCAAGGTGCCACGTTTATGCAGAGTTATCTCACTGCGTGGTTTGCATTTCACAAACGAGCACAAGTGCGAGAAGGAAGCACCATGTTGGTGCTTGGTGCAGGCGGTGGCGTGGGCGTAGCTGCTGTTGATCTCGGAGTTGCCATGGGCATGAAAGTGATTGCCGCGGCTTCTTCTGAAGAGAAACGTGAATTGGCTCGTCGTCATGGTGCGTTTGCAACTATTGATGTTCTCACTGAAGATGTGAAAGCACGAACGCGTGAACTGTGTGGCGGCGGCGTGGACATGGTGTACGACCCAGTAGGCGGCGACCTTGCGGAATCCTGTCTTCGTGCCCTTGCACCCGGAGGCCAATATCTGGTGGTTGGTTTTGTTGGTGGAATTCCACGGCTGCCTGCAAATCACATTTTGCTCACTAATCGAACTGTTGTTGGAGTCGATTGGGGAGCATGGGTTGGCAAAAATCAGAAAGAGAACACTGAGATGTTGCTTGCTGTACTTGCTGAGATAGCGGCAGGAAAGTTACACCCAGTGGAACCTGTGACGTATCCAATGAGTCAGGCAGTTCAAGCTATGCGTGATTTACAAAACCGTAAGATTGCGGGCAAAGTTGCTCTCACTCCACATTTTGACTAGTTGATTATGACTACAGCGCAAATGGCGAGTATCCGGGCGCAGTGAGTGGCCATGGTTGAATTTTCTCGATATGTGCTGCAAGACCTAATGCAAGTCCGTCCTCAAATCGAGGCGCAATAATCTGGAAACCACATGGTACGCCATGGTCATCAAGCCCCATCGGCACGGTAATTGCAGGATGACCCGTCAAATTGCTGTCAGGAGTATTCAATGTGATCATTGGGTCTTCTGTAGTTCCGGCGAATGTTGGTAACGGTCCTTCTGCTGGCCAACTGCGGGCGTTAGCAGTGGGCACAACTATCACTGCATCATCAACAAGCAATGAATCAAATTTCGCAGAGATCTCGTGACGCTTGCGTTGCGCCTCAATGTATTGATCAAGTGTGACGGTGCTGCCAAATCGCAATTGTGACTGAATGTAATCAGTTAACTGATCCCAACGATGCTCTTCATGTCGCAGACTCTGTGTGAGTTCTGCAGTGGAGATGATAAACCAGTTCCAGATGGTGTCGTTATTGGATGGCGAGTCAATCCGCTTCACTGTTATGCCACTCTTAGAGAGCGACTCCAACATGTTCTCGTATTGTGCTTCGATGTCTGGGTCCACGTCGGTACGGAAGGTGCGACATGCCAAGACAGTGCGAGGCATGCGAGGCGCAAGATTGATGCCAGCCTTCGGAACTGCAAGAAAGTCACCAACTGCATCTCCATACATAATGCCTGCAAGCAACTCAACATCTTTCACCGTTGATGCGGCAGGGCCTTGCGTAGAAAACTCAATCCACCGTGGAAGAAAATTGCGACCTACAGCACCCATTGTTGGTTTCAGACCAACGAGTCCAGTTGCCGCAGCAGGTCCACGAACACTTCCACCACCATCGGATGTTGTGGCAAGTGGCGCGAGACCGGCTGCAAGTGCAGCAGATGAACCACCGCTAGAACCACCCGGTGATCGTGATGTATTCCAGGGATTACGTGTTGCTCCAAAAAGTTTGTTTGAAGTGAACGCCGTGCCGCCAAATTCAGGACTGTTTGTTCGTCCGATAATGATTGCCCCTTCAGCGCGTAGTCGCGCGACTGCAATGTCATCGTCTGTATCTGGTGCCGCATCTTTGTATAGCAACGAGCCAGCTGTAGTCACATGGCCTTTTACGCGTGCCATATCTTTCACAAGAAGCGGGAGCCCAGCGAGTGCTCCTTGTCGCGAATGGGTTTGTGCAATTGCCAGGGCCTCATCTGCATAGAGATCTACAACGGCGTTTAGTTCACGTGCCGCATCGATGCGTCGCAAGCTTTCCTTCACTAAGTCAACGGGGTCAATTGTCCCGTTGCGAACTTGCGTTGCTAATTCATTGAGCATGACCTGAGACTACATAGTCTCGGCCAATGGGAACCCAGCGCCAGTCCAGTGTGCAAATGGTGGGGTCAACAATCTCAAGAATGGAAAGTCCGAGCACGCTTGCACGTGCTGATAATCCGGTGGTTTCGCTAACTGGGGCACTTCGGGGTGCCTTTGTAGAGGCGCGAAGAATTGTCTCACGAGATTGAGCAGCATAAGCGGAAAGTTGTGAAGCAATAGCTGGTGAATGACGAGCAGCAATGATGCTCTCTAAACGGAAACGTCGCCATTGTTGATAAGACGGGGACATGTAGTTGGCAAGTATGTCTGTGACCACGGCTCGTTGATCTGGTGCAGTAAAGACCCGTGACCAATCGTCTGCATCGCGCTTGCTCTGCGGGGGAAAAAGTACCTCTAGGCAATCACTGACAAGAGAATCTTTGTTTTCATATAACCCGTAGATGGCACCCACGCTGACACCTGCGCGTCGCGCAATTCGAGAGACTGTTGCACGGTGAATTCCAGATCGCGCAATGACGTATTCACTTGCTGCAATCAATGCGTCACGTACATCATCATGGGTTGTAGGAAATTTATACGGCTCTGCGTTCTTTAACGGCTGAGGTGCCTTTGCCGGTTTATTGGGCGACATGACAGCTTGAGTGAACATGTACATCAAGCCAGTGGGGTCGATGGCATGTCGCCCCGTAAAATCGTATGCAGAGTTAAGAAGCGATGCACCAAAGAGTGTGCTGATGGCAGAGACAACAGACTGGCGATGCACACCGTCTGTAGAAGGACCAACGCCACGATCATCAAGCAAGGTGTTTATATCTCGTTGTACAACTTCTGCGATTACCTCATCACGACGCGAGGCAATAATGACTTCCATTGCACTCCCTAAGTCGGGTGTGGCATCTGGTGCACTTGCTGCAGTAAACAGATAGCTGATGCGCTCAATCTCTTGGGTATTCGAAGTGGTCACCGCGTCAATCAGTGGCGTCAGAATTTCTGAGAGCATTGGCCAGAAGCTTTTTTCCCAGGCAAGTACAACTAACTCAGAGCGGTCATCGCAGCGCGCGTAAATTGCGCCACTTGAGAAACCAGCGGCGGCAGCTACCCGAGTGAGAGCCATCTGGTCGACGCCCACGGTGCGCACGGCACGGGCGGCACTTTCGGCCACCTTGATGTCCGTCTGCTTTGATTTTTCAGACTGTTTGACTGCAATGGCCATATGAGGATTGTTCCACACTTGGAGGCCTGTGAGACATCCCTAGAGTAGGGATGTGACACTTTCACTGGCAGCAATACAAATGGCAATGTCGGAGAACATCTCAGACAATGTGGCAAAGGCAGAACATTACGTTCGCGAGGCCGCAGCAGGTGGTTCTCGAATAATCCTTATTCCTGAATTATTCGAGGGTGAATATTTTTGTAAAGACTTAGTGGCAGAACATCTCAAGCGTGCACTACCGCTTGATGAGAATCCGACAATCGCTCATTTTCAACAAATTGCGAAAGAACTAAACGTTGTCTTTCCACTCAGTGTTTTTGAACGCGCTGGAAATGCATTGTTCAACACCGTGGTGATGGTTGACGCAGACGGATCAAGAATGGGCATTTATCGAAAGAGCCACATTCCCGACGGCCCTGGATACACAGAGAAGTATTTCTTTAGTCCGGGTGATACCGGGTTCCGTGTATGGAATACGCAACACGGCAGAGTCGGTGTTGGAATTTGTTGGGATCAATGGTTTCCCGAAGCTGCTCGTGCGATGGCTCTCGCTGGAGCGCAATGCATTATCTACCCAACGGCTATCGGAAGTGAACCTGCTGATCCTTCGTGGGATTCGTCACGCCATTGGCAACGCGTGATGCAAGGCCATGCAGCAGCAAACATCATTCCGGTGATGGCAGCAAATCGTGTCGGACATGAAAAAGGTTCCACTACAGAAATCACTTTTTATGGTTCCTCTTTTATTGCTGATTACACAGGAGAGATAGTCGCAGAAGCTGGTCGCGATACCGAAGAAGTAATCTCAGCAGAGTTTGATGTTGCGGCAATTGAAGCATTGCGCACATCGTGGGGTCTCTTTCGAGATCGGCGACCAGATTTGTACGGTTCGTTGCTGAGTCTTGACGGCAATGTCGAATAGTTACATGATGCCTGCGGAGTTCTCCGCACATCAGGGGACAATCATGTGCTGGCCTGCCCGAGCCGACATTTGGCAGGGGAATCTTGTTGAGGCCGAAGCTGCATTTGCCGAATTAGCTAACACCATTGCTCAATTCGAACCGGTGACAATGTTTGTTGATCCGAAATACATTGAACATGCCAACTCACTATGTGGGTCGGGAGTCAGTATTTCTGCGTCGCCACTTGATGATTCGTGGGCACGTGATTCTGGCCCTATATATGTGCATCGTCCCGATGGCTCCCTAGTAGGGCTTGATTTTGTCTTCAACGGATGGGGAAACAAGTTCACACCACACGATGCAGATGCGGCTCTAGCACAGCGTGTAACAAGTGTGTTTGGTGACGATGTTTCTTCCATCAATATGGTTCTTGAAGGTGGATCCGTCAATGTTGATGGGGCTGGAACACTGATAACGACAATGCAATGTTTGTTGCATCCGAATCGAAATCCCAAGATGTCTCAGAAAGAGATACAAGAAGTTCTTTGTGAGGAACTCGGTGTGTCGTCCGTGGTGTGGCTTCCGCATGGATTAGCACTTGATTTCGACACTGATGGGCATGTTGACAATGTGGCGGCCTTTACGCGACCAGGCCATGTGTTGTTACAAGGTTGTTCAGATTCATCAGAAGAAGATTTTGTGCGTTTAGCTATCAATGAAAAAGTTGCTCGCTCAAGTACTGCGGCAAATGGTGAGCAACTGCAAGTAGACGTAATTCCCGTGTTGCCATTTGTTGAATACAACGGTGAACGGATTGTTGTGCCGTACTTAAATTTCTATGTTGGAAATGGATTTGTAATAGTTCCCGTGTGCGGACACGCCGCGGACCACGACATGGTGCAAATGATTAGTGAATTCTTCCCTGGACGATCCACGATTCCTCTTGACATTGGTCGCATCTTGGCTATTGGCGGTGGGGGAATCCACTGCATCACCCAACAACGACCAGCAACAGCCTGATAGGCCCTACTGACCCCATTCAATGGGGGATAACCCAGCCTCTTCCAGTGCAGAATTGATTTGCGAGAACGGCTTACTTCCAAAGAATCCACGATGTGCAGACAATGGCGATGGGTGCGCACTTTCGATGACTACATGATGGGCCTGCGTGATCAATGTTTTCTTGTTGCGGGCATGCGCGCCCCACAGGACAAACACAACGCGAGTTGGTTTTTCATTAAGTGCACTCATGACAGTGTCCGTGATGTGTTCCCAACCGCGATTTTTATGTGAACCAGGTTCTCCTTCGCGCACTGTCAATGTTGTGTTAAGTAACAGCACTCCTTGACGTGCCCATCCTGTTAAGTCACCGTTTTGTTCACGTTGTATTGCAACATCGGTGAAGAGTTCCTGAAAGATGTTCCGCAACGATGGAGGAATCGGTGTGTTGCCACGTACAGAAAAACTAAGGCCGTGTGCTTGCCCGAGACCGTGGTACGGGTCTTGTCCTAAAACGACCACTTTCGTTGACTCAAATGGCGTGAGTTCGAGGGCCGCGTATACGTCCTGCGCCGGGGGAAACACTGTAGATACCAAACGCTCGTGCGCAATAAATTGTTGCAGTTCTGTATGGCGTTCCGACCCAATTTCGCGCTGCAAGAGCGCGGACCATGTGTTCATTGCCTATAAATCTTAGTTCGAATTGTGTGTTTCAACCTGCGCCCATTAGCCGAATAAGCGTGTTTTTTGTTTGACATATTGCGAGAATGTACATCCCATGGACCTCGCACTCTCAATTGATATCGGCGGCTCAAAAATTGCTGTTGGCTTGGTGACTCGCAATGGTGAGTTAATTGACCGAACACAATTTGTTGTCAATGCGCAAGATTCATCTGAAGAACTTTTCGATGATCTCAGTCGAGCTGTTGATGCGCAGTTGTTGCGAGCAGTCGATCATCATGGTGTGCGTCCATCTGTTGTGGGTGTCGGTTCAGCTGGACCAATCACTGCAAACGTGGAAACGATTTCACCACTCAACATTCCTCAGTGGCGCGGTTTTGAATTACGTCAACGTTTGGAAACCCTCACTGGACTACCGGTCTTTGGCGATGGTGATGCAAAAGCTTTGGCGCTAGCTGAAGGGTGGCTCGGAGCCGCCCGTGGCATAGACAACTTCATGGCCATGGTGGTCTCCACCGGGGTTGGCGGGGGAATTGTGCTCAATGGCCAGTTGCTAGACGGCGAAACAGGAAACGCGGGCCATATTGGACACGTCATCGTGGAACCCAATGGTCGCCGATGCACCTGTGGAGGTCGTGGGTGCCTTGAGGCAGAGGCTTCAGGCCCAGCCATTGAGGCGATTACGGGTCGTTCGCCTACTCAACCCACCTACGAGATCATGGTGCGCACAGGGCGACTAGTTGGTCGTGGCGTCGCATCTGCATGCAATCTTCTTGACCTCAAACTTGTGGTTGTTGGTGGCAGCGTCGCTTTAGGTTTTGGTGCCACGTTCTTCAATGCAGCTCAACGCACACTCGATGAATTGTGCACCATCGAGTTCTCGCGCAAGGCACGTATTGTTCCGACGCGACTTTCTGATGAAGGTCCTCTCATCGGTGCATCCGCCGTAGGTTGGCGCGGGCTCAACCGCATGGCAACTGTGCGTGACTAGTTACTAACTAGAGATATTGCAACAAGTCAACTTGCACTCGGGTGAGTGGTTGTTGCACATCAATCCATTCACCAATACTTGGCATTGGTCTACCTCGCGCTACAAACAACATTGAAGTATGCATGTGCGGAGCTTCAAGCAGGTTGAGGCGTTGATTGCGAAAATGGAATGGGCTACGGCCATCAGGCAGCACATTGACACCGTGTGCAGTACCGCATCCGACCAGCACAATTTCTCCAGAGCCTTTGATGAGAGTTTGCCGATAACCAGCCTTTGTGCCCGATTCCACAGGGTGATGGTCCACTACATCTGCCGATAATTGCAGTGCAGATTTGTCCCCGTGCCATAGAGAAGTACCAAGGCGAATACGGAAAGAACGGTCAGGAAACTTTCCACAGAGGTAGGCGTATGCAGTTGCATCAAGGTGGCTGACATATATCGGTTGGGATGGTTCAAGAAGTTCGATCCATGAAGAAATGTTTTCGATGTGCGACTTTGGATCGCCTTCAAGTGGAGGGTGAATAGAAAAACCACGAAGTGTAAATTGCGCATTTCGAACATCGCGCATGAGTAAATCAAAATCTTGCTTGGTAACACCAAATCTCATTGTTGGTGATTGCAACTTAATGATGACATCACCACGCCACCCTGCAGACGTGAGAGCAATGACATGATGCGCGCTACCCACTGTGAGAATTGTGTTGAGGGGGAGATTCTTGGGCGGTGGCGTCAGAGTTGGCGTGAGCACAATAGGAGTGACATGCGTTGGAACATCGCGCACCTCAAAGATGGTGCCCACCGCAATTTCGTTTGCGAGTTCGCCGGCCAAGGGCATGAGATTCCATCGACGAAATCCGTAACCATTGCCCTTAACAACAGGAACAATGCCTGGCATTGAGTCGGCAACGCGGTGTACATGGGATAACCATTGGGCTCGTTGCACGGCAAGGCGGATTGTCACTCCATTTACCGTAGTCGCCACGACTATTGCTGAGTTGTCAGACAGGAATATTGCCCTAGCGTGATGGCATGGCCAGAATCTTTGGGTTTCCAAATCCCGTCAATGAAACTTCAGCGCGCATCGTGGCTGGTGGGGCCGTGGTGACGAGCGTGGCTTTTGTAATCACGGGAAATCCATGGCTGCTTCTGCCGCTTACATATGGATTTATCGCTCGAGTAAGCACGGGGCCATTGCTGAGTCCACTAGGAAGAATTTCTACACAAATCATCACACCACGCATCAAGCGCGATCATCGTCTTGTGCCCGGACCACCCAAAAGGTTTGCCCAAGGGATTGGCGCCTTGTTCTCTATCGTCGGCTCGGTGCTGTGGTTTGCCGATGCGCACACGGCGTCTCGAGTCGTGATTGCAATGTTGGCTGGAGCTGCTTCGTTGGAAGCTTTTGTGGGCTTCTGCTTGGGGTGTGCGATCTTTGCACGGCTTATGCGATGGGGTTTGATTCCAGAATCAGTCTGTGCTGAATGCAATGACATTAGTCAACGCATCCAATCTTCATCTCCGGCTTGATGCACGCAGAGTAAAGACCGGCAACAGGCAGCGCAGGTTCTTTCGCCGAATTGCGCCCTTCCATACTCCAATTCCATAACTCATGTCATCGAGGCTTCGCACGAAAAGGTAGGTGAGAGGTTGACGTGGTTTCTTTTTCATCAGCCCAAACAATGTTGGAATGAGCACACAAAAAGACCACATGATGACTGGTCGAGTAGTTACTAGCGATGCAACAGCAAACAATGGCCACCACACTCGTCGTATTGCGGAAGCAGTCAGTTTGGTGGTGCTCACTAAACCCCACCATGTGATTCGAGTGCGCTGAAGCAGAGACATTCCGGTATTCCGTAATGTGAGCGCAAAATAAAAGAACATTGGGATCAGTGCTATTGCCGCGGTCACCAAATAGCCCAAGAAAAGCAGCATGACCGGTACGAAAAAGAACAAATGTGTACGCAATGGGGCCGAAGAGCGAGGATGTCGTTGATCTAACGCAGCACTACTTGAGCCATATGAGATGCGCTGTTTCAACATTGAACGCACAGTGCGGCGTGGAGAATGTGTAGCAACTATTTCAGGCGCATATCGCACAACAAACTTGCCTTCAACTGCACGCCAAATGAGATCTACATCTTCACCCACGCGTAGTTCTTCATTGAAGCCGTCAAGTTCACGAAGGTGACTTGCATTGCAGGCCAGAACCGCCGACGGCACATATGCAACACGCGACAAGGGTCGCACGACTGCTGGGTCTGGCCCAAGATCTAGTGGAGAATGAAACGATTCGTATTCATTGATAAAGGATTTAGTTCTCTCTGTTGCTACGCGCGGCGCGACAGCCAGAAGTTGTGTATCAGATAAGTGGCCCGCCAAGTTGAGTACGTCTTGCGCGAAAATCTGAACATCTGTGTCCACGAAAACTACGTAGGGTGACTCAACGTATTGCAGGCCGGTATTGCGAGCAGTGGCAGGACCACTGTTCTCTTCAAGACGGACAATCGTTGTCTTAACAATCTCAAAGAAAAATGGTGAGGCATCATCGACAATCACAATTCTGAGTGGTCTCAATTCATCAACCAATGCCTGCAGGGCTACCTGATCTTCTTCGTCACTAATGAAGGCTGGAATAACCACGGTGACTTGTTCCGCTGAACATGACGCGACGTTCTGCGGGTGAATAGCCCCGGTTACAGAGAGACGGTCGGTGAGTTGTTGATGTTGAGGAGGCAGAGGAGTATCGCTCTCAATCGCATCGAGGATGGCGCTTCCAGCCGTTGAAACTGTAAATAGCGTTAGGGGAGAACCAGCGAGAAGCCTTTTGCCGTCCTTTGAACGAAACCATTGCTTGTCGGCGAAAAAGTTGTCGGTCATGTCCAAGAAGTCTGTATTTGTAGCAAGAGCTTTGTTAAGTGGTCTGCATAAAAACTCAACATGGTTGCTCCATGAGCAGCGGTGGCGTTAGTGGGGTCGCCCACAACTCCATTTGATGACACTTCCTTTATCCCACCAGCTCGCATGCGTTCAATCAGCATTTCAGAGTCTCCGACTGCACCAACTTCTGCGAGGTCCATGCGCACAGTGTCTGGAGCAAGGTGGAGCATCAATGAAGTCTCGGTATGACCTGCGTGCATATCTGCACCTTCGTAGTAAGGCAAGGACCAGATGGAATGCCGAATTTTCTCGTAGTCAAGTGCTGAATGGATAAGTTTCAGTGCGTCTGCATTACCGCCATGACCATTCACAATGCAAATACCGCGCGCCCACGAAGCGGAACGAGCAATGGAAACAACCGCGTCGGATAGGGCATGAGTACCAATGCTTAGCGTTCCAGCAAATCCGTTGTGTTCGTCACTGGCGGTAACACCAATCGTTGGCACAACCGAGAATTGTGTGTTCTCAGGATCAACAGAACGAATTGCCGCATCAACAACAGATTCGATGATCACTGTGTCGGTATCAAACGGTAAGTGGGCGCCGTGCTGTTCCCAAGAACCAAGGGCAAGAAGAACAATCGGTGGTGTCATGTTGTTTGGTCAGACGACCACAGTGTTAATGGCTGACGCCAGTAACGGGAGGCTCGCTGCCAGATATCAGACGTTTGATGTTGGAGATATGACGAATCTCAACAAGTACACCCATTCCGAGTAGGGCTAACAATTCCCAGCCAGCAGTTCCGCGCACAGCAAGCGCAATGAGCATGATTGGAACTATGGCAATGGAAGCAATTGATGCCTTCTTGCTGACTTTCATAATGAGAAGCCATGCGATGAGTGTGCCGATCATGACGGGTGGGTGAAGTGGAAGCAGAACTCCACCGCCTGTTGCGACTCCTTTGCCACCTTTGAAGTGGCGCATGACGGGAAACATGTGGCCGACAATTGCTGCAGCAGCACACGCAATATCGATTGGTCGGTATGCGAGTGTCAGGACTTCGGGATTCGGTCCGTTTACTGCATCAAGCAGAAAGTCCAGAGCGCCGTACTTTGCACCGAGTGCTCGCGAAATGTTGCTGGCTCCT